>DATGVE010000096.1:0-43102 GCA_035300725.1 Candidatus Eiseniibacteriota bacterium | reverse complement strand
CTCCGCCTTGGCCACAGCTGAGTTGTAAGGTCCGATCATGCCCAGGAACTTGTTGTCGCCCAGCATCTTCTGGACGTTCTCGACGCCGGCGTCGGCCGAGTAGGCCGCCTGGCGGCAGTCGTCGAAGCCCTGGAACTTGATGGTGTAGCCCTCTACCCCACCAGCTTTGTTCTTCGTGTCGATCGCGAACTGAACGCCGTTCTGGGTTGCTTGGCCGCCGACAGTACACACCGGCAGGTCAGATCCGATCTTGATCTCACCTTTGGTTGTGCCCCCGGTCGTTGGGCCGCAGGCGAATGCGACGAAGGTCGCCGCGATGAGGACTGCGAGTCCCCTAGCTCGAACCATGTGGTTCCCCCTTATGTTTATGGGAGGCAGCCCAAACTCAGCCGGGCCTAACTCCCCTCATTCGCCGCCCTCTTCCCGCTTCAGCCTTTCGTCTGATTGGGGGCGAGAGTGCGCCGGCGGCGAATGCGGCCACTATGGGTGGCCGAACCACTACTCCGCACCGAACTTTAACATCGGGTTGCCGAACTTGGCCAGCTTGGCTCGAAGATCAGGAAACCGCTGTATCAATATGGGAGTGCGGCGGTATAACTGACGGTATCGACCCACTTCCAGCCCGCGCGGGGATCGGTGCCGGCGGGCTTGAAGATCGATACCAGCCGCTGCGTCGTGTCGCCATCGGGATCGAAGCCAAACGTCCCTGTCGCGCCTGTGAAAGAGGTGGTCGCCGCCAGGTGGGTGACGACGGTGTCGCGAAACGGAACGTTGCCTCCCGACGCCTTGATCGCGCGTTCGAGCGCGTAGTACAGGACTCCTGTCGCGTCATACGCCGCAATCGTGTAGGGGCCGAAATCGCCAGGTCGGCCGTACTGGGCCTTGAAGGCCTGGATGAGGTGCTGCGCGCTGTCGATCTGCTCCGGGTCGGGGGCGGGCACGGTGGCGTAGACCCCTGGAGCGTTCGCCCCCGCGTCGCGAACGCATGTGGGGTCCAGAGCGATCCCGTCACCGCCCAGGAACGGAGTCCCGGCGCCGATTTCGAACACGCTCGCCATCTGGTGGCGCACCTCGCAGCCGTGGTTGGCGGCCACCCCGCCGAAGTAAACCCCCTGCGCGCCTTTCTTTTTGGCGCCCTCCAGGAAAGAGGTGAGGTCTATGCTCGCCGCCGCGGGATCAACCTCCTGGCGGGCGACGACGGTGCCACCGAGCTTGTTGAACCTGGCGGTGAAGCTGTTCGCCAGCAGCTGCCCGTAAGCCTCACGGTGGTTGACCACCGCAACCCTCATCAATTTCAGCTGCTTCCTGGCGTAGTCGGCGGCGGCGGGGCCCTGGAGCTCGTCGGTGGTGGACAGCCGAAAGTAGTTGTTGACCCCCGTCGGCCGGAGCTCGCTGGGAGCGGGCAGGCCCGCGTCCGTGCAAGAGGTCGGGGTGCGATGAGGGTTCAAGGTGGTGGGCAGGTACGGTTCCTTGGTCAGGCACCGGCTGCTGGTGGCCGGGCTCACCATCGCCATGTGGGCCTCGTTGGCGATCGGGATCTGGGCGCGGGCGACGCTGGAATCGAACGGGCCTAACATCGCGACCACACGAGGGTCGGCGATGAACGCCTTGAGGTTCTTCACGCCTCGTGATGAGTCCCGCAGGCCGCTGGTTGCGTCGTCGCGGGCGTCGAGGACGATCGTGAAGCCGTTCAGCGTCGGGTGCTCATGGACGAAAAAGCGGATGCCGTTGAGCGTGCTCTGCCCCGCGCGGCCTTCATCGCCGGTGAGGGGAAGGTCCACCCCGATCGTGATCGTCTTGGCCACTGGCGCCGCCGGGACGCCAAGACAGGCGGGCAAGGCGAGCAGAAAGGCGAGCAAAGAGGCGAGCATGGCGGCGCCGAGGACTTGAATATGTGGTCGCACCAGGTGATTACTTATACTCGACATCCCCTTCCCAGCCGGGCAATGCACCATGCCGCCCCGGCGCAGGTCACCTAGGAGCCCCGCATTTTGAAGACCGAAACCGGCGAGCACCTGAAGCCGCGTTCGCAGTATGCGGACGAGGCTGTCCAGCTGGCGATCGCCGGTAAGTGGGATGAGGCGGTGAAGCTCAACAAGTTCATCGTCGAGAGCTTCGGTGGGGATGAGGAGACGCAAAACCGCCTGGGCAAGGCGCTGTCGGAGCTCGGCAAGTTGAAGGACGCGAAGGCCGCCTACGAGGTCGCCCTCAAGCTCAATCCAATGAACTCGATAGCGAAGAAGAACGCGGCGCGCCTCAACACGCTGCTCCACCAGAAGGAAGGCCTGAAGGTCGGTGGCACGAAGGTCGACCTCAACCTCTTCGTCGAGGAGATGGGCAAGACCGTGATCACTCAGGTCGAGGGCTCGAGCCCCGACATCTGCTCCAAGGTCGCAGCCGGCGACATCGCCGAGCTGAAGATCGACGGAGACGGCATCGTCGCCGAGACGTCACGCGGGGTCAGGCTGGGTACGCTCGAAGCGAAGATGGCGCGGCGCCTGATCAAGTTCATGCGCGGGGGCAACAAGTACCAGGGCGGCGTCACCGCGTGCGACGGCAGCACCGTGAAGCTGATCGTCCGCGAGACCTACCAGGACCCCAAGTTCGCCGGCAAGCCCAGCTTCGCGATCCGGCGCAAGCGCGAGGTCGAGTTCCGTCCTTATACAAAGGAGAGCCTGCTCTCACGCGGGAGCGGGGCCGAGGTCTTCACCGAGGACGACGAGGAGACGCTGGTCGAGGCTCCAGTCTCCGACGAACTGGAAGAGGGCATGCACGCTGTCGAGGACGAGACCGAGGTTGTCGACTTCAGCGAGGACGCCGACGCGAACGGCGATGATGACGACGAAGATGAAGATGACAAGTAGCAAGACTCCCCTGGCCGCGGCCCGGAGGTCTCTTCACCGGCGATAGTTCGGGAGTAGTTCCGCAGCTCGGCGGGATTCCCGGGTTCCGGGACCGCCTCCCTCTGGAAGCCGAGGTCTTGCGCGACGCGCAGGAATCGGTCCTGTCCGAGATGCGCCGGTGGGGCTACCGGCACGTGATCACACCGATGGTCGAGAGCACCGACGTGCTCGAGCTGGGGATCGGCGCCGAGCAGCGCCGGCGTCTGTTCAAGTTCGCGGACGCACGAGGCGAGGTCCTCGCGCTGGTCGGCGAGCGCACCGTGCCGGTGGCGCGGCTCGTCGCGGGCAAGCTTCGCGGATCCGCGCTGCCGTTGCGTCTTTGCTACGCGGGTCCCGTCCTATCTACTGACGAGGGCGGCTTCCAGCAGCGGCGCGAGACGTACCAGGTCGGGGCCGAGCTGGTCGGCGCTCCAGGTCCCGTGGCCGACGCCGAGGTCATCGCGCTGGCCGCGCGCTGCCTGCAGGCGAGCGGCGTGCAGCGCTACCAGGTCGACGTGGGGCATGCCGAGTTCTTCCAGGGGATCATGGACGCGGTCAAGCTGCCGGACGAGGTCAAGGCGCAAGTCCGGGCCGCGCTTGCCGCGCGGGACTTCGTCGCGTTGGAAGCCCTGCTCGACAAGACGCCGCTGCGCTCGGCCGAGCACGAGCTCCTGCTGCGATTTCCCGCGCTGCGTGGAGGCTCCGAGATGCTCGAAACGGCGGGCGGCCTCGTCCGCAACAAGAGATCGGAGCGCGCGCTCGCGGAGCTCGCCGAAGTCCAGAAGCTCCTGGTCGCGCATGGCCTCGGTGAGGTGGTGAGCCTGGACCTCGGCGCCATCCGCGACTTCGACTACTACACGGGCATCATCTTCGAGGGCTACGGCCCGGAGGTGGGGCGTCCCGTCGCGCAGGGTGGGCGGTACGACGGCCTGCTCGAGCGCTTCGGACGCGCCGCGCCGGCCACCGGATTCGTCGTCCAGCTCGACCTGATCTGGGAGATGCTGACGCGAGCTCCCCGCCCACCGGCGCTGCCGCAGATCGACGCGGCGGTGGCATGGACCGGGTCAGGCTTGACGACAGCGCTGAAGCTGGGCTCGACCCTGCGCCTGTTCGGGATGCGCGCGGTCGTCGACACGCAGGCGAGGGACCAGGCGCAGGCCAAGGCGTGGTGGCAGGCCGTGGGCGCGGTCAACCTGATCCACTGCCGGAGTGGGGCGACGGTCTCGTGGACCGCGCGCGGCGGCCGGACCAAGACGCTTCCACCTGAGCAGGTGGCCGGGCGCCTCGCGGGAGGCCTCGCATGACAGCCACCTCAAAGGTGTCTATCGCGGTCCCAACGGGTGCCCTGATGCCGGGCGCCTTGCGCCTCTTGTCGCGCGCAGGCCTCGCCAGGCTGAGCGCAGAGCTGCTCGGCCGCCAGCTGATGGTGGACCGGTCCGGCGTCCGCGTGATCCTCGTGCGGCCGGCCGACGTCCCCGCCTACGTGGACCATGGCGCCGCCGATCTCGGGATCGTCGGCAAGGACATCCTCTGGGAGACGCCGGGAGCGCACTACGAGCTGGTCGACCTTCGCTTCGGGGGCTGCCGCATGGTCCTTGCGGTGCCTGAGGCGTCGAAGCTCAACGGACCGGAGACGTGGCCGCCGCAGCTTCGTGTGGCGACGAAATATCCGCGCACCGCCGTCGCGTGGTTCGAGGCGCGAGGGCAGGCGGTTGAGGTCGTTCAACTCCATGGTTCAGTCGAGCTCGCCCCACAGGTCGGACTGGTTGATGCGATCGTCGACCTAACGGCGACCGGCCGCACGCTCAAGGAGAACCGGCTGCGCATAGCGGCGACGCTTGGTGCCTCGACGGCGAGGCTGATCGCGAACCAGGCAAGCCTCAAGACCCGCACCGAAAGGGTGCAGGCGGCGGTCGGCCGCCTTAGAGAGGCCGTCGAAAAGTGACCGTGAAACGATTCGATACCGGCTCGTGGCTCGACTCTCCGATGTCCCGGCGGCGCCTCGACCTTTCGCAGTTCAGCAAGGAGCGGGCGGTCGTGGTTGACATCTGCGCCCGGGTCGCGGCCGAGGGCGACCACGCGCTGCGCGAGCTGGGCACGAAATTTGACGGCTGGGAGCCGGGTCTTGACGAGACGTTCGAGGTCCCCTATGGAGACCTCGCCGCGGCAGCGGACAGGCTGGCGCCGGCGGATCGCGCGGCGCTCGAGTTCGCGGCTCAGCGCATCCGCGATTTCCACTCCAGGCAGCAGCAGTCGGCTTCGAGCGGCCCGCCGGGACTCAAGCTGCTCACCCGGCCCGTCCGCCGCGTGGGCCTTTATGCCCCTGGAGGTCGCGCCGCCTATCCGTCGACAGTGCTCATGACCGTGATTCCAGCTCGGATCGCGAAGGTGTCAGAGGTGGTGCTGGCCACGCCGCCGAGGGCCGACGGCAGCGTCCCTTCGGCCATCCTCGCCGCCGCGCACATCGCAGGGGTGGACGCCGTCTACAGGATCGGCGGAGCGCAGGCGATCGCCGCGCTGGCCTACGGGACCACCACCATCCCTCGCGTGGATGTCGTGGCAGGCCCCGGCAACATCTACGTGACGCTCGCCAAGCGCGAGGTGTTCGGCGCTGTCGGTGTGGACGGCATCGCCGGCCCGACCGAGGTGATGGTCATCGCCGACGAGCACGCGCGGCCCGATTTCGTCGCCGCGGACCTGGCTGCGCAGCTGGAGCACGACCCGCTTGCGTGGGCAGTGCTCGTCACCGCCTCGATTCACCTGGCGGACCGGGTCGAGGAAGAGTTCGAGAGCCTGGTCGGCGGGCTGGAGCGCGAAGAGATCATCCGCAAGGCGAACTGCTGCATCGTCGTCGCCGAAGACCTCGACCAGGCGATGCACCTGGCCAACGACTTCGCCCCGGAGCACCTGCTCATCGTCACCGACGACGCGAGCGAGCGCGCGACGCAGGTCGAGAATGCGGGCGCTGTGTTCGTCGGGCCTTACGCCACGGTGCCGCTGGGGGATTACGTCGCTGGGCCGAACCACACGTTGCCGACCTCTGGCGCGGCGAGGTTCGCATCGCCGCTCGGCGTGCACACGTTCATGAAGCGCACCAGCGTCTTGAGCTTGAATCGCGGGGATCTGGAGATGTTGAAGGAAGCGACGGTGCGGCTCGCGCAGCTCGAAGGGCTGACCGCACACGCTCACGCAGTAGAGGTTCGCCTTGAGTAAGGGGTCCCCACGAACTCACGGCGAAGCCTCCGAGTTCGTGGGGATTTTGGAGGTGAGGCTTGAGTAAAGCAATCAGGAAAGGAGAAGTGGCGCGCAAGTCGAAGGAGACGCGCCTGACGGCGAAAGTTGACCTCGCCGGAAAAGGGCGCATCAAGGTCGCCACCGGCCTCGCCTTCCTCGACCACATGATCGAGCAGGTCGCGCGCTACGGCGGCTTCGACATCACGCTTCGGGGCTCGGGCGACTTGCACGTCGACGCGCATCACCTCGTGGAGGACGCCGGCATCGTCGTCGGCCAGGCGCTGTCGCAGGCGCTCGGTGATCGGGCCGGCATCACGCGCTTCGCTTCGGCTTACGCGCCGCTTGACGAATCACTCGCGCGCGTCGTGATCGACCTCGGCAAGCGTCCATTCCTGTCTTACAACGTCACGCTGCGCGGCCGTATCGGGACGCTCGAATCCGAGGTGATCGAAGAATTCTGGAAGGCGCTCTCCATCCACTTGGGCGCCACGATCCACGTCGACGTGATCCGCGGTCGCAACCGGCACCACATCGCCGAGGCGACGTTCAAGGCGCTCGGCCTTGCACTTTCACAGGCGATGGCGCCCGGCGGCATTGCGGGCGTGCCCTCGTCCAAAGGTGTGCTCGATTGATCGCCATCGTCGATTACGGAGTGGGCAACGTGCGGTCCGTGGAGCGGGCGCTCGTGCACGTCGGTGCCGAGCCGAAGCTCACCGCCGACCCGGACGACCTCGAGCGTGCCGACGGGTTGGTCCTGCCGGGCGTGGGCGCGTTCGCGCCGGCGCTGGAAAAGCTATCGGAGCACGGGTTGGGGCGCCGCATCGTGGAGCTCGCTAGAAGAGGCAAACCGCTGCTTGGTGTGTGCCTTGGATACCAGCTTCTGTTTGAAGAATCGACAGAGCACGGCCGCCACGAGGGCCTCGGGCTGCTGCCGGGAAAAGTCGTCGAGGTCAAGGAGAGCCCCCGCCTGCCCGTGATCGGGTGGTGCCGCCTTGCCAAGAGCGACGAAGCAGTGCTCTTGTCGGGGATCGAGGACCGTTCCTACTTCTACTTCGTGCACTCGTTCACGCCGGAGTCTTCGGACCTCGCGATCGCGTGGAGCCAATACTCGCCGGCGGCGGCAGCGGTTCGAGGCAACGTGATGGGGACGCAGTTCCACCCGGAGAAAAGCGGGCCGGACGGCCTCCAGATCTACAAGAACTTCGTGGGGTTCTGCAGCTGATGCCCGCGAAACGAATCATCCCCTGTCTCGATGTCACCGAGGGACGTGTGGTCAAGGGCGTCAAGTTCAATGACCTGCGCGACGCGGGCGATCCGGCGGAGCTGGCGGCGAACTACGACCGCGAGGGTGCTGACGAGATCGTCTTCCTCGACATCACCGCATCCTCCGACGCGCGAAAGATCCTGCTCGACGCTGTCGAGCGCACTGCCGACCAGGTCTTCATCCCGCTCACCGTCGGCGGCGGTGTGCGCAGCGTGGAGGACATGGCCGAGCTGCTTACGCACGGCGCGGACAAGGTGTCCGTCAACACGGCGGCCCTCGAAGACCCCGAGCTGATCACGCGGTGCGCCGAGGTGTTCGGGTCCCAGTGCGTCGTGCTCGCCATCGACGCGCGCCGCCAGGTGGAGATTCCGGGCTGGGAGGTGTTCAGCCACGGCGGGCGGAAGCCGGCGGGCCGCGACGCCGTGGAATGGGCCGTGCTGGGTGAGAAGTTGGGAGCGGGGGAGATATTGCTCACATCGATGGACAAGGACGGAACCCACGAGGGGTATGACATCGGGCTGCTCAAAGCGATCACGTCGGCCGTGCGCCTGCCGGTCATCGCGTCAGGCGGCGCAGGAACTGTCGAGCACATGCATCAGGCACTGACGGACGGGGGAGCCGAAGCGGTGCTGGCGGCGTCCGTCTTCCACTTCGGTGAGCTTTCCATCGCGGACGTGAAGAAGCAGCTGGCCGATATGGGTTTGGAGATCAGGCCATGAAACCGGACTTTTCGAAGGGTCTCGTCCCGGCAGTGGTTCAGGACGCGGAGTCCGGCAAGGTGCTGATGCTCGCGTATATGGACGAGGAAGCGTGGACTCGCACGCGCGAGACGGGCCAGGCATGGTTCCTTTCGCGAGAACGAGGACTGTGGCGGAAGGGCGAGACGTCGGGCAACACAATGGAGGTGCTCGAAGTGAAGCTGGACTGCGACCTCGACACTGTGCTGCTGAAGGTCAAGGCCGCCGGACCGGCGTGCCACACCGGCGCGGAGTCCTGCTTCTTCAACGAGCCGGGCTAGCGCAACTCAGTCGGGCGCTGGAAAAACGGTTCGGTATTGTCCAGCAGCCACGCCGAAGTGCCGTCCTTCCCGATCGGCGCGAAGTCGACTGGGCCCCGTGCCACCTCGTTGACGGCTGCCATCAGAGGCCGCATGACCGTTTCCATGTCAGCTCCCTCAGATAGACGCAGCCCGACGATGGGGTGTGGAGGCTCGCCTGTCGACGGAACCTCGATCAACGCAACGTAAGCCGCCCGGACCGCGTTCAGCTGCGTCAATGGTTTCGTCAGCGCCGCGATCAGCCACTCGAGGCTTTGCTCGCTGTGTCCGAGTCGTACTTCCGTGCCGCTCGGGATGACACTCGGCGTGGGATCTAGCTGGGCGAGGAGCGCTTTGACTTCGTCAGGTTGGAACGCGACTCCATCCCAGGCGCCTGGATTGATGACCAACTTTGAAGTGGGAGGCAGGCTGCGCAGGATGTCAGGAGTGGGGAGCTGGACGAACGGCTGGCTGCCGTTGGTGGCCTCCAGTATCCGCTCGTGTGCGGTATAAGCCGGCATAACCAACTCGCCACCGACCATTGCGGGCACCAGCTGCACGACCCGATGTTGATCGTCGAGCCGGCAGACGACATAAAGCTGGCCACGAAGCAATTCGCGCTGAAACGCAATGCGGTCCGCGGGGTTGCGCACCGCCTTCCGGAGGAGCTCTTCGAGGCGATTCAGCGGCTCAACTGACACGTGCTCTCAACCAATGCAGCCGTCTGGAATCTTGTGAAGGTCGAGCGGCTACCGGTTTGAACCTTTTGCGTTGCTGAGCAAGCGCCACAGTTCGTCGGTCGCCGCCTTGTACTCGCGATTGGCCTCCATCCGCTCGTCAACGGCGTCTCGCCAGACAAAGAACTCCCCGAAACCACCACGCCCGAACATCGTCCGATAGCGGGCGCCGGCTTTCTTGAGAGCATCCAGGTCGTCAAGGCTCCCATCCTCGACCACCCCGAGCACCTCGGTGATGCGCCGGATCCAGTTGCGCTCGCCCTCGGAGGTGAGGACCGACGCGACGTAGCGAAGAAGCTCGATGACTCGGGCCCGATCCGTCGCCGCCGTCACCCGGCTCATGGTAACGGTGTCTCCGGGAGCACCTTGAAATTCCAAGGTTCGGGGATGAAAACCTGGGTTCTGCCGCCCACGTAGATGCCGCCCTGGTTCGAGGTTGGACCTTCGTACATGGTTGTACCAGGTGGGACCTCGAGCGCGTACAGAGACTCGACCGGTGACGAGGCCCCGAGCTCCCCGGTAACCGGATCTATCCAATCTGGCTTGACCGCGAGCTCGATTCTGACCTGAGCACGAGAAGTGCTCGGTTCGAGGCTGAACCATCGTCCGTACGCGTTCTTGCCGCCCCCCGCGGCGCCACCCCTGTATACGACCTCGGTTTCGGTGGTGGTCCGGACGTTGTAATGGCCACCGGCGAATGCCTCTGCCGGATTGCCCGGCATCTTTGCGAGCGGTCCGTTGTCCTCGATCATGTTGTATCTGTAGCCCGGCCTCGAGTCCACGACCTTCGGCCTGCTCCCAATCCCACCGCCCGCCGCGCCGCCCACCGCTCCAGCGGCGACGTCCAGCGGGTTGATCTGCCCGTACTGGACCTCGTCGAGGATCACGGAGGTACCGGCGCCGCCCACACCACCCAACGCAACGCGTCCCAGGCGCGTGGCCGCCGCGGCGGACAAGCTCGCGGGGAGTGCATCGGCTCCGGCGCCGATGCCCGCGCCCAGGGCTCCTCCGACAAACCCGCCTGCGGCACCCATCTCGCCCCACTGCAGGACATCGCTCCAGCTGAAGTCCTTCTGGTCGTGAAAGAGGAGGATCTTCTCCGGCTGTATGGCGACGATGTCGATCGCCATCGCCTCGACCGCTCCGAAGGTCGCTCCGACCAGGACCCCGGCGATGATCCCTCCCGCCGTCGCCGTGAGCTCGATACCGACGAGCGCAGCGCTGGCCATCAGCCCGGCGGAGACAGCACCCGCGGCCGCGGTGGCGATGCCGACTGTGCATATGCCCAGCACGACGCCGAGCACGACTGCGGTGCCAATCTCGGCGACCAGTTGCTCCACCTTCACGCGGGCGTCGTCGACTGCTTGCGCATAGTCGTCAAGTGCCTTTCCCATCGCGGTGCAGGCCTGAGAGCAGGTGGGCAGGTAGCCGGTGCCACCTGACCATTTCTGCCAGTAGGCGCCGAAGGCGTCCATCGCCGGCCCCTGGTTGTCGGCCAGCACGTTCAGCACCGCCGATTGGGTGGCAGAGTCAACGCCGTCGATCGCGCGAGCCATGTCGCGCCACGCCTGGGCCGCAACCCGCAGCTTGGCCGAGTCCGCCGCCGGCCACCAGATCCCCATCTGTGTCTGTTTGCTCTGCGATTCGTCGTGATGATGCGGTGTTGGCGGAGCGAAGCCGGGCAATCTAGCCTCCCGTGACGACCTGGCTTGCGGCGTCGCTGCCCTGATAGTTGATCCCCATCACATCGAGCCCCCGTGCGATGGCATCGAGGCCTGTGGACAGGTTCTGAAGCGCCAACTCGACGTTTTTCGCGTTCGGGTCGTATCCAGACCCGAACTTTTGCCCCTGCTCGTCGTTGCCGCACATTCCGCTGAGCGGCCGGAGGCTGGCTTGAAGGCGCCTCAACGCGGAAGCAAGCTGCTCGCTCTCCACCGAAAAGCGCGCGGAGGCAGTCAGGAGGGTCTGCGGATCAATAGAGAACTTGTCTCCCATCGGTCGTCAGCCCCAGATCTGCTTGTTGGCGCGCTCCGTGTTCGAGTAGTTGTCGCCCGCCGCGCGCAGCGACTGTGAGATCTGGCGCAGGACCTGGTTCAGGTCGTTGGCGCTGGCGTCCCATTTGGCCTGCAGTGCCTGAAAGTCGCCCGAGGCCTCGCCCGACCAGCTCGCCACCAGCGGAGCCAGGTAGGTCTTGAGGTCGCCGAGCTGCTGGGCGATCTGGGAGGCGATGGCATCGGTGTCCATGGCTGCCTCGTTGACGACCCCGAAGGTGACCTGGATGTGTCCGTCTCCGCTCATCTCAGCCTCCCAGCTTGCGCGTGATCGAGGTGAAGCTCTGCTGGCTCGCTTCCTCGGTCGCCTGGTAGTTGCCGTGGGCCTTGACCAGCCCGTCGCCGATCGCCCGGAGCGACGCATTGAGCTGGGTCGCGTCCTGGTGCCAGCGTTCCTTCAGGACCTGAAAGCTGGTCGCCGCGGAACCCTGCCAGGTTCCCATCAAAGGATCCAGTCGCGCCAGCAGGTTGCTCAGCTGGGACTGGATCTGGGCGTTGACGTCGAACACATGCTGCGACGCTGCCTGCATCGTGGACAGCTCGGTACGGAAGTTAGAACCGGCTCCGCTCATCCTTATCTATGTCCTCCCTCGAGAATCCGGACGACGCTTGCCGTAAAGCGTTTGTTTCATGCTAGGCGCCCTGGACAACTTTGCAACGCCTTAACAGGGCTGTCGGGTCGGTCCATCAATTCCCGGGCGGCGGCGCAGCTTGTCCTGGGCACGCGGCACCAACGCCAATCAGAACCGTCTGCTCCTGGCCGGCGCTCTTGACCAGAAGCGGAACGCATGCTGGTTCGCCCACCCAGAAGCCACCCGCAAAGACAAGCCATCGTTCCTGGGATCCGGTTGCCTTGCACCCAGACACAAGGAGGTGAGTGGTTCGAAGTGCGGGCCTGCCCCACCCGATGGTCAGCCGGCCAACCCATTCGGCGGGCACGAGCAGCGCGAAGGACGCGCCCGAGGCGACGAAGAGTCCCTGCTTGGCGAAAAGGCGTGCGTTCGGATCCGGTTCGCCAGAGCGATTTGCCGGCAAGGCACTGACGGTTGGCAGCGCCACCTGGTTGAGCACGACAGGCAGGTCGGCAGGAGGGTCGGCTTTCGATGCGATGGCGTCGTTGCATCCGAGACTTGTCCTGTAAACGAACACTGGCAGCGGGGCGCCGTCGCTTTCTCGGACGACTTCGCGCTTGCCGAGAGCCGAAGCTAGCTTCAATTCGACCGAGGCCACGTTCTCCACCGTCCCAACTCCGGCACAAATGCCGCCGTAGAGGTATCTGCGGCTGATGACCGGCCCCACTCTTACCTGCGTCGCAGTTTCAGTCGCTTTGACGTGAAACTGTCCAACGCAATAACCATCCTCTGTCCACGTGAAAAAGACACGGAAATCGGTTGTGTCACCAAACCCGCCAGGACTCAGAGAGTCGGGCGGGATCGATGTATCGATGAACTGGGGTCGGGTCAGCTGGTGGCCGCCGAAATAAATCGCTGCCACCAGTAAAACCAGGGCACCGGCAATGAACCAGGGGCGACGAGCTTGCAGAGTGGCCCGCGCTCGCATGGGCGGCCCCTACAGCAGGTTGCTGTGAATGATCGGTGGGGGTTCCGGCATCGAATACGGTCCGAAAGCTGGTGCTCCAGCAAGCATCGCGAGAACGATCAGAGCGACCAGGACGATTACCCAGCGCTTCATCTGCTTCGGGCGGATCGTACTCCGCGCGGGGGAAACAGGCGGCGGATGGTTATGCAGTTCTCTGTATACTCATGCGCCTATGAGCGGGAAGGTGAAGGTTGCGGTGGCCGGCGCCAACGGCTATGCCGGGATGACGCTCGTCAGTCTGCTCGCCCGGCATCCCGGCGTCCAGCTGGCCCAGCTCACTTCTCGGTCGTTCGCGGGTAAGCCGTACTCCGAAGTCTTTCCGCTGCTCGACCTCAGAGGGGAGTTCCGGTCTGAGCCGGATGCCAACGGCCTCGACGTCGTTTTCAGCTGCCTGCCGCACAACGTCGGAGCGAGCAAGGCCGCGGGTTGGCTCAACGCCGGCGCCCGGGTGATCGACATGAGCGCCGACTTTCGGCTTCAGGATGCAAAGCAGTACCCGGTCTATTACCGCCAGGAGCATCCAGAGCCGGACCTGCTGGCCAAAGCGGTTTTCGGACTTCCCGAGCTGCACGAGCGTGAGCTCAAGGACGCCAAGCTGATCGCCGTCCCCGGCTGCTATTCAACAGCTTCGATCCTGGCCCTAGCCCCCGCGGTCGCCGCCGGACTTGCTGCGTCCGACTTCGTGGTCGACGCCAAGTCGGGCGTGAGCGGCGCGGGCCGGTCGCCCGGAATGGGCGTGCACTTCAGCGAGGTCAACGAGTCGGTGGGCGCTTACGCCATCGGCGGCCACCGCCACCTGCCGGAGCTGACGCAGGAGCTCGGCAAGCTGAGCCGCAACGGCGACGTGCACGTCACGTTCGTCCCGCACCTCATTCCGATGACACGCGGCATCCTCGCCACCTGCTACTTCGACTTGAAGGGCTCGCTCGACGAGCTGCAGGACGCGTATCGGGAGTTCTACGCGGGCCAGCCGTTCACGAAGGTGGTCGCCCAGACGCCCACGACTAAGCTCGCGAGCCACACCAACCTGTGCCTCGTCAACGTCGCGGCCCAGGGCAGGAAGGCGGTGGTCACGGCAGCGCTGGACAACCTGATCAAGGGCGCTTCCGGCCAGGGCGTGGAGTGCTTCAACATCGCGTTCGGCTTCGACCGCACCACCGCGCTGGAGTTTCCGCCCCAATGGCCGTGACATTTCCTCGGGGCTTTCGCGCCGGGACTGCGGCTTGCGGCATCAAAGCGTTCACCGCCGGCGCATCGGCTATCCCGACCGGGCAGCGGGACGACCTGTGCGTCATCCATTCATCGCTTCAGTGCGACGCCGGAGGCGTCTTCACGACGAACAAGATCAAGTCCGCGTCGGTGGTGATCGACCAGCTTCACCTGCAGCACAACCGGATTCAGGCCCTGACGATCATCTCCGGCAACGCCAACGCATGCACCGGCGCCCAAGGGTTCAAGGACGCGCTGCAGATGGCGAAGTTTTCGGCTGACCGGCTCGACCTCGACCCGGAGCAGGTCCTCGTGGGCACGACCGGCGTGATCGGCCGCTACCTGCCGATGGATGCGATCAAGCCTGGAATCGCCGAGGCGTGCGGCAGCCTGAGTCCCGATGGTGGAGCCGCCGCGGCGCGAGCGATCATGACGACCGACCTCGTGCCCAAAACGGCGGAGCTCGAGATCGAGGTCGGCGGGAAATCGGTGCGCCTGGGTGGGATGTGCAAGGGGTCGGGGATGATCCACCCGAACATGGCCACGATGCTCGCGTACATCACCACCGACGCCGCGGTCGAGCCCGGCCTCATCGGCAAGATGGTCAAGTCCATCGCCGACCGCAGCTTCAACCAGGTCACTGTCGACGGCGACAGCTCGACCAACGACACCTTCCTCGTGCTGGCGAACGGGGCCGCGGGCAACGATCCGATCCAGGGCGGCAGTCCTGAGGCCCAGCAGCTGGAGGCGGCGCTCCTGAAGGTCGCGCAGCAGCTCGCTCGCGCGATCGCCCGCGACGGGGAAGGCGCCACCAAGCTCATCACCGTCAAGGTGTCGGACGCGATGTCAGACGCCGACGCCCGCATGGCAGCGCGCGCCGTTGCGTCGTCGAGTCTCGTCAAGACGGCCGTCCATGGCGGAGACCCCAACTGGGGCAGGATCGTGTGCGCGCTCGGTTACAGTGGCGCCGAGCTCGCGCTCGACAAGCTGCACCTGACGGTCGGAGGACAGGTCGTCTTCACGCGCGGCGCGGGCGTGGACGTCGACCTGCGTGCTGTGCGCCACGCGTTCGAGCAGCCGGAGATCGAGATCGTGGCCACCCTCGGGCTGGCGGATGGACACGCCGAAGCCTGGGGATGCGACCTTTCGGAGGAATACGTGCGAATCAATGCGGACTACACGACATGACGCTGACAGCTGAAGAGAGAGCGAAGGTACTGGTCGAGGCGCTGCCATACATCAAGCGCTTCCATGGGCAGGTCGTCGTGATCAAGGTCGGAGGCAACGCCATCGAGTCGGCTCGCGACGAGATGCTGCTGGACATCGTGCTGCTGCGCTACGTCGGCATGCTGCCGGTCCTCGTGCACGGTGGTGGTCCGGAGATCAGCGCGATGAGCGAGCGGCTGGGCCTGAAGCCCTCCTTCAAGAAAGGCTTGCGGATCACCGACGAAAAGACGATGGAGGTCGTGAAGATGGTGCTGACGGGCAAGGTGAATCCCGACCTGGTGGGCGCCATCAACCGGCTCGGCGGGCAGGCGGTGGGGATGAGCGGCGAGGACGGTCCGACGATCATCGCGGAGCCGCTCGACGAATCGATGGGCTACGTCGGCCGCGTGACGCAAATCAACAAAGAGCCGATCACGGCGCTCCTCGGTCGCGGCTACATACCCGTCATCGCCTCGATCGGGCTCGGCTACGACGGGAACGCGTACAACATCAACGCCGACACTGTCGCGGCGGAAATCGCGGTCTCGCTGAACGCGGCCAAGGTCATGCTCCTGACCGACGTGCCCGGCGTCATGGGCGTCGACGGCAAGGTCGTCGCTGTGATGTCACGCGACGACGCGCGCCAGCGGATCGCTGAGGGCGAGGTCACCGGCGGCATGATCCCTAAGCTCGAGGCGTGCCTGCGAGCGCTTGACGTGGTGCCGCTGGCGCACATCGTCGACGGCCGGACGCCGCACGCCCTTCTGCTCGAGCTGTTCACCGAGGCCGGGATCGGGACGATGGTGACTCCATGAACACGCCCGAGCTTGCGGACCGCTACCTCATGCAGGTGGGCAAACGCCTGCCTGTCACGTTCGTGCGAGGCAAGGGCTGCCTTGTCTACGACGACTCCGGGCGCGAGTATCTCGACCTGGTCGCCGGCATCGCCGTCAACCTGCTCGGCCATGCGCATCCGGACGTCGTGGCCGCGCTCACCGCGCAGGCGAGCAGCCTCATCCACACGTCCAACCTCTACTACACGCAGCCGCAGGTCGAGCTTGCGCAGCGCCTCGTCGAGCTGTCGTTCCCCTCGCGCGTCTTCTTCTGTAACTCGGGCGCTGAAGCCAACGAGGCGGCGATCAAGCTCGCCCGCAAGTGGGGGAAGCGCAATCGCGACGGGGCCTTCGAGATCATCACGACCACGGGTTCGTTCCACGGACGAACCCTCGCGGCAGTCACCGCCGGCGGGCAGCACAAGTACTCGGATCCTTTTACGCCTCTGCCGGAAGGTTTCGTGCATGTGCCGTACAACGACCTCGACGCGATCAAGGCGGCGACCAACGAGCACACGGTCGGCGTGATGCTCGAGCCGGTGATGGGCGAGATCGGCATCATCCCGGCGGCGCCGGGCTACCTTGCCGGAGTCCGCAAGTGGTGCGACGCGAACAGCCTGCTGCTGATCCTCGACGAGGTGCAGACCGGACTCGGCCGCACCGGCCGGTGGTTCGCGCACCAGCATCACGGCATCACGCCCGACGTGATGACGCTGGCCAAAGGACTCGGCGGTGGAGTGCCAATCGGCGCCTGCCTTGCCGCACCGCGCGCTGACGTTTTCGAGCCCGGCGACCATGGCTCAACGTTCGGCGGCAATCCGCTGGCCTGCGCGGCGGCCGTCGCCGTGCTTTCGGTCATCGAGCGTGACGGGCTCGTCGGTCACGCGGCCGAGATGGGCGGCGTCCTCCACGAGGCGCTCCTGGACCTCGGCGCCAAGGAGGTCCGCGGACTCGGCTTGATGCAGGCGTTCGAGTTTGCGGAGCCGCGCGCGAAGGCGTTCCAGCAGTCATGCCTGGAGGCCGGTCTGATCGTCAATGCAGTCGACGAGAACTCGATTCGCCTGGTGCCGCCGCTGATCATCGGCAGCGCCGAGATCGACCGGGCGCACTCGATTATGCGAAAGGCGCTCCTGTGACCCCGCGGAAGGCGTTATCGTGACGCCGACCAAAAGCCAGCGCCACGACGCGATCCTCGAAGTGGTGAATCGCGGCGCGGCGCACACGCAGCAGGACATCGCCACCGCGCTCGCCCGCCGCGGGGTGCGGGCAACCCAGGCGACGATTTCGCGAGACATCCAGGAGCTGGGTCTGATCAGGTCCGGCAGGGGTTATCGCAGCTCCGCCTCTCTCGTGCGCGAGCTCGTCCTTTCCATCGAGGTCGTGGAACACCTCGCCGTGATCAAGACCCCGCCGGGAACGGCGAACCTCGTCGCCAGGCGGATTGACGAGTCGGCTCTGCCGGGAATCGCCGGCACGGTGGCCGGTGACGACACGATCCTCGTCGTGCTGCGCCAGCGCGGAGCGGGTCGCTCCTTGAAGGAGCTGCTCGCGCATGCCGAATAAGAAGGTCGTCCTCGCCTACTCGGGCGGGCTCGACACGTCGGTCGCGATCCGCTGGCTGAAAGACCTCGGCTGGGACGTGATCGCATTCACGGTTGATCTCGGCGAGAAGAAGGACCTGGACGCGATCCAGGCGCGCGCGCTGAAGATCGGGGCGTCGGCCGCGTACGTCGCCGACGGCCGGAAGCCATTTCTGCAGCTGTTCGTGTGGCCTTCGCTGCAGGCGGGGGCGGTCTACGAGAAGGAGTACCCGCTGGCGACCGCGCTCGGTCGCCCGCTGATCGCGGCGATGATGGTCGAAGTCGCCCGTCGCGAGGGCGCCACGGCGATCGCACATGGCTGCACCGGCAAGGGCAACGACCAGGTGCGATTCGACGTCACGACCGCCGCGCTGGCGCCCGACCTCCAGGTCGTCGCCCCGGTGCGCGAATGGGGCATGAACCGCGACGACGAGATCGAGTACGCCGCGAAGCACGGGATCGAGGTGCCCGCGACGGTCCGGTCACCCTACTCGACAGATGAGAACCTGTGGGGACGTTCGATCGAGGCCGGGGTGCTGGAGGATCCCTGGGCCGAGCCGCCCCGAGACGTTTACGACTGGACCCGCGACCCTCGTGATTGCCCGGACGAGCCGGCATACGTGGAGATCGGGTTCAAGGAAGGGCTGCCGGTATCGCTCGACGGGAAGGCCATCGACGCGCTCGAGCTGGTGACCGAGCTCAACCGGCTCGGCGGTGAGAACGGCGTCGGCCGCATCGACCACCTCGAGAACCGCCTCATCGGCATCAAGTCGCGCGAGATCTATGAGGCTCCGGCCGCTGTCCTGCTCCTTCAGGCGCACCAGGCGCTCGAAGACATCACGCTCCCGAAGGAGGTCGCGCGATTCAAGGACGTGGTCGCGCAGCAGTGGGCGCAGATGGTCTACGACGGCCTCTGGTTCAGCCCGCTGCGCGACGCGCTTTACGCGTTCGTCGCCGAGACGCAGCGCCACGTCACGGGCGACGTGCGGGTCAAGCTTTTCAAAGGCTCGTCGCACGTGGTCGGCCGCAAGGGACCGTACCAGCTGTATCAGCTCTCGCTTGCCACGTATGGCAAAGGGGATGAGTTCGACCAGTCGGCCGCGGCAGGGTTCATCAAGCTGTGGGGCATGGGGGTGCGCACCTCGGCGAAGGTCCAGGGTCAGCTGCACGCTCGCGAGCTGGGCAACCTGCTGGGGGAAGTGAAGAGGCTCGAGCCATAGGCAAGCTGTGGGGTGGTCGCTTCCGCAAGCCCCTGCACCCTGAGCTCGAGCGATTCGCGTCATCGCTGGAGACGGATTTCGAGCTGTACCCGTTTGACATCGCCGGCAGCATCGCGCACGCGCGCGGCCTGTTTGCGGCGGGTCTCCTGTCCAGGGCGCGCCTGACGCTGATCGAACGCGGACTTCGCCGGGTCAAGCGCGAGCTGGACGACGGCAAGTTCAAGTTCCGCGAGACCGACGAGGACATCCACACGGCAATCGAGCGGCGCTTGACCGAGATCACCTCGGCAGGGGCCGCGCTCCATGCCGGGCGCTCGCGCAACGACCAGGTCGCGCTCGACCTCCGCCTGTTCTGCCGTTTTGCCGCCTCGCACCTCGTGCAGGCGGTCGCCGGCGTGGTCGATGAGCTCGCCACCAAGGCGCGCGCGCATGCGGGATGGGTGATGCCCGGCTACACGCACCTTCAACGCGCGCAGCCGGTGACGGTAGGCCACCACCTGCTCGCGCACGCGGAGCCGCTGCTGCGCGACGCGGAGCGCTTGCGCCGCGCCTATGAGGCAGCGGGGGAGATGCCCCTCGGGTCTGGAGCACTTGCGGCGACGACGCTGCCATTGCAGCGGGAGACCGTACGCCGCGAGCTTGGATTCGAGCGGCTGACCGCCAACAGCATCGATGCGGTCGCCGATCGCGATTTCGCGCTGGACCTCATCTACGCGTGCATGTCGGCCTCGATCCACCTCAGCCGGCTGGCGGAGGACGTCGTCCTCTGGTCGAGCGCAGAGTTCGGCTTCGTCCGGCTCCCCGACGAGGTGTCGACCGGGTCGAGCTTGATGCCGCAGAAGAAGAATCCGGACATCGCCGAGCTCTTGCGAGGCCGCGCCGGCCGCTCAGTAGGCAGCCTCGTCAGCCTGGCCACGGTTTTGAAGGGCCTGCCGCTTGCCTACGACCGCGACCTGCAGGAGGACAAACCGGCACTTTTCGCTGCCGTCGACAACGGGCTGGACTCGCTCGAGGCGGCGGCGCTACTCGTCCAGCACCTCGAGTTCGACCGCGAGCGGCTGGCCGCCGCGGCGACGGACTCCGCCCTTCTGGCGACCGACGCGGCCGAGGCGCTGGTGAGAACGGGAATCCCCTTCCGCAGGGCGCATGAGACGGTCGGCCGCCAGGTGCTGGAAGGCAGCCTCGACGTGCCCTGGAATGCGCGGGTTTCGCTCGGCAAGCGGGACCTCCCAGGAGCTCCTCACCCCCGGCGGGTGGCAGGGAGGGCAACGGCGGTCCGCCGAGAGGCCGCCGCCCTCCTCCGCTGGACAAAAGGACACCCCCCGCGACTTCCGAGCTAGAGTTCGGATTCCCTGTGCTATTAGCCGTTGACGTTGGCAACACGAACGTGACGCTGGCCCTGTTCGACGGGGAGCTCCTGGTCGCCGACTGGCGGGTCAGCTCCCGCCGCGAGCGCACGGCGGATGAGATGGCGATCGAGCTGCGACAGCTCTTCGAGCTGCGGGGCTTTGAGCTGAGCGTCGTCGACGGAGTCGTGATCGCGAGCGTGGTTCCGACCATCAACCCCGCCCTGGTCGAAGCCTCCAGGCGCTACCTCGAGTGCGAGCCCGTGATGGTCGGTCCAGGCGTCAAGACCAGCGTCCGCGTCCGCTACGACAACCCGAAGGACGTGGGCGCCGACCGGATCGCGAACGCCCTTGCCGCGTACACGAAGTACGGAGGCCCGGTGATCGTGATCGACTTCGGCACCGCTGTCACGTATGACGCGATCAGCGCCGAAGGCGACTACCTGGGAGGCGCGATCGCGCCGGGCGTCGAGATCTCGCTCGACGCGCTCGTCTCCCACACCGCGATGCTCCGGCGCGTCGAGCCTGTAGCGCCCGACTCCGTGATCGGCCGCAACACCGTCGCCTCGATCCAGTCGGGCCTCGTCTGGGGGTTCGTCGCACAGGTCGAGGGCATGGTCGCTCGGATGGCGGCCGAGCTCGGAGGGTCGACCAAGGTCGTCGCGACCGGTGGCCAGGCGGCCCTGGTGGCCGGGCTGACTCACGTGATCCAGACCACCGACCCGCTCCTGACCCTCGAAGGTTTACGTCTTATCTACGCCCAAAACGCGAACGGCAGACCAGCGTGAAAACCGCCCAGTCGTTCCACGTCTACCTCCTCGGCGATCTGGAGCGGTTCGGGTTCCCCAAGCTCTTTGCCGAGCTCGGCCTGGAGGCGGAGCAGCTGACTGACACGACCGAGGTGACGTACCCGGCCATGATCCTTGCCGCCCCTGGCCTGAAGGGACCCGAGGGCATGGCCGACATCACGATCAATCCACCAGTCGACACCTCGCCGGCGGCGCTGCGCGTTCTCCTGCGCATCGCGATGGAGAACATCGCGCTCAAGCGGCGGGTGACTCAACTGGAAGAGCGGCAGCACCGGCAGTTCAGGGAGCTCAACCGAATCGGCATCGCGCTGTCCGCCGAGAGGGACATCAACAAGCTTCAGCACCTCATCCTCACGACGATGCGTCAGCTCACGAACGCCGATGGTGCGAGCCTGTGGCTCAAGACAGTCGGAGAACACGGCGAGCCGATGCTGTTCCTGGCTTCGAGCGAGAGCGCCTCGATCGACAACACCTACCAGGCCTTCACGGTTCCTGTCGATGAGAAGAGCGTCGTCGGTTATACGGTGAGTGTCGGCACCCCCCAGATCTACGACGACGCGTACAACCCGCCGCCTGGGAAACCGCAAGGCGGCAAAGGTTTCGATGCCCAGTACGGCTACCGGACCAAGTCGATGCTGACAGTGCCCATGAGGAACTACGACAACGCGGTGGTCGGCGCGATCCAGCTGATCAACGCGAAGCGAAACTACGAGACTCGCCTGACCGTGGACACGGTTGAGGCCGAGGTGGTCAGCTTCCGCCCGGACGACCTCGAGATGATCGAGTCGATCGCGAGCCAGGCGGCTGTAGCCATCGACAACAAGAACCTGCTCGATTCGATCCAGGCGCTGTTCGACGGCTTCGTTCAGGCGAGCGTGACCGCGATCGAGCAAAGAGACCCCAGCACCGCAGGTCATTCAGGGCGCGTTGAGCGCCTGACCACGGCGCTGGCGCGCGCCGTGTCCGGCCTGGGCGCGGGCAAGTACCGTGACGTTCATCTCACCGAGGACCAGTACAAAGAGCTGCGCTACGCGTGCTTGCTGCACGACTTCGGCAAGGTCGGCGTGCGCGAGCACATCCTGATCAAAGCGAAAAAGCTGATGCCGGGCCAGCTCGAGGTCATCCAGGCTCGTTTCGAGTCGGTCGAGCGATCGGTGCAGGTCAAGTACGCGAGCGAGAAGCTGGAGGCGATGCGAGAAGGGCGCGGCAGCCCGAGCGCCCTCGAGGCGATCGACAAGCGTCTCGCCGAAGAGCTTGTGCAGCTGCAGGAGTGGATCGAAAGCATCACGGCGGCGAACGAGCCCAGCGTCCTGCCCGAGGACAAGGCGTCGATGCTCGAGTTCCTGTCGCACCAGACGTACCACGACATGTCAGGGAATCCCCACCCTATGCTCGATCCCCAGGAGTTCCGTTTCCTCAGCATCCGCAAGGGCACCCTCGACCCGCAGGAGCGCCTCGAGATGGAATCGCATGTGACGCACAGCTTTCACTTCCTCACCAAGATTCCCTGGACGCCGGTGATGAAAGGAATCCCGAACATCGTTTATGGCCATCACGAAAAGCTCGACGGTTCGGGATATCCGAGGCGGCTGACTGGAAGCCAGATCCCGGTCCAGGCTCGGATGATGACGATCTGCGACATCTACGACGCGCTCGTCGCGCAAGACCGGCCCTACAAGAAAGCCGTGCCGACGCCCATCGCTCTCGAAATCCTCCACGCGGAAGCGGGCGAGGGCAAGCTCGACCAGGACCTGCTCGACGTCTTCGTGGGCAAAGAGATCTATCGAGCGACGGCGACCCGATGAGGATCAAGTTCTGGGGCACGCGCGGCACCCGGCCGACACCCGGTCGGCGGACCCTTCGCTACGGCGGCAACACGACCTGCGTCGAGGTGAGGGACAAGGAGAACAACCTGCTGATCATCGACTCGGGGTCCGGCATCGCCGAGCTGGGCAACGGGTTCAGCGCCACCGATCCGCTGATGGCGCACCTGCTCATCACGCACACGCACCTGGACCACATCCAGGGCTTTCCATTCTTTCTTCCGGCATTCGTGCCGGGCACGCATTTGACGATCGTCGGGCCGGCCGGCTCGGCGAAGTCGCTGCAGGCCGCTTTTGCCGACCAGATGGACCCGGCGTACTTCCCGGTGCGGCTGAGCCACATGCCGGCGGAGATGGAATTCATCGAGCGCAACCCGGGAGAAACCTTTGAGGTCGGCGCCCTGCGGATCACGCCGCATCTGCTGATGCACCCGATTCCGACGTTCGGCTACCGGATCGACGAAGAGGAGTCGCGGTTCTGCTTCGCCACCGACAACGAGATCGCGATGTTCGGCAACCAGGAAAACGGGACATTGAAGGACCTGGCCAACTGGTGTCGCGATGCCGACCTGCTCGTCCACGACGCGCAGTACAGCGCCGAGGAGGGCAAGACTCATGCCGGGTTCGGGCACTCCACGTACGAAGAAGCGATGTCGCTGGCGGAGCAGGCGGGGGTGAAGGAGCTCGCCTTCTTCCATCACGATCCGGTCCATTCGGACAACGACATCGACGCGTTGATCGAGGAGGCGATGGGGAACCACCGCGCGGCCGGTGGCGCCGACATCAGAGCCTTCCCCGCAGCCGAAGAACAGGAGCTGGCTCTTTAACCTTTAGTCTTTTCCGATCGTGCAAGACACATGACGGAAGAGATGGAGCTCGACCTGCCGGCTGTGATGCGCGACCGGCGCGAGAAGCTCGAGCGACTGCGGGCGTCGGGAATCGAGCCTTATTCGCGCGGCTTCAGGCCAACCCACACGAGCATTGCGGCAAAGGCGCTGCTGGGCAATGCCGAGCGGACAGAGCCTGTCTCGGTCGCCGGTCGGCTCATGGTCAAGCGCCTGCAGGGCGGCGTGGTTTTCGCGGACCTGCAAGATGGCCACGGCCGCATCCAGCTCATGGCGAGCCGCGACAAGCTCGGTGAGGAGGAGTTCGCGCGCTTCGCCGACCTCGACCCGGGGGACATAATCGGCGTCACCGGACCAATCTTCAAGACGCGGCGCGGTGAGATCACGCTCGAGGTCCAGTCCTTCCAGCTCCTGACGAAGTCGCTGCGCCCGCTGCCCGAAAAGTGGCACGGGCTGAAGGACGTCGAGATCCGGTATCGACAGCGCTACGTCGACCTGATCGCCAACCCGGCGGTGCGGGATGTTTTCCGAGCCCGGACCAGAATCATCACCGCCATGCGCGGCCTGCTCGATGAGCGAGATTTCCTGGATGTCGATACCCCGGTGTTCACGGAAGTGCCGGGCGGGGGCCATGCGCGGCCGTTCGTGACCCATCACAACGCGCTGGGTCGCGACCTTTTCCTGCGGATCGCACTTGAGCTGCACCTCAAGAGGCTGCTGGTCGGCGGCTTCGAGCGCGTCTACGAGTTCGGCCGTGTGTTTCGCAACGAGGGGCTTTCGCCTAGGCACAACCCTGAGTTCACGCTGCTCGAGTGCTACCAGGCGTACGCGGATTACGACGACGTGATGCGATTGGTCGAGGACCTCATGGTGGTGGCGGCGATGGCCGCCGGCCGGCCGCTGGAGACGACCTATCAAGAGGAAGCGGTCAACCTCACGCCGCCGTTCCGAAGGGAGCGGATGGCCGACCTGGTGCTCGAGCACACGGGAAAACATGCTGTTGGAGTGGAGCTCAACGAGCTGTTCGAGCAGCACGTCGAGCCGCGGCTGCGCCAGCCCACGTTCGTCATCGACTATCCGGTCGAGATCTCGCCGCTGGCGCGGCCGCGTGAGGACGATCCGCGGTTCGTCGAGCGTTTCGAGCTGATCATCCTGGGTCGCGAGTACGCGAACGCGTTCACCGAGCTGACCGACCCGGTTGACCAGCGCGCTCGATTCGAGGCGCAGGCCGCGCTCCGCGCCTCGGGAAATGTCGAAGCGCACCCGATGGACGAGGATTTTCTGCGCGCCGTGGAATATGGACTGCCTCCTTGCGGCGGTCTCGGCGTGGGCATCGATCGCCTCGTGATGCTGCTCACGGACCAACCGTCGGTGAAGGACGTGATCTTGTTCCCGGTCATGAAAGCGGAAAGCTAGGCGTGCTGCCGCTCGAGCTCATTCGTAAGGACCCGGATCGGGTGAGGCGTGCCGCGGATCTGAAGGGCGAGCCGGCGCCGATCGACGAGATCTTGAAGTTCGACAAGGAATGGCGCGAGCACCTGCACAAGGCGGAGAAGGTCAAGGAGGAGCAGAACAAGCTCTCCAAAGAGTTCGCCAAAACGCGAGACGAGAAGCTGAAAGAGCGGCTTCGCGAGATGGCGGACACCGCCAAGGATGAGATGGCGAAGGCGGAGGCGGTGAAGCGCGAGCTCGACGACCTGCTGCTGCGCGTCCCGAACCTCTTCCACGAATCGGTGCCCATCGGCGAGAGCGAGGCCGGCAACAAGGTGCAGCGGGAGTGGGGGGACAAACCCGAGTTTGACTTTGCGCCGCGCACGCATTACGACCTCGGCGAGTCGCTCGGCATCATGGATTTCGAGCATGCGGCGCGGGTGACGGGATCGCGGTTTGCTTTTCTTCTTGGGGATGGCGCTCGCCTGGAGCGGGCCTTGGTCCAGTTCATGCTCGATGTGCACACGCGCGAGCACGGGTACACCGAGGTATGGCCGCCGATGCTGGTCAACAGCGCGTCGATGGTCGGGACGGCCAACCTGCCTAAGTTCGCCGATCAGGCCTTCAGGGTCGAAGACAAGGACCTATGGCTCATTCCGACCGCCGAGGTGCCGGTCACGAATTTCCATCGCGAGGAAATCCTCGAGGGCGATCGGCTGCCGATGAAATATGTCGCCTACGCTCCTTCATGGCGCACCGAAGCCGGCGCGGCGGGCAAGGACACGCGGGGATTCATCCGGTTGCACCAGTTCTCCAAGGTCGAGCTGGTGAAGGTGACCACAGCGGAGACTTCGATGGACGAGTTCGAAAAGCTCGTCGCCGACGCGGAAGTCATCCTTCAGCGGCTGGGCCTGCAGTACCGCGTGCTCGCGATGTGCACCGGAGACATGGGATTCGCTCAGTACAAGAAGTACGACCTGGAAGCGTGGTCTCCAGGGCTGAGTCGGTATCTCGAAGTGTCGTCGTGCTCGCTGTTCAACGACTTCCAGGCGATGCGTGCCAACATCCGGTATCGCCCCGAACGGGGCGCGCCGCCGAAGTTCGCGCACACGATCAATGGGAGCGGACTCGCCCTCCCACGCACTATCGACGCGATCCTCGAAACGTACCAGCGGGCGGACGGGATGGTCGTGGTGCCGGAGGTGTTGAAGCCCTACATGGGCGGGGTGGAGCTGATCGGAGCGCGCTGAGTTCCTAGAATCGCAGTTGCCTCGCGGAGGGGTGGCCGAGTCCGGTTGATGGCGACAGTCTTGAAAACTGTTATAGGTGCAAGCCTATCCTGGGTTCAAATCCCAGCCCCTCCGCCAATTTGTATTCAAAATCGCGCGAATTTCCTGTGACTTTGCTGTGAGGCACCGGAGGCCGAGTAGGTTTGACAGCAAATCTGACAGCAAAACTTGTAAGGGACGTTCTGTGAGTGAGCCTTCGGGCTAAACGAGGCATGTCGGAACCTTCAGGCGAGGCAGACTAACGGCATGGATTGGATCGGGATTCGCCTGATCGCGACACGCCGAGTGATCGCAACCGTAGCCATTGTCGTCGCGACCCGGGTCGGCATTAAGCGGAGTAGAGGCAGAAATAGGCCGACTCGCACTAGGAAAGCCAAGGGCAAGTTCCAACCTCCTGAGTCGCCGGAGGGAAGGTACGGGGGATGAAAGAATCGGCCCAAGCAACAACCAGTCGGTCTATTCGACTCGGACCCTAAAGAGGCTCTCCGCTAATCTGCGGTATCTAATCTTCCGCACGATGCGCTCAACCGCAGATCGCGGACCGCAATCCGCATAGATTCGAACGCAGTTGTCCTTCTCGCGAAACGGACATTGGCTACCCTGGATGCAATGGCTCAGTGTGATCACAATTACCAGATGGAGCGAGATCTATCCCCACCAACGCCTCGCTTAATGAATGACGTCCAGAGGCTCATTTCGGATCGCGATGAAAGCTACACGCGCATCGGTGATCATTCGAGGTCGAGTAACTAGGCGTTCTAGTTGGCGTATCGAACTGCACCTAACTCGTTGGCTACACCGACGACGCGTTCGTCAAGCGGCTGAACGAACTGTCTATTGACCTAGATCTTCTTTGTCTGGCGTCAATACGTATTGGTGGCGAACTTCCGCCAGGATCTCGTCAGGTGTCCTGTTTCCGAAGGCATCCGCGTTGTCCTTCACAAACTGGATAAATCGATCGGATAACTCGATATCTTCTGGATCCACTCGGACCACCACCCGCGCGCTGCTCACAGCACCCAGAGCCTTGAGTTCTAATGGCTTAGTCAGCATTGTTATGTCAACTTTACACCACTAAGGTATGCGTCGAGCGCATAGCCCCACTTCGCAAGTTTTGGGACGGTAGCATCGACTTTGTCATCGGTGGCGTCCTCAAGACCGTCTATCGCCCAGGCAAAGGTCGGCTTGCCGGGCGGCGTTGGCATAGCAACTACCCAACGAAGGTCCCTGTTTACTTTGGCGGCCTGCGCTGGAGGTAGCAGTAGCCATGGTTTTCCTCCATGGAGAGCACCGGGGTCAAAGCGGGCCGGAATTGGCCTACAGAGCTTCCAGGCGGTTCCGACCACTCCCTTGCCGACCGGGATCTCTAATGTGAGTTCCCTGGGGTCGTTCATTCGCACAGTCAATGCTGGAACGATTCTGAGGTTTGCTCCGGCTGGAGCAAAGACATTTGCCCTGACGCTGTGCCGGGCGACGCCGAGGAAACCCGCCACTTCGTCCGCGGCTTCCGATAGGGCTGTGGTGACCGCGCTAATGACTGCCTGGTCCAATGGCTTTGGCTTTGCTCTGCCTCGGATAAGAGCGAATATCGCGCCGGCGACTGCGACCAGAGCGACAACCAAAAGAACGGCAGCGTACCAAATGGGCAGCGATGCACCAAATGAGAGTGCACCAACTAGGATGATTGCTACTCCGCCAGTTACCGCCGCCGACACATATAGAACCTGCTGCTTTGAGGCAACAGCGGCGACGAACACAATTAGCACGACTAGAACGATCGCAGCCAGGAACACATTTCCGGCAACGCTCTTTGCCAGAGCATCCCCAATTGCCTTGAAGAAGTCCCACACGCTTCCGGAATCGAGCAACAAAGGGTTATCCAAGATCGAACGCCTCAGGAAGGAGTTCGGCGGCAGTGGTACGACGGACTGTGTCGCCCGCTTCGTAAATGATCTGCGCTTCGCGGCCAAACTCCGCGATCACTTGGCGACACGCTCCACACGGAGAACACACGATTCCCTTGTCGCACATGATCGCCATGCATTTGATCCTCATCTCCGGTCCCTCGGCGGCGACGGCAGCGAACACTGCGACCCGCTCCGCACAGATTGTTAAGCCGTAGGACGCGTTCTCAACGTTGCATCCGGAGTAAATATGGCCAGCTTCGCTGGACAGAGATGCGCCAACGTGAACGTGGGAATAGGGGGCGTAGGCCCTCTTGGCCGCGGCTGAGGCTGCCTGGAGCAGTTGGCTCTCGTCGGCTTGCAACTTGGCTGGCCCGAGTTTAACGACCGTTACGATTCATGTCACAGAGTCTGCCTCGGGCTCGAAGGCTTGTGGCGCCGCCCTAAAGAGGCGATGGGCCAAAGCGGCACATCCGAATGGGCCAAATCTACGCCTTTTGCGTAACAAGATAACGCGTATGACGCGCGGCATCACCGTGAGGGATTGAAACTGTCCGCGGTGACGGGGCAGAGCTCGAGATCCGGCCTGGTGCAGTGGAGCTCGAAAGTTTAACGTGGGCGGGCGGCTGGTAGGCACCAAAATGTTGTCGCACTGCCAGCGAGGCAGAAGGACGTAGGGGAATGTCTTTGACTCAGCAGTCGCCATCCCGCCACCGCCAACACTTTGTGGGAGGTGGATGCCATGAGGACCATGCACGAGCGATGTTGCGGGCTCGATGTGCACAAGAAGACGGTGGTGGCGTGTGTGCTGACGTCCACGACCAAGGAGACCCGCACGTTCGGGACGATGACGCACGAACTGTTGGAGTTCGTTGCGTGGCTGGAGCAAGAAAGAGTGACCCACGTCGCGATGGAGAGCACAGGCGTCTATTGGAAGCCGGTCTTCAATCTGCTTGAAGGGCGGGACTTCGAACTTCTAGTCGTCAACGCCCGCCACACGAAGGCAGTTCCTGGGCGCAAGACGGATGTCAAGGATGCTGAGTGGTTGGCGGACTTGCTCCGCCACGGTCTTTTGCGCGCGAGTTTCGTCCCAGACCGCAGCCAACGTGAGCTACGCGAGCTGGTGCGTTACCGGCGCACCTTGATTCACGAGAAGACGCGGCTTATTACTCGAGTCCAGAAGGTGCTCGAGGGAGCCAATATCAAGCTCGGCGACGTCGCCTCCAATGTGATGGGCTTGTCGGGTCGGGCGATGCTGAAGGAGCTTGCGGCTGGCAACACAGACTCCGTAGCGATGGCGGAACTAGCGTTGTCGAATCTCCGTCCCAAGCGCCAACGCCTGGCGCTGGCTCTCGAAGGAACAGTCGGTGCCCACCAGCGCTTTCTGCTTCGCAGTCAGATTGAGCTGATCGAGATGATGGAGAAGCAAATCGACGCCATCAACGGTGAGGTTGAAGAGCGAATGCGCCCTTTCCAGCCGGCGCTCGACCTAATCGACCAGATTCCAGGAATCGCCCAGCACGGCGCTGAGCAGATCATTGCCGAGATCGGGATCGACATGAGCCGGTTTCCAACGCCCGCTCATTTCGCCTCGTGGGCAAGAGTCTGTCCCGGAACCAACGAGAGCGCTGGCAAACGTCGCCAGGCGGGGACTGGCGACGGGAACCCGTGGCTCCGCTCGGCGCTGATCGAGGCTGCGCTGGGTGCAGTGCGAGCAGGTCGTGCACATCCGAACTTCTTCGCTGCTCGCTATCGCCGACTCGCCGGCCGTCGAGGCCCAAAGCGCGCGCAAATGGCGATTGCACACTCGATGTTGATCGCGATCTACCACATGCTTCGCGATGGCGCCCACTTCGTCGACCTCGGACCGGAGCACTGGGACCAGCGCCACAAAGAGAGCGTCGCCCGGCGGAGTATTCGCCGCCTTGAACAGCTCGGCTACAAGGTCACGATTGAGGCAGTCGCTTGACAGGCACCTAGCTGTAGGGTTTCAGGGGAAGGCGCCTTCGGCGCTACTCGCGACCTCCGCGTAACCGCTTGTCGTGTGGGCTGATGTACTCGGTGCTTGCTGGCCACAGCCCAGGTTTGGTTGGCAGTGGTGCCGGTTCCACCACATCCCACATCGGTGCCCACGAGTACTGGTATCCAATTTGCGGTGCGATCCTCAGCCACATTTCGTGCCAGAACAGTCGTGACCACTCCGGCCGCTCTTCCCAATTCACGCCGCTGTGGATCGGGCCCTCGGTCGCCTCTGTCAAATCCATGATGCGGTCGTCAGTGACCCAGCCGGTGGGAGGCCGCCGCATGATGAAGATCCAATCACTCGTGACCGCGCGGACCTCTCTTAAGAAGTGATCCTTGGCTCTGAATAGATCCTCTGTCTGGAGTGAACCTCCACCGGGTGGATGATTGTGAGTGAGGATTTTGTCACAAACGAGAGCCCATTCTTCTTCGGTCGGTCCGACCGAGTAGTCGTCTCCCGTTCTCCAGAACAGTATTGCGCCACTCGGGTCGATGCCGACTGCTACTTCAAAGGTCAGCCCGCAGATGATCGCCTCCACCTGGCGTAGCGACTCGGCGAGAGCATCGGATCCCATCGACAACCTCCTTTCAGTGCTGCCGTCGGCTTGACCGGCTGACCGTGTTGGGCCGCCGCGGTCGGCGCGGATACTCTGCATGATGTTGCCTTGCTTTCACGTCCTCTTACACTCGCCGACTTTGACGTCGAGATCGATGCCCTCGATGCTGCGCGGTCGACTGCCGTGTTGCGAGTACTCGAAGGCGCGTCCGAGCCGTTGCTGTCATGCTTAAACACGCCGACTGGCATCTATTCGACTGACGGCACTCGGACTGTGCTCGTGGGAGTGGTTCACTTGTGGGAAAGTCAACCTTCTCCGCCAGTCCCGCGATTTTGCACAGCTTTGTACGAAGGCGGTTACGGAGGCGCTGTCCTTCACGAAGAAGGGGAAGAAGTACACGCTGAAAGAGCCGGCGAAGCAAAATGCGTCCGTAGGTAGTCATGCTTGCGACCACTCCTCGTAGCCGAGGAGTGCGATCGCATACTCTCAAGGTTCGCCATGTCTCAGCCCCCGCAATCTGGGCCAACCACTAGGACTCTGGATCTCTGTCTGCTGGGTGCGGGATTCTCTCGGGCGGTGCACCGCCCGATGCCGACGCTGGATGACCTGGGTCGCGCCGTCGCGAAGCGTTTGCTCGCCCACACCAAGTACGTGGGCATGTTCAGCCACCGCGCCCTTTCGCTGCTTCAAGCCGGCCGAATACCGACAGGCAACGTCGAAATGTGGCTGTCAAGTCTTGCTGAACCGCAGCCGTTTGAGTCCCGCTCCGATGTCCTTCGAAACCAGTCTCTATTTGAGGACATCAGTCAAATTCTGGTCGAGATTGTGAAGGAGGTCGAAAACGACTTCTGGTCAACAGCCCCGGCATGGGCGCATCGGTTGCTTCGTCTCTGGCATCGAAGGCAGGCGACTGTCGCGTCGTTCAACTACGACACGATCGTCGAGCGATCAATGCTGAACCTCGACGCTCCTGGCACAGATGGCGACATTGTTGGTGCAATGTTGAACCAGATTCCTCGGCGTGCGGTGCAACTGCAATTCGGCCAAAGCCCAACAAGAACGTTCCGCCTCCTCAAACTGCATGGTTCGGTGGATTGGTTCTGGAACCCCGACGATCGGTCCGGAGACAGCCTGTGCCGGGTTACCCCCGATGCAACGGAGCATGACCTGAGGGCCGCGCTAGCAGGCAAGGTCTCCTTCATCGTTCCGCCGCTGGCCACCAAAGCACCCTTCTACTCGTTAGGAGTCGTGCGGCAGCTTTGGGAGGAAGCTGCCCACGCTGTGTCAGTCGCCCGTCGCATCGTAGTGATTGGATACTCAGTCCCCCTAACAGACCTTGCCACTACTGCAATGCTGAGCGATCTGATGAGTCCCGACACTGCTTGGGTGATCGTCAATCCAGACGGAAGTGCCGTCAGAGAACGCCTGATGAAGCTCGGAGTTCGCGATGACCTCATTCAGGTCGTGCCGTCGCTTCAAAACTGGGTGGACAGTTACGAGCGCGAGCATTGCGGTGAGATGAGCAGGGCACTGATCGCGGGACTCGATACCTTCCGATCAACTCATTCCGAGAGAGCACCGATAATGGTTCGCCGGTCACGCGGCGATTACGGCACCATCGTGAGCCGCATCGAGCACGAGGGAAGTCGCGTCGTACTTCATGCCCACGAGCGCCAGCCTCAGACGATCATCCCGGCCGACTACCCACACGAACCCGATTTGGTCGCGATGCTCCGGCAGTTAGACCCCCCGGGGCCGGTATGCGTTCGCTTTGATGGAACCGGCGGCAACTATTTCGTGCTCGGTGCCCTCGATCCCGTACCCCTTCGCGGCACGGGTGCGGTCCCTTACTGGTGCCCTATTGAAATTCAGGATCAGCCTTCCGACGTTACCTGACATGGTTGCCCGCAATCTCGCGGTCCTCTTACGCCACCTACATTGCGTCATGGTCGCGATAACTACCCCTTAACGAGCGCGATCGGCGGCTTGCTGATGATAAGCCCCGGCTATCAGCAGCTGGCCTCGCGCGCGTCCCCTATAGATATGTGTGTCCAGCAGGCATAGTGCCGATAAGAGCCAGCTTCGCGGAGACAGTCGTGCATGAGCGAGGCGACACCGCCGCGCTTTTAGGAATGTATGGTTATCGAAGACTGGCCCGAACCGACTGGCACGCAATCATGAGCGCCTACTATCGCCGCCTCCGTCCAACCCAGGCGGATGGTGACGTCCCAGAAAGCCGCTGGCTCGACGCGAAAGATCCGGACTTTGAGGCAGAGGCGGACAGCATCCCATTCTGCTCGGCTTCTCGAATTCACGCCAGCCTGGAATCCCCAAACCTCACTACCCCCGTAGTGATGGAACGTGTAGGGAGTAGGAAGCGTTCGATCATTGATGATCTCGTCGGGGGCGATCTGGTTGAGGCTAACGAGCCTCATTACGCCCGTCTGACCTTGTGACAGCTCACATTCTGGGGTCCGGGAGTCTCGCCACTTGACCGACCAGGGCGTGACGGTAACTGGATCGTGATCTGTGCCGCGCAGGTCGACAACTTCGGCCCGATACTGGGCCTTCGGGCCGTTGTTCGTTACCCGGATTGTGACGTCGTGTCCCGAATGCACAACCGCGATGTCTGGCGCTGACTGGATCGACGGTATGGAACTAGCCGTCTGAACAATTGGTGAGCGTAGGCGGAACGGAATCCATGCTCGCAATCGCGATCTAATCAGAGGCCACGCTTCGGCAAGGACGAGGCCGGCGAGCCCTCCCGCACCAATTCCTGCGAGCACCCCCGCGGACGAGGCAACCGCTTGGGAACCGACGGCGCCAACTATGGCTGCGCCAACGACGGCCACAAGCAGGTCGCGTGCCAATCGCATCATCCCGAAACGTTACCCCTCGCGGCAACACCGATCAGCAGGGGGCCCGATCCGTTGCATTTGAGGTTCGCCAACTACTGGTCGGTCGAACTGGTGCCCACCGGTGAGCCGCGGGCAGCGCTTGCTACGAAAAGGCACGACTATCGAGAGCTGATGGGATGCCGTCGTAAGTTACCAGTGCACGTGACGAAGCCAAAGTCGCAGCAACGAGAAGGGTGGGCAACCCTACCCGAATCAATTCACAGGGCGGCAATCACCACCCTCAATCCTCGACTGAAAAGTGGGTTCGTCGGTCTTGTGCGGCAAGCCGGCCTACGTTTTCGACTGCCAGCGAATGGCCGAGCGTCCCTCAGCGCGGGCGGATCGTACCCGCCTTTCTTTCGCCTGATACCCCTCCAAGATGAACATGGCCAGTTCTACGCAGATGCTCAGCACAGGTTGGCAAGCGATAGAGGGCCACTCGGCCTCGGGACCGCGATGGCTGAGCACGCGAAGATTGCGGGAATCGACATGTCGTTATGGGGCGAGCACGAGCATCGCATCGCTACTCAAACCGACACCATCTCAGCTCTTCGCGTTCTTGAGTCGTCCAGTAAGCAAAGACTTTCGTTCTTCAGGCTTCGGACAACCGAAGCGCTGCTAGCTCGCCTCTTCCTTTGGGACATACTGACCGAGCTCGCGGGTGGTACTCCTGCTCATGAAGTGTTGGAGAAGCTTCACGGGCAGGCCGATCGCCTCGTAGGTGGGATTGTCCAAATGGCGCCAGCTGGCTTCATTTGTTATCCGCTCCTTGCGAGGAACCAGCCGTTGGCCGCGGTGTTTCTTACGGCGTATGGCAGTCAAGTCATTGTTCTGCCGGATTCAGGCGCATTCGTGCGGCCGATCGAGTTCACGACGTGGCCGGTTGGATTGGCACGTGTTCGGTTCGCCGGGCCGGGCCACGGTGTCTATGCGACGAGCGTTCGACAGTTTCCAGTGCATCATGCCGAAGCTCTTCTCCGATTCCTAATCCGACGCGCTGACGGAGCGATGCATCGGCTCACCGCCCCCGAGCTGTTCCGAACACTCGACGGCGACCTCGACGTTGACGCCCGGTGGGTGCTTTGGTCATCGGTCCTGTTCGGTATGGACGCGGTGACCAGCCTTGCGGTTGAGTGGAATCAGGCTAGTGCCATCTGGACTGCTTTCCGTGCGCTCAGCACGCTTCAAGGGATTTGGCAGGGAGACCGACCGAAGGCTCCGCCGCTGTCAAGTCTCCTAGATCCGCGCCATCTTCAAAAGTATGCAGTTGCGACGTTTCTTGAGGGTCCCCAACGTGATTGGGCCGGTGGTGTTGTCATTAACTATCAGCGCGATCTCGAGGAGCGCTATCCGGGAACGTCGCTGGACGCGATCCTTCACGAGATTGCAGACTTGCGCAACCTCGTACACGGCGTGTATGCCACAGGCAACCTGACTAGGCGCCTGAGAGTGCTGAGGCGCATTGAACAGTTTGCGCCCAACCTCCAACTCATCAATGAGGTCGCGACTTTCTGGTGGACATCAGTTTTGATCGACGCTGTGAAAAACGCTCGGCCGGGTGCGGCTCCGTGGGAAAGCACTGTCTGATGAGCCTTGACGAAGGTACCAGGCGGCGGACAGGGAGCTGATATTCCCGGGACGCATCAGCCTCGTCGGGATTGGTTGCGCGAGGCGGGATGCTATCGATAAGAGACGACTATCGACTCCTTGCCCGAGTAGTTAGTGATTGCCATTCCGGGCTAGGCAAGATGCGTCGGCGACCTACGACCGACGTATGTAATGCAAGCGGCCCCGTGCTTCGCGCAGAATCTTGCGCGCCTCTGACGGTGCAAGAACTCCCGCCTCGACATCGACTCGGAGGTCGAACAGGACGCGGGTGTCAATTACCGAACCAGCGGTCTCGGCAAAGGCGCTCACCTCTGCGTCGGCTCCGTGCAGAGGCTCTCGCCGCACCGACGGATCTTCCCCAATCGAATGGTTGACGATGTACCAGGTGCTGTCCGGTGGGCGACGGTGTTCCGCGGCAAAGAGTGTTTGGAATTTCCCAATCTGAAGCAAATCACTTGCTCGGGCACCTCCGCGTACGTAGCCTTTAACCTCAGCAAGGGCAACCCATCCTGAAAACTCTGGATCTGTAACCCTGAGATCCTCCACTTTCGTTGGGCGCCCGCTGTTGTCGACCAGCTCAACGACAAAGCCGATGTCCTTCAGTGCTGAATGGACCCCTGCGACGAGCGATTCAGACTGTTCTGTAAGAAGGACGCGGTGGCTTTCATTCCCCGCGTCGCGAACTTGACGGAGTCGCTCCAAGACTTGCCGGATCTGCTCTTGACGCTCTTTCACGAACTGGTCGAGGCCCGCCTGGCGCTGGCGAGATTCGGCGAGCAGCGCTGTTTCCTCTGCCGTCGCCCAGCGTTCGTGTAGTAGCCAATCCGGTTCACCTGGAAAGCGATACGGTGCCAACTTCCGCCAATGTCGAATGGCAGCTCGCGCCCAGGGTGCCAAGTCGGTCACGAACGCGGGTAGTGCCCAACACTCGGATTCGTCTGATCGCTTGAAAGCACCAGCCACCAGTTTGTCGTCGTTTCCAATGAGGAACGCTCTGCATTCGACTTCGCGCCAAGAGGCGTCGGTGGGGAATCCTCGCCCACTATTGGTGAATTTCAGAATCCGATGAACCCGTTCTTGCTCAACCCCGGGCTGGATAACCTCCTCCACAAGCTCTGCGATATCAACCGGTAGATCTGGGCGATGGAACTCGCGTGTCAGAGAGCCTGGGGCGAAGTACGCGATCGTTCGGCCGATGGCCGGCGTGTCAATTTGACCAAGACGAAGGTCAGAGGGTGCCTGATCGATGCGATCAGTTGCCAGCACGAATAAGTGTTCCGATGTCCCTTGCGGGACTCCGGACCAGGTCACCAAAACGTCGTAATCGACCTGCGAAACCTTATTGAGGCTGTCGACCCACTCGATCGTTGGGAAGATCGGTTGGAGTCGCGAAATCAGCGACCCGTCCACATTGAGAGCGATCGCGCGCGGTCTCGGTCGCGTAATGACCGGTCCGCCGGCACGGGTTCGGGGAAGGGTTAGGTCGCTTCCTCTGGGATCGGGCTTAGATCTACCGGCCATAGGAGATATTGTCCGTCCCCCTCGGCGGTGGCATCTGCCAGCACCTCGAGGCTTAGGGCCGAGCTCGCGTTATCTGGTGATTCAGTTAGGGATGTGTTCGGTCGGCTTGGCTGTTGCTATCGATAAGGGGCCGCTTAGCGGGAGCATGGAGAAACAGCGTCGTACGAGGCGCTCTGGTTGGTCTCAGGGTGGTCCGCATGGCCCGGCGATGTATAGCGTGATGCCGTCCACGAACACATGGACCAGCCGCAGGCCAATCTCCGTCGGAAGCAACAGCTCGGCTTCGGCGCTAACGATTGCTTGCTACCCGCGCTGCCAGCGCCTGCGCGCGGCGCCGAAGTTCCTCACGCATCGGCGCGCCAAATTCTTGGTTGGTCAGGCGCCATTGTTCTGCCCCAGCCACATTGCAGTCGATCGCAATTGTCCTGTCCGCCTGAGCGGACGGGTCCAGGGCATGCGGTGGAGTTATGTCGAGCAATGACTCGGCGCCGCTGCCTTCGAGGAGGAGGCGAGCAGTCTCGCCAAGCTGCTCCTGCGGCTGGAGCCCGGCCGATGATGCCCACCATCCACGAGGCGCATTCTGGTTGAAGAACGCGGCCGCTACGCGGCTTCTCGCGGCGCCGTGAGCGCACACGAAGAGTACCGACCGGTGTGGGGACCCGGCATCAGGCCCCATGAATCAGCAACCCGATTGCGCCCGTAGCAAATACTAGAGCAGGCTCCTTGAGCCTGAATTTCAGCCGCCAGAGGTATGCGAGGCTGACAACCGCGATAAGGGCCGTCGGGATGTCAAGAATGGCTCCGCGCGCCAGCAGCACGGTCGCACCAGCAATGGCTCCTGCGGCGGCCGCTGTCGCTCCCTTGACAAACGCGCGAACTCGTCGATCCTCCCGATGACGTATGAACCAACGGCCGGGGATGACCACGCCCAAGTAAATCGGTAGGAAGATGCCGATACCCGACACGATCGCCCCCGACAGGCCGCCGACCAAGTAACCGATGAAAACGGCTGTGATCACGACTGGTCCGGGTGTGATCAGGCCAACCGCGACTGCATCCAGGAACTGACGCTCGGTGAGCCAGTGGTTTTCGAGGACGACGCCTTGGTGCAGGAAGGGCACGATGGCAAGGCCGCTCCCAAAGATGAATGCGCCCGCCTTCAGAAAGAATAGGAAGAGCGCCAACAGTGTGGATCCGCTCGCCACGGCGCCGAGCGCCGGCACCGATTGGAGTGGAAGCCCGACTAGCGACGCGGCTCGCCGCCATGGGAGCCATGCCGGGGGAGCGTCCCAGAGAAGGAGGAGCAGGCCGGCTGCGATGAAGAGCAATGCAACCTCGGTACCCGTCACTGCGGTCACGACCCCGACCACAGCCGAGACCACCCACAGCCGCCGGTCAGTGCCGTCGGTTAGCCGCGCCAGCTTCCAAGCGGCGAGCGCAATGATCGCTATTACTGCCGGTGAGATCCCGTAGAAGAGGGATTGCACCGCAGGCAGCCCCTGGTAGCGGACGTAGAGAAAGCCGATCGCGACCACGATCACAAACGACGGGGCTATGAAAGCGAGAGCAGTAGCCAGCGCCCCGACCGCGCCCCGGCGCAGAAAGCCTACCCACATGGCGACTTGGGCGGCCAAGGGCCCGGGCATCGTTTGTCCGAGCGCGATGCCGTCGAGGAGGTCCTGTCGGCTCATCCATTTGCGCTCTTCAACCAGGTCGCGCTGCATGTAGCCGACGGTGGCTATCGGGCCGCCGAAACCGAGCGTTCCGAGCTCGAGAAAGTAAAACAGGAACCTCTTGAAGGGCGGTGCCTCGACTGGTGATGGTGCGGCCGGCCCAGAATCCGCCATCACCGATAGACGCCATTCGGCCCGACGCGGACGGGGCGAGGACTAGGAAGGGAAGTCAACGCGTGATGATGCGTGTCGATCTCAGCGCTAGACATCGGCCGCCTCCTCCTTATGGCGTCGGCAGAAGGAGTACAGGGCATCGCACACGACGACGCCTTTGGCAAGGCGCTCCTCGTCTGTTTGAGAGCCGTCACGAATACCGTCGAATATCGCCTGCACTCCCACGGCTATGGAGGGGGCAGGTTCTTGGTCGGGCAGGTCAGCTGCGCGGATGATTCGCGCCATGACGCTCAAGGCAGGGTCTCGCAACTCGTACTTGTCGATTAACGCCTCCAATGTGCAGTGCCCGCCCCTGTGGCCAAGCTCAGCCCCGCGGACGTCGAATGGAACCGCGTTGATGTCTCGGAGGTCGCGAGTGCGGGGAACGAACTCAAAGGTGGCGTCGGCGTCAACGAACCTTTTGATCGCCCAGGCGGTCGCAATCCGATCCACATGGATGCGCTCCCGAGTGACAAAGCGCATCAGCCCTCCACCTCGTGATGGGAATCTGTGAGAGGTGTCAGCTTCGAGCTGATCCCCTGCCGGTAACGCAGGCAGCGATCAATGGCTGCGGCAGCTGCCCCGCGGCCGGGTGCGCTGAAGTGATCGCGGTCGCGGACCTTTCTGAAGCGTCTTTGTAGGGCCACAAGCTCTCTTTCCGTCCGGCGCCGCAGTCCGTAGTCGTCCTTTGGCCCTGGGTGATCGGCCGAACGGGCGAGAAACTCTTGAGCATCCTTGCGAATGTCCCCGTACTCGGCTTTACGCTCACCGTTGACCTCGTCGACCACCCGTCGTTCCTCCGCCTCTGAGAGTTCGCTAACTCGCATCACCCAGGCCTCGCCACCCTGCTCGTCCACCTCTTGGGCCAACCAGTCGAGTTGCTCGACCAGGTTCTCCCGCCAGGGCAACAGGGCGGCTCCGGGCGTGAGCGTTGCCGCACCGAGCCGGCGCAGCAGGCGCCAGACCGTGACGCGGGGCGTGCTCGAACCCGTTGGCAAGCGCCAGACGAAAAGTGCCCACAACTCCCCCGAACCGGTCGCGGCCTCTCGCCGCGCGAGTACGGAGGTTCGAGACGGCACCTCAGTTCGAGCCATATGTGTATCCTAGGTTACCAATCGAAAGAGGAGCGAGATCAGGATCGTTTAGCAGGAGGCGGGTCATGAAGTGGGCGACTCGGAAGAACGCCAATGTCGATCGCGCGGCTTCTCCTTGGCTCATCTGCTTACAGTGAGCATTCCGCTCCAGCCACAAGGTCCAGCGATTCGTACTCAGCTCAACGCGGTAAGGCCGCGGCACCTGGGGGTGTGACATGAGCCGCCGTTGTATCGCCTAAGCAAGGGGTACTCTGTGGCCGTGCCGTTTGACGAACCCGGTATCAAGGTCATCACGTTATCGCTGATTTCCCTCGCGGCCGTGCTGAGCTTTGTGAGCGTGATGCTCGGGCTGATTTCCACTTTGACGGGGAAGGATCCCTTACCCAGGCGCATTCGGAGCCTTCTGCGAAGGGCGCCGGCGTCGGCGGAGGATTTTCGCCTCAGCGGCACGTCCTTGATGCTTAATGGGGCGGCCGTCATGGTGATCGTGTCGCTCCTCACCGTCAACGTTGTGAACAGGCTCACCCTCGGGAGCATTTCGGGCTACATGCCATCCGCCTCACTTGCGTTTCCCAAGGCAACCATGTTTCTCGTTACTACGGTCGCGGCTTTCGCCGCCTTGGCATGCTTCTTCGGGGCTTACGTGTTGGGCGTTCGTGTGCGGTATGTCGGCACCGGCCCATCGACCGGCATACAGCAGGGGACGCCGCCGGCATAGAGCTCCGGCGCCGCGACTATCGCCTCTGTTCGGATGGAGGCGAGGTGAGAAAGATGGCGATAACCCTCCGCTATCGAGAGCACCGAGATCCATAATTTCACGCTGAATTAATGGCAGCGATTGGCCTGCATATTTCTCTTATTAGACCCGACCGGAAACGTGTGATACGTCACGCATGAAAGGTCCTCGACTTGCAATTGGTTCGTCCCATCGATTCGAAACGCGCCTCTCACCCAACGACTGTGCACAACGCCTTCGCCAACGCTTTCGTCCAGTCCTACGTGCGGGCCGAGCCGATGCTTCCGGTTTCTGGGCAGCCACGGGACTGAGATCCGTAATTCGAATCCGAGGCGTATTTGCGGTGACGGATAACAGGACGACCGTTGTCGATTATTGGATTGAGTTGAAACCGTACCTTGTGGTCACTTGGCTCGCCGTGACGCCATTGAGCTTCGGCGTCGTCATCCTCGGGTTTATCCTGGCGCGCGTCCCCCTAACTTATCTCTGGGTGTTCGTTATCGCCGCAGCTATCGGGATCGCGCTAAACGCATATGTATCGAAGCGTCAAGCTCAATGGTTGGTCGCGTTCGTGCGGCGCGAACTGGAGGCCTCAAACTCGACACCGGTGGCGCCGTAAGTAGAGCCCATAAGTCAGAACCCTGGCGGCGCGCCCGATTTGACAGCAATTTGACAGCAATGCCGGCGAACAGTGGTGGATGTCCACGGACAGATTCGACAATCGGGGGGGCGCTTTTGATCTTGGGTGGACGTTAGCGGACGGCCACAACCACTAACCATCCGGACTTGAAAACTGTTATAGGTGCAAGCCTATCCAGGGTTCAAATCCCTGCCCCTCCGCCAAATCGTATTCAAAATCGTCCGAATTTCCTGTGAGTTTGCTGAGAGGCGGCGTTGGCCGTGAAGGTTTGACGGCAAATTTGACGGCAATATTTGTAAGCGCCGCCGCACCCAATCACCCGGGTATATTTCGGCGACCATGCTTTCGCCGGATGGAAAGTGGCTTTGGAACGGCCAGCAGTGGATGGCAATCGGGGGGAGGTCGGACTCGGACTTAGGTGCTGGGAGTCTCATGCTGGCAAGCACCTGGAGGCGTTTAGCAGCCTTCGCAGTTGACCTGGGCGCGTACATGGTGGTCTCGGTTCCGCTCTGGTTCGTCGTCTTCCTGGTTGAGGTCACTGTCTTGACCCCGGACGAGTCGAAACATCTGTCGGATCACGACGCCGCCGTGTTGTTTGGAGCTCTTGGTGGGGTGACCCTGCTGTGCATATGGGTATACGAGACCGTGACCAGCGCCTCTCAATTGGGCGGAACGTTTGGAAAGCGCTTGTTCGGGATGAGGGCGGTCACCATGACCGGCGCTCCGCTTTCTGTTCCTCGCAGCCTCATCCGGGCGATCGCGAAGACCTTCTCGCTCGCTGCCGTCGGGGAAGGGCTAGTCTGGCTGCCCTTTACGCCGAATCGCCAGGCCCTCCACGATTTTTTGGCCGATTCGGTAGTCGTCGTGCGAGCGTCAGCAGCGGGTAGCCGGCCTCTCCAGCGAACGCCTCCGATGACCATCTACCGGAAGGTCCTGCTAGTGCTCTTCACGGGGAGCACGGCCGCCGTCTTCATCGGATATTTTGCGGACAATGGCCTAGCGATGCTGGCGGGCTCCGCGGTTTTCATCGCACTGGGCGTGGTCGCATGGGTTCTCAGGTCAAGGAGCGCGCGCGAGGGCTCGCGCGCATTACAAGACACAGCGCGTCCCTACCTCGATTCCGAGTCCGCTGTGGTGATTGCACTCGGCGAACGCCGCGTATGGTCGACCGGTTCCGGCGTCCTGATGACTCTATTGTTCGGCTGGATCGCATTTCTGATTGGAACGCTCGTTGCGCAGCACTTCATCGTCGCCCTGACCCCGACCAGTCTTGTTCTTGTCGAATTGGATCGATCGAGCCGTGCCAAGGGTCTTTTGGCGAAGTACCCGCGCTCGACTATCACGGCAACTCCTGGTCGTGGGGGCTTGGCCAGCCGACAACTAACCATTAAGGCCCCGGATCAGGAAATTCGAGTCATCTTTCGTGGGATTTGGGCGCCAAGCGCCAAGGAACTTCAGACACTACTTAGCGCCTAAGCGTGTGCGACCTCGTGACCAGGTCAACCACGGGCTAGGCGAACCTGACCGCATGCATTGCAAAGGTCCGCCTCGAACCCCGCCGGGGCTACTTCCAGGATATTCCGTGGCGCAGGTTGTCGCGCTAGCTGCTTAACTCTCGCTTCGGCAGCGATTTTCTACCGCAGCTTTGTGCGCAACGTCACGATTTGTGGAATTGCACAGGTGCAGACTGAATGAGTACAGCCCAGAGCCATCGGCTGTGAAGAATCGGTGGAGGAGTCAGATGCCGACTGAGATCGATCGCAGACAGGTCCAGAGTCTTGTCGAGGGGGGCGCTCAGCTAGTCGAGGTGCTTCCAGCCGACGAGTACGAGGAGGATCACCTT
>DATGVE010000095.1:0-12562 GCA_035300725.1 Candidatus Eiseniibacteriota bacterium | reverse complement strand
GATCACGAACAAATCACGTAAGTGCTTGATTCTCGGACCACCAAGAGAATTCCGTTCTAGATCGGTGTCCTCCGGGGAGCCAATTTTCGAGGGGTTACATCGTCAGTGACTCACGGACTGTGAGTCCGTGGGTCGGTAGTTCGAGGTGGTTCGATCTCCGAGTGGAGGAGCCAATTCCAAGGGGCTGGTCCCATCCGGTAACGCCGAGGATGCGCCGGTCTGCTGAAACCGTGCTGAAGCGCTCACGATGGTTGCGGCGATCAGCGACACCAGCATTCCTGCTCAAACCGGCCGTCCGCGCGGTCGAGCCATCCTTGGGTCGCGGAGACGCCGGATCGAGTTTTGGCCAACGACAATGGTCACGCCGCTTCGAGAACGAATTCGTACTCGACCACGAAAGTGCGGCCGTCCTCGCGCATCCGTCCCGTCGGACTTTGAAGTTCAGAGAGCTTCGCCGGGGCGGTGTCGCTGCGCGGCGGCCCTCCAGAACTGGCGCGGCAGCATGCACAGCACCATGAGCAGGAGCTGGCTGGCGATGAACGCCGAGAGGGCCCAGAAGGCGCTCTCGATAAAGCCGTACGAGTGCAGGCCGATCCCGAGCATGTTGACGCCGAACCAGGACAGGCTCGTGACGACGTTGCCGAAAATGCCCATCGCCATGATGCCGCGCTCGCGGACGTAGCCGCCCCAGCGGGCGTGGAGGATGAGCGCGTTCCAGAGGACGATGAGCAGGGCGCCGTTCTCTTTTGGATCCCAGCCCCAGAAGCGGCCCCACGACTGATCGGCCCAGATGCCGCCGAGCACGGTGCCGACGAAGCTGAAGAAGAGCACGAAGCAGACGATCCCGTACGTCATCGAGACGAGCGTTCTGGTGGCCGTCGGATCGAGCCGCGGGACGAGCTGCTTGCGCAGCGCATAGCCGATGGCCAAGGCCCCCGCCAGGAAGGTGCCGCTGTACCCGATGGTGATGGTGACGACGTGGGTCGCCAGCCAGAAGTTCGAGTCGAGCACGGCGCGCATCATCTCCATCGTGTCGCCGTCGGCGCCCAGGTGCTACGCGATGATGAGCGAGGCGGAGCCCGCGGCCGCGGCGATGGCGGTGACGAAGCCGCGCCGGTACAGCTGCTCGAGGACGATTCCGAGAACGACCGCGCTCCAGCCGACGAAGACGGCGGATGAGTAGAGGTTCGTCACCGGCGGCCGGCCCTGCAGGAGGATGCGCGCCACCAGGCCCGCGGTGTGCACCAACGCACCCGCGGCGAGAAGCCCGAAGGCGGCGGGCTGCAGCAGCTCGCGCTTCCACAGCCACGAGGTGAAGAGCACCAGCAGCGACACCACATATATGACCAGGCCCGCGTAGAAAGGCTGGGCGCGGTTGAAGAGGCACTCGGAGTCGGCCCGGCTCAGCGCCTCGGGCTGCCGCGCCCCGATGGCCGAGCGCAGGTCGGCGACCGCGCGGTTGAACCTGGCCGCATCCTGAGCGTCCCAGGACGAGGCCAGGCTGGCGAGCGGCTCGAAGGCCGGATCTAGGGGCGCGCTGCGAGCTGCTTGGAGCGCCTCGCCCACCGAGAGCCATTGGTCGCCGCCCCCCGGCGGCGGGACCGGCCGAAACGCGGCGAGCTTCGCCAGCGATTCCTGTCGCTGCACCGCCCCCGGCCCGTTGCGCGCTTCGATCTCGGCCTCGAGAGGCGCCTGCCCGAGCTGCACCGTGTTGCGCAGCTTCCAGTAGAGGACGAGGCGATCGAAGAGGTTGACGATCGCGGCCTGGAAGCGCGTGCGCAGCTTGCCGTCGATCGCTCGCGCGGAGTTTGCCTGTCGCTGGATCTCCTGGAGGTGCGGTTCGAGGACTTGGAAGGAGTGATAGCGCTCCGAGGTCTGGCGCAGGCCCAGCAGGCCCAGCACGTCCGGGTCGTCGATGACGAAGATCGGCTGCCGGTCGGCCACCTCGCCCCGGAAGAGGACCTCGAGGAGCCACTCGTCGGCACTCACCGAGCGCCGTTCGAACGCGAAGCCCTGCCGCCCACGGATCACCAGCAGCGAGTTGCGCGCCAGCGAATCGATCGGCTTCAGCCGCCCACCGTCGAGCACGGGCAGGTGCCCGAAAGCGTCGACGTCGAAGCCGCGCAGCCTTCCCGGTCGCACTGCAGCGGAGGCGACGCCGACCAACGCGAGCACCACCGCGCCTGCGGTCGCCATCCTGGCAGCGCTCATCGGGCCTCCACTGGAAGCGTCCGCTTCCGCAGCGCGCGGCCGAGGGAGACCGCGAAGTGCAAGATCAGGCCGAGGGCCACCAGCACGCACGAGATGTACGGCAGGAGCCACCCCGGATTCTTCACCACCTGCAGCACCGACAGCGTGTCGCCCTTGCCAAAGCTCGCCTGGTAGAACGTCTTGCCGGCGTAGCGCAGCGGCTGGTTCATGAAGATGAGCACGTCGCGCTCCTCGCCGCGCGAGGGATTCGCCAGGTGCACCAGGCTGGAGAAGTTCTTCGGGATGTCGGTGCCGGGGTACACGTCGTGGCTGAACTTCTTCAGGGTGATCGCGTACGGCAGGTACTCCCGGAGCGGCCGCATCGAGAGCGCGTAGCTGCGCCCTTCATGGATGAAGTGCTGCGGCGCGCCGAACGCGTTGGACACGAGCCAGATGCCGTACTTGCGGCCGCCCGCGATCGGCTCGATGAAAGCGGCGCGGCGATCCACCTGGTCGTCCTTGCTGACCGGCGGAAGCGGCTTGACCACTATGTTCGCGCCCTCCCCGCGGCTTGCGATGGGATCCGGATCGCCGGGTTCGCGGAGGGTCAGTTCGGCGTTGCGGAAGAAGAGCTTCACGTCGAGCACGACGGGCGTCCCGGGCACCTCGACGAGGCCGGCCTGCGCCAGCAGCGACTCCGGGATGGAGTGGACGTCGTCGCGACGCGGGTCGGTCACGTCGACCAGGGCCAACTCCATGTCGCGTGGGCTCTCGAGGAAGTCTAGCGTCTGCCCCTGCTCGATCGCCATCTGCATCTCGACCTGGAAGAGCGCGGTCACGAACTCGCCGGCGAAGAGCAGGATGAGGCCGGCGTGGACCACCCAGATGCCGATCTTGCGCCGGCTCCTCTCCAGCCGCTTCAACTGCGCTGCCGCGAGGTTGGCGGTCAGCAGCAGGCCGATCAGCCCGCCCCCGGGGAAGATGGGGATGGCGGTCGAGGTTCCGGGGAGGCGACACCACACGAGGAAGCTGCGGATGTACGCGTTGACGGCGCCGAACGTGCCGAGGTCGACCTGCGCGTGCAGGCCACCACCAGCACCATCAGAAGAATCAGGCACACAATGGTGAACTTGAGCGAGGTGAGCGCGTCCAGGGCGCGGGCGACCAGCGCCAGTGGCGCCGCTGAAGCCGGAGTCGCGCCCGCCGACTCCACCGTGGCAATGGCCTGTTCCATGCTCGCCCTCACAAAGGGCGGGCCCGGGACCCCGCTCGAAAGCGGGGTCTCGGGCCCGCGGCAGTTACGGGTTACCCTGTCCCGAGAGGAGATTGAGGGTGTACTTCACCGGCGGAGCCTGGTGCTGCCGCTCGAAGAGCAAGGCCTTGACGATGCTCTGGCCGGGGAGGAGGACACCATTGGCCAGGAACACGCGGCGATACGGCTCGCCGGTGCTCGTGATGCCGCTGGCGTTCTCCAGCTCGATCCGATCGGGGAGCCCCTTGACCACCATGAGAAGGTGGGTGTCCACGATCGACGAGCTGTTGTTCGTGATCTGATAGACGTCTTCCTGTCTATCGCCAATGTGGTTGGATTCGATCAGTGCGATGCCCACCTGCGCCGTCACGTCGAGGAACTCGAGCCCCACGTCACGACGGGACAAGGGATCGTTGTCGTCCTGGGGCAGGCCGCCGGCTGTCCGGCCGTCAATGGCGCCCAGTGCCGCGAGATCCGGACGGTAGACCGAGTAAATGAAGTCCGGCTCGGTCAGCTGGAACGTCCTCGTCGGTGAGCCGGGAACGAAGCGCACGAACGCCGGATCGTAGAGGCTGTTCTCGAGGAAATCGGTGATCTCGTCCACTTGATCATCGCTCAGGCCCAGGCCGCGAGGCTGGCCAGGTCCGCGGGGGTTGGTGAACCGGGTCGACAGCGTACTCGCGGCGCCGGACTGTGCGTTTTGCGGCACACCGGCGTTGAAGTACTGCACGACGTCCCTCACGTTCGTGAACGAGCCGTTGTGGAAGAAGAACCGGGCGTCTTTGAGCTGCCGCATCGTCACCACGCGGAACTTGTAGATGTCGTCGTCCCTGCCGGTGATTTCGCGGCGGCCGTCATCGAGGAAGTTGGGGTCCTTTCTCGCCTGCCGATTCAAGGCCTGGAGCGGGTGATCGCCGAGTCCGATGTTGAAGAAGTTCTCTTCCACGAACCGACCGGCCCCGGTCACGTCGGGGTCATTGGTCTGTTTGTTGAGCATCGGGCCGCTGTGGCAGGAGAAGCAACCCGCCCCGCGCGCCGCACGGGTCCTGCCTTCGCCGTCGTCGTCGTCCTTGTCGTTCGCGGTCGCGGCCGTGAAGAAGAGCCTGGCTCCGCGCCGCTGTGCCGGCGTCAGGGCGCGGTTGTCCCCAGCCAGGAACCGGTCAAACGGCGTGTCCCGTGTGACCGCGGTTCGCATGAAGGTCGCCGTGGCCCGCAGGATGGTCAGGTCGTTGATCAGCAGGTCCAGGTTGCCGGTCGCGTCAGCCTGGGCGGCCTCCTCGGGGAACGCGTCCCGGAAGAGCTTCCGGTAGGTGGGGATCTTCTGCAGTACGGCCATCTCAGTGCCCAGACCGGTCTTCGCGTGGTCGTCGCTCAGCATCCGGTGGGCGTCGATCAAGAGCAGCGCCACGCTTTCCTGCGCCGGGAAGTTGAACGGGTTCAGGCCCCCAGGGGACGAATCGGGCTCGCCTGCGAACCCCCCCAGCAAGACGCGGTTGTTGAACGCGGTTCCGAGCACACCCGGCGCATTGCGCGCGACGCTGTCCAAGGCATCCAGCCGGCCGGTTCGTAGCAGCGGGCCCGGGTCCGGCAGCTTGCGGCCCCGCGCGGGACTGGCCGCCCCCGCGATCGCGTAGAAATCGGTGAGAGTGGGCAGGTCGTCGACCAGCGCGTCGCCGGGGAACAGAGGCGTGTCGCGCAGCTTCGGCAGGATATCTACCCGGGGCCGCCGGCGCGGAATGAAGTTGCCCTTTGCATCCGTGTAGCTGCGCCCCTCAGCGCCCACGTTGAAGTTCAAGAGGGTTCCAGCCTTCGATGCCGATTCGCCTTGGTGGCAGCTCCCGCACGAGCCAGATTGCTTCGTCTCCAGGACACCACCGAACGTCGGATCGATTCTGACCGTCCGGACCGGGTCGTGAAAGATCTGCTTGCCGAGGTAGCGCTTCGCCTCGGTCGTCTTGAAGCGGGGGTCGCCACTGGCATCACTGCCATCGGGAAGCTGGGCCCCGGGCAAGTCCGCATCGCGCGCCGGCACCATCAACTTCTCGATTCCACCGACCTGGTGGCCGATGTACTGGCGCAACTGCGCGGGGCCGTCGCCGTCTTCGTCAGCTGCGGTGGCTCCGCCCCACAACACGGAAAAGGCCAGCACCGCGCAGAAGGGAACCCAGCGGAAAAACCGCTCGACCGGCTTCGACGTCGGAGCGGCTCCCGGAGGATTCGAGGGGCCTGCAAACTGTACTTCCGGTTTGTTCTTCAACTTGTGCCTCCAGAGGTTAGGTGTGCCTGCACGGTCCCGGAATGGGACACGCCAGACGTCTCGGTTGAGTCCTCTTCGTCGGCCGGCCCTGGTTACGACGCCAGCCCCGACGCGCCGCCGGGCCATCGCGAGGATGATCCGCCGACGGCGCTGCCTGAGGCGGGCAGGCGTTTCCATCCGCCTCCTCGCCCGGGCGATGGTCGGGTGACGGGTCTTTCTGTCGACTCGCGGCGGGATCACAGCCAGCGCCTGGGGACCGATCACCTTCTTCATTGGAAGCTCCCGTGACCGGAGAGGCCGAGGTCTCTCCAGGGGGTCGGCGCGGGAGCGCGGACGTTACAGTCCCTGAAATGGCGCTCCAGCTCGACGCGGATGAGCGAGCGCGCCCGGTGCAAGAGCACGCGCTGGTTGCCCTCCGTGATGCCGAGCAGCGCGCACACCTCCTCCGCGCTCCAGCCTTCCACGTCTCGCAGGAGGATCACCTGCCGCCGAAGCCCGGGAAGCCGTTCGATGGCCTCGCGAACGAGTTGGACGGTCTCCGCACGCTCGAGGCAATCGTCCGGCCAGGGCTCCGGCGGCTGCATCCAACGACCGGTTTGCGGCGAGCCCGGGCGGAAGAAGCGATCCGGATCCGTTGCGTCCTCCTCGCGGTCTTCCGTCGGCGCCGAGACGGGGACCGATCGACCCTCGCGAACGCCGCACGACCTCGCGCGATTGGCCACGATGCCCAACATCCAGGAGCGAAGGGAGCTGCGGCCCTCGAACCGGGCCAGGCCGACCAGCATGCCGACCCACGCTTCCTGGACGACTTCCTCCGCGCTCGCTGGGGTGGAGACGAACAGCCTCGCATACCGGATCATCGATGCATGTTCGCGATGCACCAAGCGGAGGAAGGCGTCTTCGTCGCCGCTGATCAGGTCGCTGACGAGGCGCGCGTCATCGTCCCTGCGCGGCTCGGTCCATCTCGCGGCAGCTGCCGGGCTCATCGCTTTTTGCTCCCGCGGAGCAGCTCCGCCAGGAAGGTCGAGCACCCACGCAGCTCGGCCCGCGCAGCGAGATCGCGCAGGAGCCGCGCGCCGTCCTTGTCGGCGTACACCAGCGCTGCGAGGTCGATCGCGATCGCGCCCGCAGGCACGACCTCGAGCACGCGGAGAAACTCCGCGATCCAGGGCCCGATGAGCGACCCTTCGAGGCGAAGGACCGTGCGGCCCGTCCTATCCACTTCAGTGTCTATTCGCAGCATCACCGGTTGGGATTACAAAGGCGATGCCAGGACGACCTTGCAGGAATCCTTCAGGAATGGCTTTCTGGACCACGCCCAATCGTGGAAGCCACGACCCATCGTGGGCTGCAAGCCACGACCCATCGTGGGCTGCAAGCCACGATCGCGTGGGGCGAAAGGTCGTCCGCGTGCCGCGGTGCGTCCAGCTGGATTACGAAGCTTCGCGGCTGTTCCGCCGGATCCCGAGCTTCCCCATCCGGCTCCGGAGCGTGTTCGGATGGAGCTTGAGAATCTGCGCCGCTCCCTTCGGGCCCTCGATCACCCAGTCCGTCTGGTTGAGAATCGCGACGATATGATTTCGCTCGACCTCTTCCAGCGTGGCGAACTTCGCTGGAGCTGCGGTGGCGGATTCGGCCTCCTCGCAGCCGGCGACGACGGCGAGCGGCCCGAGCTCGCGGTCCAGCTCAAGCATCGGTCCGCGGGCAACCACAACGGCGCGCTCGATGACGTTCTGGAGCTCGCGGATGTTTCCCGGCCATCCATAAGCGATCAGACGCTCCATGGTCTCGTCCGAGACCGAGGTCACCTTCTTGCCAAATCGCTGTGAGAAGCGCGAGAGAAAGAACATCACCAGCTGGCGGATGTCGGATCTTCGTTCGCGCAGCGGCGGCACCTCGAGCGGGAAGACATTCAGCCGATAGAAGAGGTCGGCGCGGAAGCGCCCTGCCTGGACTACCTCCTGGAGATCGCGATTGCTGGCCGCGATGACCCGCACATCGACGCGGATGCTCTTGCTGCTGCCCACAGGCTCGAATTCCTGCTCCTGGAGGACGCGCAGCAGCTTGACCTGGGTCTCGAGCGGCAGCTCGCCGACCTCGTCGAGGAAAATGGTGCCCCCGTCGGCAACTTTGAAGCGGCCATCACGGTTCGTGAGCGCGCCGGTGAAGGCACCCTTCACATGGCCGAAGAGCTCGCTTTCGACCAGACCCGCGCTGATGGCGGCGCAATTCATCTTCACCAGCGGCCGGCCCTTGCGCGCGCTGTGATCGTGGATGGCGCGAGCAAGAAGCTCCTTGCCGGTACCGGTGTCTCCGATGATCAGCACGGTCGAATCCGTGGTAGCGACCTGGTCTACCTGCCGCAACACCTCGAGCAGCGCCGGGCTGTTGCCGAGGATTTCGCCGAAGTTGTGTTCACTGCGGATTTCCTCCCGCAGGTAGGCGTTCTGGGCTCGGAGCCGGGCCTGCTCCTGCTCCATCAGCACGCGGTCAGTGATATCGACGAACATCGTGCGCGTGGAAGTGCCGCTGCGGTCGGGCCTGGACCACCACTGAATCCAAACCGGCTTGCCGCTGTCATGGCGGCGAAGCTCGAGCACGACGCCGCTCGTGTCCGTCCCCCGGTCGATGGATTCGAACGCCTCGCGCAGTCGGAGTTGGGCGTCCGGCGTGTCGGGGACGAACGACTTTCCGTAGGTTCCCGCGATTTCTTCCGGCTTGATTCCCAGAATCCTCATCGCCGCGCGGTTGGCGCGAATGAAACGGGAATCGAGGCCTTCGTGCACATAGGCAATCGGAGCCTCGTCGAACAGATCGCGGAAGCGCTCCTCGCTTTCGGCCAGCGCCTCATTCGCCCGCCGCAGCTGCTGGCCCATCTGCCGCTCGGACTCCTCGAGCTCCGCGATTTTCATCGCCGCCCGACGCAGTTCGATCTGGTCCATCACTACCGACGCCAACTTCGCGAGCATGGTCCGCTCGGCCTGGGTCAAATCACGGGGGTCCCAGTCGATGATGCACAACGTGCCGAGGTTGAAGTTGTCGTGCGTGCGCAAAGGCGCCGCCGCATAGAAGCGCAGTCCGATTTCGCCCGCCACCAGCGGATTGGCCAGCGTGCGCGGGTCGCTCAAGCCGTCGCGCACATGATACACGTCCGGCGAGAAGATGGCCGATGCGCATAGACCGGGGTCGCGCGCAATCTGCTGCGCATCCAGCCCATGGCGCGACTTGAACCAGATGCGGTCGTGGTCCACGAGGCTGATCAGGGCGATCGGCACCCGGAACAGCTCTGCGGCGAGGGCGGTGATGTGGTCGAACGACCCGTCAGGCGGCGTGTCGAGAATAGAGTATCGGCGGAGTGCTTGGAGTCGTTCCGCCTCGTTTTCAGGCACACGAGCATTCATGATGAGACTCCCGAAATCCGAACTCCTCAAATACGCGCCCCCCGGTACGCCAAGCAAGGACAGCAAACCGGCCGGAGCGGGCTGACGGAACGCCTCTTATCGAATACGCCTCGTCCACAGCGACGTTTCGGGCGGGTCCCCGCCTTGATCGAATGGGACGATCACGTTCCCGAGCTCGAGCGCCTGCTCGAGGAGAGCCGCCGCGCCCGCGAGGTCGAGGCCGAGGTGCTCGGATGAACCTCGCCGAGACGCAACGGCTGCTCTGGGACCTGCTTCACGGGCGCGAGCGCCCGCTGGACGCGTTCGTCGGTTCGCCCGATCTTCCCGCGGCGGAGCGCGTCGCCATCTAGGCTCGGCGAAGGTTGGATCGCCGACTGAAACGCGGTTCAGGCGGAACGCAATGCGAGAAGCGCCAGTGCCCGGTTCAGGGCGATGAACCGGCGGCGGCGCGCCGGAGTGGCGCGGTCGCAGAGCTGCTCATAGGCGAACTGCGTGCGGGCGACGAGACGGATGCGAGCGAGCTTCTGCCTGGAACCGGTCATGAGATCCTCCCCGTTCTCCTCCATGGTCTGCGGAGAGGTCCAAACGTTACTTGGCGACCGCGACGTAGACGTCTGTCCAATCCAGCGGCGGCGGACGCTCCACCAGCTCCCGGCAGCGCGCCAGCAGAACGCGCGCGGGACGGTCGTCCGGGTGCTGCGCGAGCACCGAGATGGCTCCGGCGAAGTCGCGGGCGGCGTACGCCTCGAGCCCCCATTGGGTACGCCGAGGATCGCGCCGGGTTACGCGTGTAACGGACGGGCATTGGCGGACGACGTGTGGTCATACCTTTCAAGGAGCAGACCATGCCGATCGTTTCGCGCGTTCGCGACCGTTTCCTCTCCGCCGCCGAAAGCTCTTCCTGGCTGGCGCCCACCCTGGCGCGGCTCACGCTTGGCGTGGTCTTCCGTCGGCACTGGTTGGGGCAAGCTGCACGACCTCGACAAGGTGACCGAGTTCTTCACCGAGCTGGGCATTCCTGCTCCGGGCTTCAACGCCGTCCTGGCGTCGACGGCCGAGTTCGTCTGCGGTTCGCTGCTGCTTGCCGGGCTCTTCAGCCGGCTGGCGTCGTTGCCGCTGATCGTCACGATGATCGTCGCCATCGTCACCGCCAAGCGCGACGCCCTGCACGGCATCGCCGATCTCCTCGGCTTCGAAGAGTGGACCTACATCGTCCTGGCGGTGTGGATCGCCGTGGCCGGACCAGGGCCATCTCGCTGGACCGCCTCCTGCAGCGTGTAACGTCTTTGCCGTTCCTGAGCACTCATCTGCAGAGACCGGCCTCTTCCGGTCACGGGAGCTGACAATGACGAAGATGACCTTGATGGTGCTGGTGCTCGCGGCCGTTGGCTGCGCCGGCGTATCGCAGAAGAAACAGGGACAAGAAGCGGTCGTGGGGCACTGGATGGGCGCCATCGACCGCGATGGCTGGCAGCGCCAGCTGTCCGTTGACATCGCCAACGACGGCAACACCTACCGCGGCAGCTGGATGTCACTCGAGACGCAGCCCGGCGTCATGCTCGACCGCGTCGAGGTCCAGGGCAACTCGGTACATTTCGAGCTGAAGACGCTGGCCTTCGAGGGGCGCGTCAGCGGGCGCACGTTGTCGGGAACGGTAACCGACACCGCCGCGAACAAGGCCTCCGGCCAGTTCACACTCACGCGCGTAGACCCGCGGGAAGTGGTCGTTCCCTGATCAAGCCTTCTCGAGCCCGAGCCGGTCGAAGAGCCAAGCCACCTGTGCCGCGCGCTCTCGATCATGCGCCCGCAAGCCGCCTACCGCCGCGGCGTTCGCGGCAACGTACGCGCAAAGGCCGGGACATTGCCGACGGCGGATGGCGTCGAAGAGATAGCCGGACACGACGCTTCCATCTTCCGCCAAGGCGGCAGCTGCCTTCTGCAATCGGTCCAGATTCCGCTCCTCGCGGAGAGCGTCCGCGTCCTCGATGCGGCCGGCAGCCTGGAGCGCATCGACGGCGCGCGAGCGCGTCCGTTCCACGCAGGCCCGGGTGAACTCGGCGGCGGCGGAAGGCCATCCCTCGACCCGCGCGAGCAATCGGCCGCGCCCGGCGACGATCTGCCGCTCCTCCCGCGAGATCGAACCGGACAGCTCGACCCTCCACAGCTCCTCGTCGAACCAGTACGGCAGGTCCTCCAGCGCGCAGGCGTGGATGCCGGTCCCAGGAAGCGACCGGGCCTCGAGCCACTCGCTGGCGGACCACTGGACACTGGTGAACGGCGCGATCCTTCCTGGCGCGAGAAACTTCCACGCGATCATCTCAACCTCGTCGCGAGGCACGAAAGAGCTGCAGGAGCTTGCGGGTAACCTCTTCGGGCGGAGGCTTGTGCTCAGCCAGCAGCGCCGAAACGCCGATCTGCGCCTTGATCTGGCGCAGATAGATCATGCAGGCCGGGCAGTAGCACAGGTGCTGTTCAAAGCGGGTCCGCGCCTGCAGCGGCATCGCCCCTTCGATGTAGTCGGTGACCTGTTCCACGGCGACGATGCAGTCGAGATCTTCGGGCAAGGCGCGGCTCATGGCTTACTCCCCTGGAAGTGCCGCGCGATCTCCTTGCGCACGCGGGAGCGCGCCCGGTGGAGCAGGACGCGCTGGTTCACTTCGCTCAGGCCCAGCGCCTCGCAGACCTCTTCCGCGGTGCAACCCTCGACGTCGCGGAGTTGGATCACTGCGCGCTGTCCCTGGGGAAGCCGATCGATCGCTTCGCGCACGTGTTGCATGGTCTCCCGCGAGAGCAGGCACTGGTCCGGCCATGGCTCGGGCCAGCGGGCCCAGTGCCCTGCCCATCGCGAATGCGTGTCGGGCAGGAACTCCGAGGCTTCGACGGCGCGCTCGTCATCGGGCTGCAGCGCGGAAAGCGGGACCGACCGCCGGTCGCCGACCGCGCGGGTCCGGGCCAAATTCGCCACGATGCCGAGGATCCAGGACCGGAGGGTACTGCGGCCCTCGAAGCGATCGATGCCCTGCAGCACCGCGGCCCAGGCGTCTTGCACGACGTCTTCGGCTGCGGTCTGCGTCCTGACGAACCCGAGAGCAAACCGCACCAGACCTCCATGAAGCCGCCCTACCAGATCCAGGAAGGCGCGCTCGTCGCCGGCGCGGAGCGCCTCGACGAGGGCGGAATCCTGCGCTACCTCGATGGCCTCGCGCTCAGGCGCCGGCATCGGGCACCCCCTCGGCACTGGAGTCTCGCCAGGGCCGCCGGCGTTACATGCCTCCAGTCGGTAACGATCCGGCCGGCCCGCCGTACCCATCTGGGGGAGGCCGTGCTGGCTACTTTCTCCATCCGCACGTCCCGGGCTGCGTCACGCCGCCCTTCGGTAGTCGTGATGCAGGCCATTGAGGACTGGGAGTGCCATGACACGACCGTTTGCCTCGGGCGGTCGAGGCACAGGCTGTTCCTGCC
>DATGVE010000094.1:0-9613 GCA_035300725.1 Candidatus Eiseniibacteriota bacterium | reverse complement strand
GCCCGTCGAAAAGGTCTTTGACATCGTGGACGATCCCGAAAACTACCCGAAATATGTGCCGAACGTTAGTCAGGTAGTAGACGTGCGGCGAACCGACAGCCGGATCGGCGACAGTTTTCGGGTCATCTACAAAGTATTGGGTAGTACCTTTGATGAGAAGTTCACGACGACCGATTACCAGCGTCCGACTCGGATCAACTCAGCCTTCAATGGTGGGATGACCGGCACGTTCCGCTGGGCCTTCGAGGCGGTTGGCGCGAAGACCAAGGCTACTGTCGACGTCGATTACCGCGTGGCTGGAGGAGCCATTGGTAAGGCCGTCGACTCCTTAGTACTGGAGCGAACCAACGAGAAGTCGATCGAAGGGATGTTGGAGAACCTGCGCCGTCTCGCATTGGAGGTCGGAGCGCCTAACAAATCCTGAGGTTCGATGAGCCCGGGCGAGCGGCTGTCTCGCTCCTACGAAACGACAACAACAAAACCTCGGTCAGTGACGATCCGAATGCGTCGACTTCAACCGGCGCTCGTAGCCGTCGATCGGACTGAGCACGAGGCAGCCGACCTGGTCGTCTCTGCGCAGAATCCAATTGGATATGGCGAGCACCTCGCAGCCTGCGTAGCCACGCGCGGCTGCCAGCAGCATCGAAGCCCCATAGAAGACGAACGCCGCGTTGCTCGTGAACGAGAGGGGTGGTGCGTACCGGGGCGTGAGGACAAGCGCAATGAACACGGCGATGTTGATGGTTGTGGCCAGGGGCCCGGTCGCTTCATAGCGGGTCTTGGCTCTGCGGGCGCGAATCCACTGCCACGCAAGCAGAAGGGCTGGAAACGCGACAACACCTATCCCAACCGACAACGGATCGAAGCCGATTTGGACATTGCCGTGCATCACTTCGATGCGACCTCCCGTCAGCCCGTACAACAGCATCAAGAAGCCGATCAGAACCCGGGCCACAGTGCCAATGGTGCCAATCTGGCGCCGTCGCGCTTTCTCCGATTCGCTCACGTTGGTTTCTGTCATCCTGGCTAGCTCAGTCCGACTTCCCATCGACAACGAAGCTGGTTGGTCGGATGAGATCGCGCCACGCCTCGGTCGCGAGGTCGGATGCTTCGTCCAGGTCGAGAGCTCGGCCCGGCAGACCGCGTTGATCGGCCCACTGCTCGGCCAGTTCCCTGCTCGCAAACAGGTTGCTGTTGGGGCACAACTGCTCATAGACGTTTTCGCAAGAGGTCATGAGGTTCTCGTCCGGCCGGAAGAGAACCGCACCGTGCTCGTCTGGACGGCCGCGCGTGAAATGCAGCACGATCGGTCGTCCGTCGGGCGGGCTTGGTGACACCGCCTGGCCGGTGGCGCCGGTCACTCCAAAGATGCCCAGGATGTCGTAGGCGCACCAGGTCCAGAAGCGGCGCCCATCGAGTTCGATCTCGTGCCGGTCAGGGATCACGCTGAGGCCGCCGGACCCGACGACCTCTCCGGCGGCATTGCGGCGTATGCGGCCGGCGCCGTCTAGCAGATCCACCGAATTCGAAACCGACTCCAGTCTGACCCCGCTGTGCTGCGCCAGATCGTTCAATCCGATCGGGTCCCCGCGAGCCAGAAGGAGTTGAAACGCGGCCCTTTGAACCAGGGTCTGGGCATCGCTGGGTGGTTCGAGAATTTTCACTGCCGGCCCCTCCCCCAGCGCCACCAAATCATGGCGGCGGACGCTGCAAGCACCGGAATCGCGACCGCGGACCCTCAGCTCGGGCCGGGCTCATACCCAGTCCGGACCGATTCGAGTGCACGCCGCCAGGCGCTCAGCGATCGGCTCCAAGGCGACGTCGGCCTCGTCAACGATCTGATCCAGGCCGCGCAGGGCGAGGCGGTAGACCACCTCTTTGCCGCGGCGCTCGGTGTCGACAAACCCGCAGTGCCGAAGGCAGGCCAGGTGGGTGCTGACCCTGGGCTGAGGTTGGCCCACCGCGCTCACCAGCTCACCAACAGTGCGTTCCTGATCCTCGAGCAGCTCCAGTATGTGGAGCCGGGTCGGATCTCCCAGAACGCGAAAGAAACGTGCCGCGGCGGCGCGGTCGGTTGGGACTAGAATCGTGGAATACATATCTGGAAAGCAGGATAACATATCGCATCGACCGAGGGCGGCGATCGGAAATCTCAGACCCGGGAGGAGTACTGCGAGATGAAGACACGAGAGGAGACCGAGGCAACCAAAGGTGTCTCGTTGGCTGATGTGGCGGAGGCGATCAAAGCAGTCATGCCGGTCCTGGACGAGACGGATCAGCGCATAGCAACCGCCATCTATCGCCTCATCGGCAGTGGTGCGCCGGTTGGGCCGGCAGCGATCGTCAAGGCGGCCGGCGGGGTCTCGATGGAGCGCGTGGACGAGAGACTGAACGCGTGGCCCGGCGTGTTCAGGGACGACATGGGACGAGTGGTCGGCTACTGGGGCCACGCCATCGACAAGCTGGAGCCGGAGTACCGTCTCGTGGCCGGCCACAACACCACCTACGCTTGGTGCGCTCTGGACACGCTCTTCATTCCGGGCATCATCGGCAATCAGGTCCGCGTCGAGGCATCTGATCCAGTAAGCGGTGAGCCGGTGTCGCTCGTGGTCGATCGTGATGGCGCGCGCGACGTGACGCCCGCGGGCGCGCTCGTCTCGATGGTCATTCCAGAAGGTCCCTTTGGTTACGACGTGATTGAAAGTTTCTGCCACCGTGTCCTTTTCTTTGCCTCCCACAAGACGGGCGACAAGTGGATTGCGGCCCACCAAGGCACGACCTTGCTGCCGGTCGACCAGGCATTTGAGGTCGGACGCGTGCTGACTGAGCGCGTCGCGCCCACGAAATCAGCCAGTCGATGAAAATCCAATTCGATCCTGCATCTATTGGCTCCGCCGGCGGCCGCACCAGCGGCCGCCGTCGCATCTCAGCTGCAAGACAAGCGCGTTGTGGAGATCACGCATGAAGATCACGATCCAGTACTTCGATGGGTGCCCGCACTGGAAGATTGCGGACGAGCGGGTCCGGCACGTACTTCGAGACTTCTCGAGTGATGACGTGACGCTCGAGTACCAGTTCATCGATTCTCCGGAGACGGCTGATCAAGTCGGCTTCCACGGCTCGCCAACAATCCTCATCGACGGGTTGGATCCCTTTATCACCGGCGCTGAACAGGTCGGTATGAGCTGCCGCGTCTTTAGAACTGAAGACGGGATTCAGGGCGCGCCGACCGAAGCTGAGCTGCGCAAGCTTCTCCTGAATAGACGGCCGAGCTAATTTCGCCAGATCGCCGCGGTCGAGCGCGCGGTTGCGGCGCCGGTCTGGGTTTCAGAACGGATGCCTCACGGTCTTGCCCTGTGCCGTACAGGACAACCTCCGTGCCGGCATGAACCTTCCCTCGATTACGGGAAACTATCTGGCGTGACGAATACGTCGCGTTCGGCCACCGTAGGCGTTTTCGGCGGGTCGGGGTTCTACAAGCTTCTAGACGACGTCGAGCTCGTCGAAGTCAGCACGCCTTACGGTGAGCCCAGCGACCGCATCGCGATCGGTACGGTTGCCGGCCGCCGAGTCGCCTTCTTGCCCCGTCATGGCTCTAAGCACACCATCCCGCCGGCCGCGATCAACTACCGCGCCAACCTCTGGGCCTTCAAGGATCTGGGGGTGGAGCGCGTCATCGGACCCAACGCGGCAGGCAGCCTGCAGGCGAACGTCAAGCCCGGCGACTTCGTCGTGTGCGACCAATTCGTCGACCGGACGTGGGGTCGGGCGGACAGCTATTACATGGAGGGGCCCCGGGTCGCTCATCTTTCAGCCGCGGACCCGTACTGTCCGCAGCTTCGGGCGCTTGCCGTCGAGATCGGCCGCGAGCAGAGCGTCGAGATGCACGACGGCGGAACCGTGGTCGTGATCCAGGGGCCGCGGTTTGCGTCACGCGCCGAAAGCCGGTGGTACGGGAAGCAGGGTTGGAATGTCATCAACATGACCCAGTACCCGGAGGCGGTCCTCGCCCGCGAGCTCGAGATGTGCTACGTCAACGTGGCGCTGATCACCGATTACGACGCGGGAACTGAGGCCGAGCCGGAGATCGCGCCTGTCAACGTGACCGACGTCCTGACGGTGATGAACTCGAACAACGAGCGTGTCCGCCAACTGATCCTGACCCTCATCGATCGACTGCCGGACGCACGGTCATGCACCTGCGGGCTGGCGATGCGAAATGCGTTCATCGGAGGCTGATCTCGCAGTCATCGACCAGTAACAATCGGCCGCTACCTATAAGTGTGTGCCGATAGAAGCTGCGCCCCTGCGGGTCATCATCCCTTGCCTCGACGAGGAGCCTGCCATCGGTCAGCTCGTCGCCGCGTTGCGCCGCACTCTCGATCCCCGCGATCGGATCATCGTCGTCGACAACGGTTCCCGCGACAGGACTGTCCAGGTCGCGCTGGCCGCCGGCGCCGAGGTCGTAGCCGAACCGAGACGCGGATACGGCAGGGCGTGCCTGGCCGGCCTTCGAAACTCGAGGGATGGCATCGCAGTGTTCCTGGATGGTGACGGAGCGGACCATCCCGAGGATCTGGATCTGGTGGTGTCGCCGGTCAGGGCAGACTCGGCCGACCTGGTCGTGGGCGCGCGGCGCGATCGCGAGTCCGGTTCGATGACAGCGTTTCAGCGATTCGGCAATCGCCTCGCGACCTCGCTCATCGGCTGGGCCTGCGGCGCCCAGGTCACCGACCTCGGCCCGATGCGCGCGATCCGGGTCGATAGACTGCTCGCCCTCGAACCAAGCGCTCGGACGTACGGCTGGTCTACGGAGATGACCGTGAAGGCGTTACGCGCGGGATACCGCTATGTCGAGATCCCTGTGCGGCACCGGCGCCGGATCGGTGTCTCGAAGGTGAGCGGGACCGTCTCTGGCAGTGTTCGCGCCGGCGTCAGAATCCTGTGGACCGCCGTCCGATGGTCGCGCTGGCGGCCGGAAAAATTCCGGTGAGTCGTCTGTACCTTGCCGCAAAGGCACCGATTGCGGGCCAGGTCAAGACGCGCCTCGGCGCATCGATCGGAATGCGGGAGGCTGCGACCCTGTACGAGGGCTTCGTGCGCGACCTTGTCGCCCGCTTCGTTGGTGTTCCCTACGAGATCGCCTGGTACGTCACTCCCGGCTCCTGGTCACACCTCCGCCCGCTGGCGGCGCGAGCCGATGCGGTGCGCGTCCAACGCGGACGGGGTTGGGCGGCGCGCCAGGCAAACCTGTTTCGCGATTGTGATGCCGGCCTCGAGGGACCCGTCATCCTCATGGCCACTGACTCTCCCCAGCTGCGGCCGGCTCGAGTCGATGCGGCATTCGCGGCTCTCGAGGCGCACGACGTGGTGTTCGGCCCGACACTCGACGGGGGCTACTACCTGGTTGGTATGCGCAGCTTCCACGACATCTTCACGGGCGCTGCAATGAGCAAGGCCTCGACGCTTGGCGAGATGATCGGACGGGCGGGGTCACATCACCTTTCAGTCCATGAGCTGGACCCTGAGTTCGACGTCGACACCGAGCAAGATCTGGACTTGCTGGCCCGAGAAGTCAGCCGGCGACAGGACCTTCGTTGGACGGCACTCGCGCTGAGCCTAATTCGCGGTCCAGGAGTGCGCGTTGCGTAGGCGGCTCGCCCTCGTGACCGGCGGAGCCGGCCTGATCGGGTCGCACCTGGTCGACCTACTGATTGCCGAAGGGTGGAGGGTGCGCGTGCTGGACAATCTCGAGCCGCAGATTCACGCTCTGGGTAAACCTCACTGGTTGAACGACGCCGCGGATTTCCGCCTGGGCGACGTCCGTGACCCGATTGCACTGGCACAAGCCGTGGAGGGCGTTGACACCCTTTTCCACCTCGCCGCCTATGGCGGCTACATGCCGGAGATCGCGAAGTTCGTCGAAGTCAACAGCCTGGGCACGGCGCGCCTGCTGGAGACGATCCGCGATCGCAACCTGCAGGTGCGCAAGCTTGTCGTGGCCTCCTCGCAGGCGGTGTACGTCGAAGGCGACGTCAGGTGCCGAATCCACGGGGTATGTCATCCGCCGCGTCGCAAGGAAGCCGAGATGGCGAGCGGCCGGTTCGCCGTGCCGTGCCCGGTTTGCGGCGAGCGGACCGAATCGGTGCCCACGCCGGAGTCCGCTCCCACCGGCGGAGAGACCGTTTACGCCCTCACCAAGACCGACCAGGAGAGGCTCGTTCTCAACTGGTCGCGGCTGGTCGGAATCCCGGCGGTCGCGCTGCGGTTCGCGTGCACGTACGGGCCACGCCAGTCCGTATTCAATCCCTACACGGGAGTGATCGCCGTCTTCTGCACCAGACTGATGAACGGGCTCGCCCCCGTGCTTTATGAGGACGGCGAGCAGACGCGCGACCTCTGCTACGTCGGCGACGTCGTGCGAGCCTGCCTGCTGGCCGCCGAGTCAGACAAGCTGGACGGGCTCCCGGTGAACGTCGGCAGCGGGCGGCCGACTTCGGTGAGGCGGCTGGCCGAGATCCTGTCGGACCTGCTCGAAGCACACATCGAGCCGGAGATCCCCGGGGCATTCCGCCCGGGTGAGATGCGGGCCCTGACGCCCGACACCAGCCTGGCGGCCGCCGCCGGGTTCGAGGCCGCCGTCGACCTGGAGCAGGGCCTTGAGCGCTACGTCGCGTGGCTGCGCGAGCAGGGTCCTGTCGCCGAGCGCTTCGGCGAATCACTCGAACGCCTGCGGAGCCGGCGAATGGTGCATGGGGTGGCGTCGTGATCCTCGTTGACCTCGACAGGCTGGTGCTCGCGGGGCACGCGACCGGCTACACGGTGGAGGAGGACACCGGCTATATCGGCGCGCGCGTTCCCACCCTGACATACCGCATGTACATGGATGGACCCGAATCACACCTGAACCTCGGAGCATTTGCCGCGGCGATGGCTGATCTCGGAACAACCATGAGGCTGTCACGCGTTCAGGGAGCCGTGGCTTACCAGGGATCCATCTGGCGCTCGCGACAGCTCTGCCTGACTGCCGAGTTCGCCGGCGAGGGAGCCCTTGGCGACGCCCTCGACATCATCCACGATCGTTTCGTGGCTGCTCCCGAAGCCGCGCCGGGTTCCTGGCGATTTCCTGACGTTCGCGTGACGGGCGCTGAGCCGTGCTCCACGGCGCCCGCTTTTGCGCACCGCTGGCCGCACGGCCGGGCCGGTGCCGTCGTGTTGACCCTTGATGAGAACGCTCCGGCGGGCGGCGCCCGAACCGCGCCGGTCCACTTGCTCCGAAGCTGGATTCCCTACCTCGAGGGCAGCCACAGGGAGTTCACCGTTCCCCCCCGCACCCTGGCATTCTCAACGCCATGAGCACACCCACCTCCGACCTTGTGCTCGTGGTCGATGACGATCTCATGATCGCCCAGCTCGTGGAGAAGTACCTGCTGCGAGCCGGTTACCGAGTTGTCATCGCCGGCGACGGGTTGACCGCGCTCAAGATGATTCGCGAGCTCTCACCTGCGCTGGTCGTGCTCGACCTCATGCTGCCCGAGCTGGACGGCCAGGCTGTCGCGCGTGCCGCCCGCGAAGAGAACGAGGTCTCGATCATCATGCTGACCGCGCTAGGCTCGACGACGCAGCGGATAGCAGGCCTTGAATCAGGCGCTGACGACTACATCGCCAAACCGTTTGCGCCTGCTGAGCTGGTCGCGCGCGTCCGCTCGGTTCTGCGCCGAGCGCGGACGTCGTCTAGCTCAGCCGTACGCTACGGAGGCATCGCAATGGACCCTGCCCGGCGAGCGGCCAAGCAGCACGGGCACGACCTCGAGCTCACCGCCACCGAGTTCGACCTGCTGTACGCACTTGTGAAAGCTCGCGGGCGCGTCCTTACGCGGGAGTTCTTGATCGATGCTGTCCTCGGATCCAACGTCGATCAGAGCATTCAGGACCGAAGCATCGACGTCTACGTCCGCCGCCTGCGCTCAAAGCTTTGCGACGACGCGCGGGTCCCGAACCATGTCGTGACGGTGCGCGGCATCGGCTACCGGCTAGCGGAAGCGTGAGACTCCGATCCCTGGCCGCTCGAGTCGCCGTGAGCGCCATGCTCGTGTCGGCGCTGACGGTGGCCACGATCGCCGCCGGTGTCCTTGTGGTGGGTTCGTCGACGTTCAACCGTCTGATGGTTGAGCACGGAGCGACGACTGCAGTGTCGCAGGAGATGTTCAACGAGTCGATCACGCGAGTCGTTCTCGCCGCATCCCTGCTTGCGGTAGTGGGTTCGCTGATCCTCGCGATAGTGCTCGGCAGGATGATCGAGCGACCTCTCGATGAGCTCGCGAGTGCGGCGCGACGCGTTGCCGAAGGAGGCTATGACGCGCGGGTGCAAAGGCCACTTACTCCAGAGCTGGCATCGGTCGCGGATTCGTTCAACCAGATGGCGGCAAGCCTCGAGGACCTGCAGCGCCAGCGGCGCGACCTGATCCTGAACTTCGCCCACGAGTTGCGCACTCCACTCACAAACCTGCACGGCTACCTCGAGGGGCTGCGGGACGGAGTCGTCGATCCAGGTCCCGAAATCTTCGGCGCCCTGCAGCATGAGGTGGCGCGGCTCCGGCGGCTCTCCCATTCGCTCGATGCGCTGGCCGACGGGGTGGACCCCGAGTCCAGGTCCGAGGAGCTCGACCTGGTGGCGCTGATCAACGCACTGCTGGAGCTGAACAGACCGGGGTTCCAAGGCGGCTCGATCAAGGTCCAGGTCGATCTGCCGGCTCGATTGGCGGCGCGCGCCGATCCGGATTCGCTGTCCCAGGTCATAGCGAACCTGTTGCAGAACGCGGCGCGCTACACCCCGGCCGCCGGCACAGTGTGGGTGCGGGCCGAGCAGCAGCGGGACTCCGTCCTGGTCTCGGTGGCCAACACCGGTCCGGGAATCCCGGCCGGCGACCTCGGCCACGTTTTCGAGCGCTTCTACCGAGTCGAGAAATCTCGCGACTCCACGCGCGGTGGGGCGGGCATCGGCCTTGCCATCGTGAAACAGCTGGTCGAGGCCGTAGGCGGGCAGGTCGGCGCGGAGTCGGAGAGCGGAATCACGCGATTCTGGTTCCGGCTGCCCGCATCTGTGTAAGCCGAGGCTGTCACACAGCAGTAACTCTCCCTCTGTAAACCAAGACGTGTGATCAGCATCCGTCGGGGCGCCATCGCGGGCCTTGTTGCAGGGCTCGCCTTCGCTTTCGCACAGGGAGTCCTACGGCTCGTCGGCGTGTCCTTGCCCTCCGAGCTCGTGGCGGACCGCGTCCTTCCCCACGTGCCGGTGTTTCAGTTCCTCCAGCTGCTGGGCCTCATGGGCGGAGCCGTCGCGGCAAAGCAGCAGGCCCTGGTGGGCGGATTCTTCGGCTCGGTGGCCGCCGGAGTTGTGCTTGGCGGCATCTACGCGCTGCTCCTGAGGCGGCCGGCCCTTGCCCGTCACCCAATGCGCACGCTTCTGATCGCGCTCGTGGTGGTCTGGGTCGGCACCATCGTGGCTCTATTGCCCGTGCTTCCGGCAAGCTACCTCGGCCTCAGTCCGGTGCCGGCTGCGGGCGCCACCGCCGTCGGGTTCCTGCTCGAGTTCGCCATCTACGTGGCCGTT
>DATGVE010000093.1:0-23592 GCA_035300725.1 Candidatus Eiseniibacteriota bacterium | reverse complement strand
GTCTCCTGGCCGGTGGGCTCACTCACTTCTGGTGGTAATCGTAAACGGCGGGCCCTGGAATTCGGCGCAACTCAGAAGACGCCAGTTCGGCGGCCGGATTATGGCCATCAGCGCGACGAGTGTGCGGGAAAGAGGGCATCGACTCCCCGTTTAAGCCGATTGGCAGCACACTCGATGAACCAGCGGCCAGTGCCCGTCTCACCAGAGCCACGACGGAATCTGGAGCTGACAGGACATCGGCGGCTGTGAAGCGCAGCAGGCGATAGCCCGCGTCGACCATTCGATTCTGACGCCGGTTGTCGGCCGTCAGGTTCTCGCGATGGCTTGAACCGTCGTACTCAAGCGCCAAGCGGTGCAGCGGGTAGTAGAAGTCTGGCCGCCCCACGAAACGACCGTCTTCGCCGTAGAGCGAAATCTGGGCTAGCGGCCTAGGCAGCCGGGCGAGCACAAGGAGCAATCGCAGCCTGGTCTCCATCACAGATCAGTTGCCGGCTCAGCTAGCTCGATGGCTCGGCGCAGGCGGGCTACGCCGCGATACCGCGGGTGTTCGCCGGCCCATGTACGCAGATCAACCAACTCGAGCAGCTTCCTGTGCAACGCCATGTCGAGAGCTGCCACTGCTTCAACCGGTGGGAGGCGTCGGCCGAGATCGGCGATCGTACGAACCACCGACGTTGCCGGCTGCCCGCGGCGCGTCACGGTCTCGCCCGCGTCAACCGTGGAGCGCCGCACTGCGACTCCAACCAGCCGCGACGTGGAGCAGCCCAACGGGACGGTGACCTCAACCGGTTCGCATGGAGGTAGATCTAGGCCATGAAGCCAAGCGGCGGTTCGACCGGAGAAGACTGCCGTCCTCGGAAGACGCCGGATGATCGCGGCAAGCACAACGTTGGGGTCATCGGCTATGGCACGGAACGCGTAATAGCCGCCACCGAGTCGGCGCCAACTCGTGCCGAGCAGGTGATCCTTCGTTAGCCCATGCCGCCTAGCCTCCTCGAGATTGAAAGGACCCATCGTCAGAGCATCTGGAATCCGTGGAGCTCGAGACACGACCCAGAATCGTGGGCGATGCATCCTCGAAATGGCAGCCTGCCCATTAAGGGTGAGGAGTGGTTCGAAAGAGGGAATCGAATCCCTCGAAAGCCGATTGGCCGCACACTCAACGTTTGGGGCGAAGGTGGAGCGGGAGACGGGCTTCGAACCCGCTACCTCGACCTTGGCAAGGTCGCGCTCTACCAAGTGAGCTACTCCCGCTCGGCCAGAGGGAAGATCATAACCCGGCCCGGTAGCCGGTCAGCCTAGGCGCGCCGGGCGTCCGCCTCGAAGATCTCTTCGGTCTGCCGCGAGACGCCCAACTGCTGAGCCGGGTCAGCCTGCGACCATTCGAGCTCCGCCCGCAGCACCCTCTGGCGATTCTTCACCGGTGGCGCCACATGAACATCGCCACCCCAACAGCCCACAGAACCACCATCAGCGGCAAGACATAAATCCAGCTGAGACGCGGCATTCCCGCACCTTCGAGGAACCCATATCCAAACGTGAGCAGGGCAGTCGCTCCAATGGCGAAACCGAACGCCTGCACCTGGATGCGTTTCTGGACCTCGTCTAGCCGTGACACAGTTCGCATGAAGACCCAGATCACGAGCCCGGCGGGAATTACAGGCAGCAAGGCCACGTAATACCGCCACGCCGCTTCAGGATTGGCCTGAAGGACATTGACCGAGCCGACGAGCACCATCAGGTAGGCCAGCAGCGTCAACCCGAACTGGATCTGGGTGCGGTACGTGACCCAGGTCGAGTAGATGGGCGCGGTCGGTGTCTGGTTGGGCGGCGAACCGAAGGCGACCGGGGTAGGAGCCTCCGTCCGGAGGAATGGCGATGCCGGGTGAGTGGAGAGCGGGTCGACGGGGACGTCAGCGGGATTGGGGTTCGGAGTCTGCTCGGTCATCGCGCCGGATCGTAAAGCGCGCTTGGCGGGACGTCAAACGTCCTTGTCTTGAGAGTCCTCTGACTTCGATGAGTCCTGGTGGCCGTTGTCCGCAGGCTCGCTCGTCTTCTCACCCGACTCGTCGCCCTGCGCCTGCTCGCTCGAGGCGCTCGGCGTGGTGTCCAGCCGGTGGACTATCACGCCCCCCGCGACCGCACCGAAGATCAATGCGCTCGCGATCACGATCGCACCCACCATGCCGAGGCGGTGAAGCAGGTTTGCTACCACGTCACGAACTACCAACGCCGCTCCCCCTTTGACCGGTCGCTTACAAAAAGTAGGCGCCAGGCATCCGGCTCTCGAGCATGTGCAGCGCCTGGTCCGAGTAACCATCCGGAGGGAGAATTCTTGCGTGCCGGGTTCGCCCGCCTGACATCATGAACGGAGGTAACTATGAGTCGGATGGCACCAGGTTCAATGCCCAAACCGAGCGAGGAGGCGAAGGCAGCGTTCAGCAGGCTGGTGCCCGATCAGCCTGCGGTGACACTGAAGCCGATGTTTGGTCAGCTGTCAGCCTTCGTGAACGGCAACATGTTTTGCGGGATCTTCGGCGAGGAGCTGATGGTGCGGTTGCCCGAGCACGAGATTGAGACGGTGAAGAAACAGGGCGGTCGGGACTTCGAGCCCATGGCCGGGCACAAGATGAGTGGGTATGTAATCGTGCCGGGAGACTGGCGCATCAAGCCGGCGCCCGCAGTCGTGCTGATCAAGAAGGCACTGGCCCACACGAGCTCCATGCCCGCCAAGGCTCCCAAGAAAAAACCGACGGCGAAGAAGGCGGCCAGGCGCTAGAAGCGGCGCTTTCGGTCGGGCGGCTTGGTCTTTCGGTCGGGGGGCTTGGTCGCCTGGATGGGCTGCGCCGGCTTGACCGGCTGCACCGCTTTGACCGGCCCTTGGGGCTTGACCGCTTCCGGTGCCTTGACCGCTTCCGGTGCGATGGCCGCTTCGGGTGCCATGACCGTTTCGGGTGGCTTGACCGCTTCGGGCGGCTTGACCGCTTCGGGTGGCTTGGCCACTTCAGGTGGCTTTGGCGGCGCTTCCAGCGCTGCCTTGCCCATGGAGACCTTTCCGATGAACGTGGCGCCGTCCTCCACCACCAACCGGGCCACCCGCACGTCGCCCTTCAGTACGCCCGACCGCCCGACCACCAGCCGGTCGCGCGCGGTCACAGGTCCGGTGACACGGCCGCCGTCGTCGATCTCGACGCTGCCGGTGACATCGAGCTCGCCCTCGACCGTTCCAACCACGCGCAGGTCGCCCTCGACGTAGAGCAGGCCGACCAACCGGTCACGCGGACCGAGGACCAGCGAGCTGTGGTTCCCCTCGGAGCCGTTACCCGCCGACGCCGAGGTGCGGTTTTTAGCCGCCGGACCCGTGCTGCTCAAAGTCACCCATACGAACGTGGCCGTTGAGGCTTGCGCCGTCATCGATCTGGAGCCTGCGCGCGGCGATGTCGCCACTGAGCTTCGCGCCCCGACCGAGTGTGAGCTTGTCGCGCGCTGCGACCGAGCCTTCGACGGTGCCTTTCAGGGTTACGTTCGTGGCCTCGATCAAGATCCGGGCCGTCGCGCCGGAGGCAACATCGAGGTTGCCCGTAACCCGGAACTCGCCCTCGGCTCGTCCATCGACGTGCACGTGCCCGTCGTAGACCAGCTTGCCTTCGAGGCTGTCGTTCGGGCCCATGGTGAACCTGCGCTGCCCGTCGCGCTTACCGTCGCCGTTGTCATCGGCAGAAGCCACGTGCTGGCTCTCCGACACCGCCTCCTGAACGTCCATTGGCTTTCGTCACCCCCGACTTAGTCAGACCACCGGCACAGCCGTCAATCAGGCGCTAAACGTTAGCCCAAGGCGGCTGCGTTTCGCCTACAGAAATCCCATGCTTTTGCCTGGCTACTAATAGGAAGTCTGCCTCTTTGAGTTCATCCGAACTCGCCCAACAACCCTTTGTCCGTGAGGCCGGGCGCCCGCGACAGGATGGCGAGGTAAGGTTCGTGCCCGTATCCCTGCTGCATCAGCCGCGGGTGCTCCCGAATCGCGATCCGCCACTCTTCGAGCTGGCTTCGATGAAAGTCGATGGCTCGCAGCTTCATCATGACCTCGTCCGGATCCAGGTCGATCACGACATCAACGTGGTCCTTCACGACCAGTGGCAGCTCGTGACGATCGCCAGTGAGTCGAAGCGCCTCGAGATAGAAATCGGCGACCTGCTGGTCCACCGCCAGGTGGTACAGGGCCGGGCGGTCTCCCTCCGCCATGGCGTTCACAGCCGAGTCGGTGCACGCGCCCATGGCGATGTGATCGGGATGCCCGTACACGCCGTCGGGGCCCCAGCCCACAACCGCCTTCGGCCGCAGCGTCGAGATCTTCTCCCACACTCGATCGGTGATCTCCTGCGGGTCGCAGCCGTTCACTCCGCCGTCTGGGTAGTCCCATAGCTCGACGCTGCCGATGCCGAGCGCCGCCGCTGCTTCCTCGAGCTCGGCGGTGCGGATCTGCGCGAGGTCCTCTCGCTTGGCGCCGAAAGGCTTGCCGCTCCACCCCGCCTCGCCTCGCGTCGCGCACACGAGGCTCACCGGCACCCCGGCACGAGTGTGTCGCAGGATCACGCCCCCGCACCCCATCGACTCGTCGTCCGGGTGAGCCATCACAACCAAGAGTCCAGATGTGTTCTGCATCAGGGCCCCCAAGATAGACCGAGGCGGTTACGGGGTGCTTCGGTCCTCGATCTCCCACGCGTGGTCGAGTGCATGCCACGCCGTGCGGCGCGCGGCGTATGAAACGGGCCACTTCTCTTCCCGGTTGGGATGGCCGAAGCTCTCGAGAATCGCCTTGCGGAAGGCGCCGACCGCGGCTCGATTTCGGCCATCCGGCTGCTTCAAGCGTGTCCCGATGCGCTTTGCGTACTCCACCTCCGCACCGAGAACGTGGTCGAACATCACGTCGCGATCCCTGCCTCCGCCGCGAGGTCCCTTGCGCAGCGAGGCCGGGGCCTTGGCGACGACCTTGTCCAGGTACGTCCAGCAGGCTTCGACCAGGTCGCACATTCGCCTGGTCTCGGCGGCGGTCATGGGTTCCGTTTCAGCTTTGGCCGAGATGCCGGGCGCGCCGAAGTCGGTGGTTGCGTTGCCCGTCAGCCGCTCGACGACCTTGAAGTTGGTTGATGCTGTCGGGAAGGGAACTTTGGCCAACTTTGCCACCGCGGCGTATCGAGGCGCATACGCCGCCAGCGACTCCAGCGCGGCGAGCTCGTTCTTTCCGGCACGGCACCAACCGGGCCAGCCGGCGGCACTCGCGAACGTTCGCTTGGCGCCGACCTCAAGAAAAACGGGAGTCGGCGCGCCCGCTTTCGAAGGCACGCCGACTATTTTCGGTTACTAAGCTCCGGGCGACGCCTTGATGCGGGCGTTCTCAGCGGCTTCCTGTGCCGCTGTCTCCGCAGTCTCATGAGCGGCGGTCTCGTTCGGCTGTCCGCCACCACCGTGACGCGCGGTTCCGTTGTTTTCGGCGGCCTCCTGAGCGGCGGTCTCCCCCGCCTCATGAGCCGTGGCCTCGTTGGATTTGGGAGTCGGCGAAGCGGCGGCAAGCGGGGCGGCGTTGGCGGGCGTCAGCGTTGACTTCGCGAGCACTGTGGCGCCGATCACGCCGCCGAAGAGCATGGCTGCGGCCACGGCGGATCCGAGTAGCAGGGTGCGGGTCTTGTTCGGGTTCATGCCGACCATCTTCTGGGCCCAACCTCAAAACGAGCTTGGAACCGGGTGTGAGTTTTGTGCGGCTCGACGGGATACAGCCATTTGCTCCTTTTTGGCTGTATCCACGACGAGCAGTCTGATTGGAGCGGGCGATGGGAATCGAACCCACGTAAACAGCTTGGAAGGCTGCCGCACTACCATTGTGCTACGCCCGCTTCTCGACCTTTCGCCTGGTAGCCCGGAGGGGATTCGAACCCCTGGTATCCACCTTGAAAGGGTGGCGTCCTAGTCCACTAGACGACCGGGCCAGGCTCATGGATTGTCCCCGAAATGCGACGACGCCATCCCGGTGGTGGGCGGCGAGGGTTTCGAACCCCCGACCTCCAGCATGTCAAGCTGGCGCTCTCCCAACTGAGCTAGCCGCCCGCGGCGGAATGGCGGTGTCGAGTGACGACTTATTGTAGTTGTCGTGCCTCAGTACATCGGCCGGCGCATGCCCCGGCTCGAGGACCGGCGACTCATCACCGGAGAGGGGCGCTACGCCGGAGACATCAAGCTCGACAGCCTGGTTCACGCCTCCTTCTGCCGGTCGTCTCTGCCGCATACGCGAATCGCGGCCGTCGACAGGTCTGTGGCAGCCGGCATGCCCGGGGTCATCGCGGTATGGACCGCCGACGACCTGCCCGAGGTCGCTCCTGGCCTGACTGACTTCACCCCCCCGGACATCGAGCGGCGCGGGCGGCCGATCCTCAATCGAGACGAGCTGAACTACGTCGGAGAGTCCTACGCGATGGTGATCGCTGAAACCGCTTACCAGGCGCAGGACGCGGCCGAGCAGGTCTCGCCGGAGTTCGACCCTTTGCCTGGTGTCGGCGACGTCATCACTGCAATCGCTGATGGCGCTCCAACAGTCCACGCCGACATGAAATCCAATATCGCTCAGTCCGCTTCGACCACGTACGGCGACGTGAAAGCTGCATTCGAATCCGGCAGCGTGACCGCGGAGATCCGGCTGACCACCTCGCGCGTTGCGGGCGCGGCGATGGAGCCGCGCACCGTCACCGCGGCTCCGGACGAAGAGAGCGGCGGCATCAAGATGTGGACCTCGACGCAAAACGTGTTCGGCGTCAGGCAAGCGGTGGCCACAACTCTCGGTCTCGAAGTGGACAAGGTTCGCGTCCTAGCGGAGGACGTCGGCGGTGGGTTCGGCGCGAAAGGAAGCGTGTTTCCGGAAGAGGTGCTCACGGCCCTCGCTGCCTGGCGCCTGAAACGGTCGGTGCGCTGGGTCGCCTCGCGCAGCGAGGACGGCGCCACTACCGCGCAAGGACACGGCTCGGTGATCGAGCTTGAGCTGGCAGCGGATCGGAAGGGCAAGCTGCGCGGGCTGCGGGGAAGGCTGATCCACGACATCGGCGCGTACGCCGGTTCCGGCACCGGCCAGCCCGGCATCATCGTCTCCCACCTGATCTCCGCTTACGTGCTGCCGGCGATGGACCTGGAGCACCAGCTCGTGTACACGAACACGGTCCCCACCGGATTCATCCGGGGCGGCGGGCGGCCGCTTGGCAACTACGGGATGGAGCGAGTCATGGACCGGCTTGCCCGGAAGCTCAAGCTCGAACCGGCCGAGCTTCGACGGCGCAACCTGATTCAGCCGGAACAGATCCCTTACACGACCGGCTTTCCCGCCGGCCGCAGCGGCCTGGTGTATGACAGTGGAAACTACCCGCGCCTCCTGGAGATGGCGCTCGAAAAGCTGGGCAAAGATCCTGGCCGCAGCGGCCAGGCCGACGGCCGCCTGGTCGGCATGGGAGTGGCGTGCTGTGTCGAATCCACAGGTTTCGGCCGCGGCGAGCCCGCGAAGATCCGCGTCACGAAAGACGGCATCGTTCACGTGTACGTGGGCTCAAGTCCGCAAGGGCAGGGCCACGAGACGATGGTCGCGCTGGTCGCCGCGGAGAGACTTGGCTGGCCCTATGAAAAAATTCGCGTCACCGCCGGCGACACGCGGCACGTGCCCTTCGCGCTTCTGACTGCGGGCAGCCGCAGCGCGGTTCAGGTCGGCAGTGCCACGGCACAGGCGGCCAGCGCGTTGCGAAAGCGCATCCTCGAGCGCGCGGGTGACGTGCTCGAAGCCGACGTGAATGACCTCGAACTGGAAGAGGGCGTGATCGGCGTCCGCGGCGCGCCCGCGCGGCAGGTGCCGGCGACTGACATGGTGCCGGATGAAGGCCTCGAGGTTTTCGAGACCTTCGACCCGAAACGGCCGCTGACCTTTTCCAGCGGCTGCCATGCGGCGGTCGTCGCGGTCGACCCTGAAACGGGACACGTCGAAGTCCTGCGGTACGTGATCGTCCACGACACCGGTAAAACGATCAACGCGGCCACCCTCGAGGGCCAGCTGCACGGCGGGTACGCGCACGGGCTCGGGTTTGCGCTGTACGAGGCGTCCATCTATGACACGGACGGCGCTTACCGCACCCCGAGCTTTCTCGACTACACGATCGTCAGCACCGGCGAGGTTGGCCTGCCGGAGCTGTTGGGCCTGGACACACCGACGGATTCCAACCCCGAGGGCTTCAAGGGCGCCGGCGAGAGCGGGACGATTCCCGTTCCCGCCGCGATCTCCAGCGCAGTCGAGGACGCGCTGCGCAAGCGCAACCCGAACGCTGTGATCGACCGGCTGCCCATCACCTCCGACCGCATCGTCGAGCTGCTTGGGAACTGATCCGCGGGCGACGAGTCCCCCCGTAGGACCCGGAGGAATCGACTGGCGGCGCAACCTGGCCGCGCTGTGGTTCGCCGAGTTCATGGCGATCTTCGGTTTCAGCTTCGCCTTTCCGTTCATCTCGATCTTCATCCACCACGATCTGGGCGTCCCCAAGGGTCCTGAGCTCGACCTGTGGACGGCGGCGACGGCCAGCATTTCCGGCCTGTCGATGGCGATCGCCAGTCCGATCTGGGGCATCCTCGGAGACAGGTACGGGCGAAAGCCGATGCTCATCAGGTCGATGGTCGGCGGCGCGCTCACAGTCGGATTGATCTTCTTCGCGCGCAACCCGACCGACCTCTTGCTCCTGCGTCTTCTTCAAGGCGCGACCAGCGGCACCGTGGCAGCAGCGACTGCGCTGGTGGCAGCCGAGACCCCACGCAACAGGGTGGGCTGGGCACTGGGTGTTGTCACGTCGGCCGTTGCGCTCGGAAGCGCCGTCGGCCCGGTCGTGGGCGGGCTCGCCGCCGCGGCGGTGGGCTTGCGACTCGTGTTCCTCGGCGGAGGAATCCTGCTGCTGCTGTCGACGGTGCCCGTTCTTCTCATCGTGCAGGAGGGCCCAATCCGGCCCAAGCAGGGAGTGCGGGTTGGCGTCCTCGATCTCATCAAGCAGCTGCCGGGGACGATGCGCTCGCTGAGCGTGCTCATCGGCGCCCAGGGCCTGATCAGCGTGTGCAACTCCGCCACCCAGGTGCTCGTCGTGCTGCGCCTGCTGGAGATGGTGGCGACCAATGCGGTGGCGGCGATCACCGGTGTCGCGTTCGGGCTGGCCGGAGTCGCGAGCAGCTTCGCCGCGGTTTTCTACACGCAGGTGACCAGGCGGCTCGGCTACGTGCGAACGACGGCGCTGTCCGCGGCGATGGTCGCGGTGGCGGTGGCGTTGATCGCCGTCTCGCCATGGGTGGCGCTGGTCGTAGCAGCCGTGGGGCTGAACGGCCTGTTCAGCGGCGTGATCCAACCCGCGACCGCGAGCATGATCGGCCTGGAGACTCCACGCGACGCGCAGAGCACCGTGTTCGGGGCCAATGCAAGCTCGGTGGCGTTGGGCTTCGCCATCGGCCCGCTCATCGGGGGTGGCGTGGCGGCGACGGCGAGCGTGGAGATGGCGCTTCTGGTTATCGCCGCGCTCGCAGTGGGGCTGGCCGTGCTGATCGCGAGCGGGGCGCGCGAGCCCGCACGCTGATTCACCTCTCCGGTACTGTCTCCGCGTTGAAGCGGGGACTGGTCTCGGCGCTGCTGTTGATCGCCATCGCAGGCTGCGATTCGGGCGGAGATGCGTCGGCACCCGCCTCCCCCTCCGGCTGCGACAATGGGATCGTCACCTGCATGGAAAAGAGAACCACGCCCCCACCGACAGTCATCGACCCGAGCAAGAAATACTCCGCCACGGTGCACACCGCGAGAGGCGACTTCGTGATCGCATTCGTGGACCCCAAGATTGCGCCTCAGACCGTCAACAACTTCGTCTACCTGGCGCAAAACCACTTCTACGACAACCTCACCTTCCATCGCGTCGTCCCTGGCTTCGTCGTCCAGGGCGGCGACCCGCTGGGCAATGGGACCGGGGGCCCGGCCTACAAGCTGCCGGACGAGAGCAACCCGTCCAAGTGGCCGCGCGGAACCATTGGAATGGCGTCCAGCGCCGCCGGCGTGAGCGGCTCGCAGTTCTTCATCACCACCGGGGCGGCGCCGTTCCTCGAGACCAGCGGCGTCTACAACCATTTCGGCCAGATCAGCTCCGGGATGGAAGTCGTGGACAAGATCCAGATCGGCGACAAGATGACCTCGATCGACATCACCTCGTCGTGAGGAGACTGCTCCCACTACTCGTTCCACTCACCGCCCTCGCGCTGGCGGCGTGCGGCTATCCCGATCCGTACGCGGGCACGCCGCCCATCGCGAACGAAAGCCCCGGACCTTCGGCCCCCGCGAGCCCATCGCCGGGAAGCGACGACTTCAACGCAGGCGCCGGGCTGCCGGTCATCACGTACCCGGACGGCCTCAAGTACATCGACCTCGTGGTCGGCACCGGGGACGTCGTCAAGAGCGGTGACAACATCACGGTGCAGTACACGGGGTGGCTGTCGCCGAGCGGGAAACAGTTCGACACCAGCCGGCAGCCGGGCCGGGGGCCGTTCCCCCTTCAGATCGGTCGCGGCCAGGTGATCGAAGGGTGGGACGAGGGAATCCCCGGGATGAAGGTCGGCGGGAAGCGAAAGCTGATCATCCCAGGGGCGCTCGCCTACAAGGCCCAGGGTCAGACCGATCCGCAGACCGGGGCGGTGATCATTCCGCCAAACGCGACGCTCGTCTTCATCGTCGAGGTGCTCAGCACCGCGCCGGGACCGCCGCCGTCGCCGTCGCCCTCTCCGATTCCTTCACCTTCGCCCTCGCCGAGCCCAAGCCCGAGCCCGACTAGGTAGCGCACGTCTGACGTCAGACGAGCTTAATCCGGCGCCTGGTAGCGCACGTCTGACGTCACACGCGCGGAATTGATGCCTTTACAGGCTGCATTGGCGCGCCGTCTGGGAAACCTCATCGTGCGAAGATGCCCAGGACCGCATACATCCCACGCGAGCTGACAAGAGGACCCTTCTCTCTTGATGAGGCACGCGCTGCCGGGCTAACGCTGAGTGCGCTGAAAGGCAGGGCATGGCGGCGCGTCGGGTTCGAGCTCTACCGGTGGGCGGAGCAAAAGGAGGACCCTTTGCTGACGCTCTCGGCCTGGCGCCGCTTGCTGCCAGAAGAGATTGTCTTCGCCGGCACAACGGCGGCCTGGTTGTTCGGCCTCGACGTCGAACCGGCCAATCCGGTCGAGATCGTGGCGCCGCCGGGCTCAAGTCTCCGTTCGCGTCCCGGGCTCATCGTGGGTCGGTACGAGATCCCACCAGCTGAAGTTGTTTCGATTCGGGGATTCCGCGCAACGGCACTTCCACGGGCCCTCGCCGGACTCTGCCTGAGGCGGTCGCCTATAGAGGCCCTGGTCGTCATCGACATGGCAATCCATTTGGCACTCACCAATTCAGTCGCACTATGCCAATACGCCGAGGCGACGAAAGGTCGCCGCGGTGTCGGCCAGCTACGTTCGCTTGCCTCGCTCGCTGCTCCCGCCGAGTCGCCGATGGAAACGCGCCTTCGGTGGCTGTTGATCCAGGCCCGCCTGCCGCGCCCCGATGTTCAGACGAATCTCAATGACGGCGCGGGTCGGTTCGTCGGAAGAGCCGACCTCTACTACCCGGCGAAGCGGCTGGTTGTCGAGTATGACGGCGGCAACCACCGCGAGCGGCTTGTCGAGGACAACCGCCGCCAGAACCTGCTTGTCAACGCTGGATTCCGGCTGCTGCGCTTCACGGCGGCGGACATCCACGGCCGGCCGGTGGTTGTAGTCGCACAGGTGCGAGCAGCCTTGCGGGACGCTAGGTAATGGTCAACGTTCCTTTCATGCCCGAGGCCTCATGGCCTTGCTGATCGCAAAAGTACGTGTAGGTCCCGGCCGCGATGCTGTCCACCGTGAAGACGAACGAGTCTCCCGCGGACACGAGGTCGCTTCCCTTCAACCGCTTGTTTGAGCTGTCGCGAATGATCATGTTGTGCGACGTCGTACCGGAGTTGACCAGGAAGAAGACGACCTTGCCGCTCGGTGCAGAGATCGTCGAGGGGGCAAATTGGAACTCGGTCATCGTGACCTTGATCGATCCCGCCGGCTGGGCCGGGCCTCCCCCACATCCCGCCAGGATGGCCACCGCTCCGAGCGCCATTGCGATTGCTCTCATTTGAATGCGGTCACCCCGAGATACAGGATTCCGAACAGGAAGAACCACACCACGTCGACGAAGTGCCAGTACAGGGTCACCGCATTCACTGCCACGTGGTGCCGCGATGAGAACTGCCCCCGGTAAGCGCGGAACAAGATCAGTGTGAGCAGGACCAGGCCGCCCAACACATGGGCGCCGTGAAAGCCGGTCAGCGTGAAAAAGGCGCTGGCGAACGTGTTGGCGGTGAGGTTCAGCCCACGCCCGAAGGCCTGGATGAATTCATAGAGCTGGCCGACCTCGAAGGCAATGCCCAGGATGATGGTCGCGATCTGGAGCATGAAGAATCGCCGTCTGTTGTCGTTCGCGATCGCTTCGGCCGCGAAGTGGCACGTGACACCGCTGGAGAACAGGATGATCGTGTTCAGCAGGGGGATCGGGTACCAGCCGACGTAATACTCGGGCCTGCTTTCCGGCGCCAGCGGCGGCCACGTCGGGTGTGACCCGTAAAGATAGAAGTAGACCGCGAACAGGCTGCCGAAGAACATCACCTCGGAAGCCAGGAAGATGTACATGCCCATCATGCCCGGCTTGATCGCGGGGTACTGGGGCTCCAGTTCGCGAGGGGCTACCGCGACCGCCATCAGTGGTGGACCTCCTCGCCGATCTTTGGCTCGTCACTCGGGAACATGTGCACGTCGTCGATCACGACCCAACCGACGACTCCCCACAGGAAGATCACTCCTCCGACCACCGCAAGCACGATGCGAGTCGTGGTTTCAAACGGAATCGCGGCCAGCGCCAGGAAAAACAACCCCAGACAAATGACGAACGGCCAGTTGCTGTTCGGAGAGAGGTGGATGCCGAGCTGGTGCGCCTTGGCCGTGTAGTCGACGGTGTTGTCGACCTCGACGGGATACTCCATGTCGAATCGGGACACCGTCGATCGCGGCACCGGATCCGCCGCCCGCCATGCCTTGAACGCGGCCGAGGCCATCACGCTGGACGGCCACAGCTTGTAGCCGCAGTTCCGGCAGTGATCGACGAACCGGGCGGTCTTCAGACCGCAGCGTGGGCAATCGACGGCCAGGTCGGGGTTTGACGCATCGACGTATCGAGTCTTGGGCGGAGCCGTCACAGTCGATTTTGGATTCTATCTCAGGCCAGACCCGAGCTCGCGGACGCCTTCCCGGGCATCGATATACTTCAGGCCGTGGCAGGACGGGCACGCGCGACTCTTATTGCTTTTTTCCTGGTCACCGCGGCGTTCCTGCTCAGCTCCTGTGACGGCCTGGGCGGCCTCTCCCCGATCTTTCCCCAGCCCGTTTCGCCGAATGGGCAGGACATCTACGACACCTACGTCGGGATTTCGATCCCCGCGATCATCATCTTCGTCGGCGTCGAAATCGCACTGCTCTGGGTGGTGCTCCGCTATCGACGTTCAGTCCAGCCGGCGGGCTATGTGCCGCCGCAGATCCACGGGCACACGGGCCTCGAGATCGTGTGGACGGTGATTCCTTCTCTGGTGGTGCTCTCCATTGCGGGTTACAGCTTCCTCACTCTCGAGAAGGACTTCCAGCCCATCGACAACCAGCAGATGACCGTCACGGTAAGTGGTCACCAGTTCGGCTGGAACTACGCCTACGAGGGCACCGAGGTCGTCGTCAACCAGGAGGGCACGCTGGCGGGGGACGTCACGCCGTTCGTCGTGCCGGTGAACACGCTGGTCAAGCTTCGGTTCGAGGGGACAGACGTCATTCACTCGTGGTGGGTGCCAGCCATCTCGGGCAAGACCGATGCCGTGCCCGGCTACGACAACTACTCGTGGCTGAAAATCAGCCAGCCCGGCACTTGGCGCGGGGAGTGCGCCGAGCTGTGCGGCGCCGGGCACAGCAACATGCAGATCATCGTGCAGGCCATGGACCAGGCCGCCTTCGACCAGTGGATGGCGAAGCAGGTGGCGGCGCTTCACCCGATGCCGTCGCCTAAGCCGTCCCCCTCGCCATCGCCGAAACCTTCAACGTCACCCAGTCCATCGCCATCGCCGAGGTAGCATAAGAAGAGATGGCGGCCACTACTGTTCTGCCTCGCCCTAAGGAATACGACGACTCGTTTTTCAAGCCCATCAGCCTGTGGTTGACGACTACGGACCACAAGCTGATCGGGATCATGTACATGGTCACCGGCGTCCTCAGCTTCGTCCTCGCCGGCATTTTCGCGCTGATCATCCGTCTGCAGCTCTCGCAGCCAAACCTTTCAGTGGTCGACCACGAGACTTACAACCAGCTGATCTCAGCCCACGGCGTGACGATGATCTTTTTCTTCGTCACGATCTTCCTGACCGGCATCGCGAACTACATGGTCCCGATCATGATCGGCGCGCGCGACATGGCGTTCCCGCGCGTCAACCTGCTGGGTTTCTGGCTGGTCCCTGTCTCGATCCTCCTTTACTACTGCGGCTTCCTGACGGGAGGCGCGCTCAACGCCGGCTGGACCGGTTACGCGCCGCTGACCGAGAAGGCCTATCAGTCGCACAGCCTGGGCGTGGACTTCTGGGCGTTGAGCCTGATCGTCTGGGCGATCAGCGGGATCATGGCCTCTACCAACTTCCTCACCACCATCGTCGCGCTGCGCGCGCCTGGCATGAAGCTCACACGGCTGCCGCTGTTCGTCTGGGCGCAGATCTCGACCTCGATCCTGCTGCTGATAGTCGGTGCGCCGCTCGCTGCGGCCATGATCCTCGTCGAGTTCGACCGGCAGCTCGGGACGCAGTTCTTCACGACTCAGGGCCGGCCGGTGCTGTATCAGCACCTGTTCTGGTTCTTCGGGCACCCCGAGGTCTACATCATGATTCTGCCGGGCTTCGGCATGATCTCCGAGATCATCCCGGTCTTCGCGCGAAAGATGATCTTCGGCTACATGACGATGGTCGGAGCGCTGTTCGGCATCGTGTTCCTGTCGATGACGGTCTGGGCACACCACATGTTCACGGTCGGCATGAACATCTATGTCGAAACATTCTTCATGGTCATGACGATGGCGATCGCCGTGCCGACCGGCATCAAGTTCTTCAACTGGATCGCCACGACCTGGTGGGGATCGGTCGAATTCACGGTGCCGATGAAATTCGCGTGGGGCTTCCTGGCCACCTTCCTGATCGGCGGCATCACAGGCGTGTATCTCGCCTCAGTGCCGGTGGACACCCAGCTGCACCAGTCGTACTACGTCGTCGCCCATCTCCACTACGTTCTTTTCGGCGGCAGCGTGTTCACGATCTTTGCGGGCATTTACTACTGGTTCCCGAAGATCACGGGCAGGATGCTCAACCGCACCCTTGGTGAGTGGAACTTCTGGACGCTTTTCGTCGGGTTCAACGGAACCTTCCTGATCATGCACACCCTCGGGCTCGAGGGCATGCCTCGGCGCATCGCCACCTACGCCAACCCGGCCTGGGCGACGACGAACATGATCATCACGGTCTCGTCGTTCCTCATCGCCTTCTCTGTGCTGCTTTTCCTGATCAACATCGTTCGGAGCTGGAACGGTGGCGAGATCGCGGGAGACGATCCGTGGCACGGCAACACCCTCGAGTGGGCGACCACCTCTCCACCGCCGCCTTACAACTTCGAACGCGTGCCGCCGATTCACAGCTTCATGCCTCTCCGCGACCTGCATGACGCGCAGCAGGGCGCCAAGCCGGAGCCGGCGTAGTGGAAGCTTCAGACGTCGTCTTTCTTGCCGGCGAATGGGTGCCGGCCTGGCTCGGGATGAGCATCACCTTCCTGGTTGCGTCGCTGGGCGTGGCCGGCCTCGGTTGGTGGGTATTGCGAGGCGACGCCCGAAACCGTGCCGCCGAGGAGGCGCTGGAGCGTCCCGCCGAGTCCGAACACACCGAGGCCCATCACTAACCACGCCCGACCTCCCCACAGGTGGGGAGGGGAAGCGTTATCAGGCTGAAGTGTTCAACCTGATCGACGCAGTCATCCTTGTTGCGACCCTGATCGGGCTCGCGAACGGTTACCGCCGCGGCTTCTGGCTGTCAGCAGCCCAATACGCGGGCCTGGTGATCGGCGTGCTGCTGGGAGCGGCCGCGGCGACACCGGCGCTGAACTACCTCGAGATCCACAACCCGGTGGCGCGCCCACTCGGCGCCGTTCTTGTGCTGGTCATCGGTGGAAGCCTCGGGTCGAGCATCGGCTTCGCCGCGGGTGAGCCGATCCGCCGCCACATCCTCAGGGCAGGCATGCACACCGTGACCGACTCGGTTGCCGGAGCTGTGGTGTCCATCGTGGCGGTGCTGGCGATGTGCTGGTTCCTGGGTCTGACCTTCTCGCGAGGCCCCAGCGAGGAGATCGCGCAGCAGATCCAGCGGTCGGCAGTGCTGCAGACGCTCGACCAGCGCGCGCCCAAGGCACCCGGCTTCCTGGCCAGCGTGCAAGGAATCCTGGCGGGCGTTTCGTTTCCGCCGGTGTTCGCGGGCCTGGAGCCCGCGCTCCCTTCGCGGTTGCCCCTCCCCGCTTCGGTGGATACGCCCGGGATAAATCACGCAGCGCAGGCCGTGGTCAAAGTCTCGGGCCTTGGATGCGGAGGCCTGGTCACGGGCAGCGGCTTTCCGGTCGGCACCGGTTACATCGTGACGAACGCCCACGTCGTATCGGGAACCAGAACCCACACCGTCATCACTCCGGGGGGCGCGCAGATGCCTGGAACTGTCGTGTATTTCGACCCCGATCGAGATGTCGCGGTGCTGTACGTTCCGGAACTCAAAACGGCGCCGCTGGCCTTCGGCCCTGCCAGCCGGGGCACCAAGGGAGCTGTGATCGGCTACCCGGGCGGCGGACCGGAGAAGGTGTCCCCCGCCATCGTCGACGGACGGATCACGGCCGAAGGACGTGACATCTACAACTCGAGCCTGGTGACCCGGCAAATCTTCGTCATCGAGGCGGCAGTTCGACCGGGCAACTCCGGCGGCCCGCTGGTCGACACCGAAGGCCGCGTGCTGGGCATGGTGTTCGCGACTTCGGCCAGCGTGCCCAACCAGGCTTACGCATTGACCGACGACGAGATCGATGCGGATGTCAGGTCTGCCGTGGCCCACCCCTCCCCAAGGGACACCAGCGGGTACGCCTGCGCCGCCTAGCTCTTCTCGGGTTTGGCCTCTTCGATCAGCATCACGGGGATGCCGTCGACGATCGGATACAGCACTTTGCAGTTGGGACAGCGGAGCTGATCGGGCTCCTTTAGTTCCACCTTGGTGTGGCACTTCGGACACGCCAGGATTTCGAGCAGTTCTTTGGAGATCACCCGCGCATGGTAGTACGGTTGCGCCGATGATCCTCCGGCGCCTCTACCTGTATCTCGTGAGCGCGGCCGGCCTGGGACTTCTGGCGGCTGGGCTGGCGCTGCTCGGGTCCACCGCGCTGGTCTTCATCTTCAACGCGCCCTACTCCTCGGATTCGTCCTACCGCACGCAGCTGGCGATCTACACCGCGATGACCCTGGTCGCGCTCCCGGTCTGGGGAATTCATTTCTGGTTCGCGCGCCGCTTCGCGATGCGGGATCCCAACGAACGAGCCTCTGCCATCCGGCGCCTCTACCTTTATTGGGCTGCCGCGGGCGGGGCGCTCGGCTTTGGGTTTGCACTGTCCGTCGCCCTCTCGTCTCTCCTGCGCCCGCTCATCGATACGTGCACGCCGAGCACCCCTGTCGGCCTCACCGTCACGTACTGCACGGCTAAAGCAGATTGGCTCGCCACCTCGCAGGCCGCATGGGTCGCCCTGGTGTTTCTCGCGATCTGGGCTTTCCACTTCGTGATCGTGGCCCGCGATCGCGCCGCGGTCGGCGAGTCAGGGGCCTCCGCCACGCTCCGCCGCTGGTACATGTACTCGCTCCTCCTGGTGGCCTTGCTGTGGATGCTGACCGGAGCGAGCGGCCTTCTCGAGCTGGGCTGGCTGAAGGCATGGAACAAGCCGCTCGGCTACAGGTACCTGGGTGACACCGCTGCTCTCTTCATGGCGGGCCTTGTCGTGTGGGGTTTCCACGCTCTCGCGATCGCGCAAAACCACGTCGCCGACGATCGTCACGCGACGCTTCGTGCGCTCCAGGGCTTCGTCGCCGTGGCGGTCAGCATCGGCACCGCCCTGTTCGGCGCCAGCCAGATCCTCTACTACGCGCTGGCCAAAGGCCTCGGCGTCGACCACCCGGGCGGCGCCGGGAACGATGTCCTCGCCGCCGCCGCCACGCCCGGCTCGCTGCTCCTGGTGTACGGGACGGCATGGTTCCTGGTGCGGAGGCGGCTTGCGCGCGACGCCAGGGCACAGGAGGGAGAACGCCAGGCGGGCCTGCGCCGCCTCTACACGAACCTGGTCTCGCTTGTCGCGCTGGGCGCCGGTGCACTCGGCGCAGGCGGCCTGCTCTGGACTCTCGCTGAGCAGCTCGAGGCGCCGATCATCGGAGTGACGGCCGGCGACTGGAAGGACCCGGTCAGCCTCTGGCTGACCCTGCTGGTAGTAGGCGCTGCGGTCTGGCTTGCGCACTGGCGACCCGCGCCGTGGGCCCAGGACAGGCAGTCGCTGAGCCGCCGCCTGTATGTGTGGGCCGCGCTGCTGGCGAGCGTGCTCGTGATTCTCGGTGGAGGCGTCGGGATGCTGTACGCCGTGCTGAAGCAGGTCTTCAGCGCCAATCCCAAGCTCAGCGATACCTCAAATCTCGACTTCGGCCACTACCTCGCGGTGATCGTCGTGGCGGGCGCCGTCGGCGCCTACCACTGGAGGGTGTTGAGAGCAGACGCGGCGGCCCGGCCGCCGAAGGTCGCCCCAGCGCAGGCGGCGGTCGTTGACGCCGCGCCCCATCCCGCGGCGGCGCTCCGCCCCACCGCATCCGCCAACTCCCATTCCCGCCGTTACGTGCTTGCGATCACCGACGCGACGGAAGACGACGTGCACCAGGCGCTGGCGAACCTCCCGCCGCATGCGAGCTACAAGCTGACACCGGCGGACCCGGGCCCCGTTGACAAACGCTGACGCACAGGCGCTGCTCGATCTCGTCGACTGGCGGCGCAGGGTCGGCGATCTGTACCGGATCAGCGGACCAGATGCGAACACCCGCTTTCGGCGAGGTCGCGATGAATTGTTCCGTTCGCATCCGCAGTCACCCATCGAGCCGGACGAGCGCGGGTCCTTCGAGGGGCTGCGCTACTTTCCACACGACCCGGCATCTCGAGTGCAAGCCCGGTTCGAGCCGGCTGACGGATCGGAGCTGGTCATCGACACAGGCGGCGAGGACGGCGCCGTTCGCTATCGGCGTGCGGGCCTGCTCACCTTTCAGCTCGCGGGCTCGGCTTGCCGCCTGACCGTCTTGAGCCTGGTGCAGTACGCCGGCGGTCTTTTCGTGCCGTTTCGCGATTCGACGTCCGGACGCGAGACGTATGGGGGCGGGCGCTACCTCTTCGACACGGCAAAGGACACCGATGGCCTGGTGTTGGAGATCACGCCGAGGGTCAGCGACGTCGTGATCGATTTCAACTATGCGTACAACGCCTCATGCGCGTACAGCCCACGCTGGGCGTGCCCGCTGGCACCGCCAGAAAACTACTTGAAAGTGCCCGTGGGCGCGGGCGAGCTTACCTACAAGACCTAAGCCGACACCGCGCTTCCGCGCACGGCTTTGATCAACTCGCCAACCAGCGCGATCTGCTCGTCTGTCGAATAGATGTTGTTGTTCAACGTGAACCCACCGAATCCAGCGGCCATGTATTCGCCGAGCAGCTCCGCGGCCTGGGACACGGTTGCCGTCTTCGCCATGGCGCGCCGCTCCGGCGTAAGACTTGCGAGGATCGCCTTGGCGTCCTTTTCATTTTCGGCAAGCACCAGTGTTACGCCAAGGGTCAACAGCACCTCGGAAGGATCCCGTTTCACCGCCGCGCAGTGCTCCTCGAAGATCTGCTTCTTTCGCTTCAGCTCGTCGATGCTCGCGGCGAACCAGTGACCGATGTCACCGTGCTGGGCGAGAAGCCGCAGCGTCCGCCGCTCGCCCGTGCCTCCGATGAGGATCTTCGGGCCTCCGGGCTGCACTGGGCGCGGGACGTTCAGCGCGCGATCGATCTTGTAGTACTTGCCTTCGAACGACGGGCGGTCCTGCGTGAACATCAGCTTGGCGATCATCAGTGCTTCGTCGAGGCGGTCCATACGCTGACCGATGGGCGGAAACTCAATGCCGTAGCCCTTGTGCTCATCCTCATTCCAGGCGGCGCCGATGCCGAGGATGGCGCGGCCCTTGGAAATGACGTCGAGCGTGGTGACCATCTTGGCGAGCATCGCCGGGTTGCGGTAGGTCACGCCGGTGACCAGTGTTCCGAGCTTGACTTTCGACGTGCTCGCGGCGAGCGCCCCAAGAGTCGTGTACGCCTCCATCATCGGTTCCGTCGCCGGCCCGATGCCGCGTATCTGATAGAAGTGGTCCATGACTGTGACGAGGTCGAAGCCTGCCTTTTCGGCCGCCCTCGCTTGCTGGACCACGCGATCGAACAACCGGTCATTGGGGACCCCTGGGAATGTGAAGTTGGGCATGTGAAAACCGAACAGAGGATTCATGCCCACAAGAACAGCCGGGTCGGGCATGAAAATTCCGTAACGGCGCTTCAAAATCAGACGTTGATCGAGCTATGAAGTGGACAAGCGTCGGCGGCGTTTCGGTGGCGCTGGCCATCCTGGTGTTCGGCAGCATCCTGGTCTTCCAGGCCTTCGACCGCAACTCCCACTCGGCGAGCGACACGATCCGGCCCTTCGTGATCACTATGGCCCCGGTGTGGGCCGTCGCGATCTGGGCGGCGATGGTGCTGCTGAGACGGCCCAGAAATTAAGCCCGACTCCCGCCCGGACCCATAGATAGAATTTGTAGCCACGGCCGTGGCTATAGACGAATCACGTAACGGCAAGCCAAGCGGTATTCAGCTGGTGCAGGTCGAGGGCTTCCTCGAGGTCGCCCGCCGGGGGAGCGTGAGCCGGGCGGCGGAAGCGCTCTTCATCACCCAGCCCACCTTGACGGCGCGCCTCCAGGGCCTGGAACGAGAACTTGGGACTCCCCTGTTTCTGCGGACCCCCCACGGCATGCGCCTGACCGACGCGGGCCGGGCGTGGATCCCGTTTGCCGAACGCGCGCTCCGAGCGCTGGTCGACGGGCGTGGTGCCCTCGAGCAGGTGATGACTGCTTCCGCCGGACACCTGATGATCGCCGCGGCGCCGGCGGTGAGCACATACGTCCTGCCGGACCTGCTGGAAGTCTTCGTCGCCAGCCACCCGCGGGTCGAGGTGTCGGTCCGGACCGGCCACTCGGAGGACGTTGCCGACCTGGTGCTCCACGATGAGGTGCAGATCGGACTGGGCCGGACGATCCACCACCCGGACCTGGAGCTGCGCCCGTTCCACACCGAGGAGCTCGTCCTCGTCTGCGCTCCGGACCATCCGTTCACCAAGCGGCGTTCGGTTCCGATGGCTGACGTCGCCGCCCAAAAGCTGATCATGTTCGACCGCACGTCGAGCTACTACGAGATTACCCAGAGCGCATTTCTGTCCGCCGGGTTGAAGCTCCGTGGCTTGATGGAGCTCGACTCGATCGAAGCGGCCAAGAAGATGGTCGAGAGGGGACTTGGCGTCGCGCTGCTGCCTGGCACGGCCGTGGCGCGCGAAGCAGCCGGCGGCACGCTTTGCCTGGTGGCGATGAAAGATGCGCCCCCCATGCACAACTCAATCGTCGTGTTCCGGCGCCGCGACGCCGGAGAGCCCGAGGGCATCGTGGCTGCTTTCCTGAAACTCATAGAAACGCGCAGCTGAAGGTTCAGATGCATCGATTCCTTCGATAGGAAGCATCGAATCTATTAATTGGACTTATACGCGGGTCCTTGCTAACTTCGGCTCATGGAACGAGCCGATCAGTCGCAGGAGCTGCTGACAGAGCCTTCGTCGCACGAGTGCGAATGCCCTGAGCCTTGCAACTGCGATCACGAGAACGAGTAGACCTTCGCACCCCCAGCGTTAGCAAATCCAACCACGTACTCAAGGAGCGTCTGATGGACCTTGTCTCTACGCCCCTGCTGCCGGAGGGGTTCAAAGTCCCCGCGTCGCGTAACGACGACCCCAGCAAGCGGCTGCGGCGGCTGCTGGCGACCAAGCCATACGTATTTGGTCCGGGCGTGTACGACCCGATGGGTGCGGAACTGGTCATGTATCACGGCTTCGACTCCGTCTACTTCAGCGGCTACTCGTTCGCCATCGGGCACCTCGGCACCACGGACATGGACCTGTACTCCTCGGTGGAGATTGCGGACGGCGCCCGCCGCACCGTCAGCGCGCTGCGCAAGTTCCAGCTCACGATGGCCATGGGCGATCCCGACAAAGGGGCGCCTCCGGTGCACCTCGAGATCCCGCCCGTCATCGTCGACATGGACGCAGGCTACGGAAACCTCTTCAACGTGCAGCGCACGACTGACCTGTACGTCCGGGCAGGGGTCGCGGCAGCTCACCTCGAAGACCAGGTGATGCCGAAGCGCTGCGGCCACATCGCCGGCAAGGCGCTGATCTCAGCCGACGAGTACGTCGGCAAGCTGAAGATGATGCGTGCTACCGCCGACGACCTCGGCCACAAGGATTTCGTGATCATCGCGCGCACCGATGGCGTATCCGCCACCGAGGCCCCTGAGTCGAAGCGCGGCATCAACCTGGCCATCGACCGTGGCCTCCGCTACATGGACAGCGGGATCCCCGACCTTCTCTGGTGCGAGTTCCCGACCGCCGAGCGCGGGCCGACAGAGCAGTTTTGCTCCGAGATCAGGAAGCGGTTCCCCAAGGCGCGATTCGCCTTCAACTACTCGTCGTCCTTCAAGTGGTTCAACGAGAAGAACCCGATCACGTGGGACGACCTCGGCAAGCTCGGCGTCGGCTTCATCTTCATCACGCTCGCGCTGCAGCACGCGGCCGGTCACGGCATGTCGGTGCTGCTGGACGGGCTGAAGCAGAGCAAGGAACAGGGCTACATGGCGCTCCAGCGCAAGGAGTGGGCCGACGGCGCCGACATCCCGACCAGGTCGCACCACCTCTTTACGGGGGTCCCGTATCACCAGCACGTGGGCCAGGTGTACGGGGCGTCAAGGCTCAGCGAGGACATGGACGAGCATCTCGAAATTTCCAAGGTCGTGTAGGAGCCGTTAGACTCCGGGCCCGAGAGGCGAGGGGTGATCCTCTATCCGTTCCGCTACCTGTGGTGGCTCGTCTCGAGCATTCGGCGCTCGATCGGCAGGCCTCCCGACTTCGTCGTCTTCGTGCTCGAAGAGAGCCTGCCCGCGCTGCCCGATCCGCCGCGACCGTTCTGGCAGCGCTTGGTCGCCAAGCCGCGACTGAG
>DATGVE010000092.1:0-3217 GCA_035300725.1 Candidatus Eiseniibacteriota bacterium | reverse complement strand
AAGCTCGCGACGCTGGCGACCTTGCTCAGGTCGCCTCCCTTCTTGTGCAGCTTCTCGAGCCCCGACAGGTACGCCTCGACGACCTCGTCGTAGCGATCCACGGCGAAGATCAGCGTGATGTTGATGTTGTGGCCCTTGGAGATCTGGTCGAAGATCGCGGGCAATCCTTCTTTGGTGGCGGGGATCTTGACCATGACGTTCGGCCGCCGGCAGAGGTCGCGCAGCTCCTCGGCGTTGGCGATAGTGCGCCGGGTGTTCGTGGCGGCCGTCGGCGAGACCTCGATGCTGACGTAGCCGTCCTTGCCCTTGGTCTTGTCGTAGACCGGCCGGAAGACATCGGCCGCGGCCTGGATGTCCTCGACCATCATGCCCCACAACATCTCCGACGGGGTCGCCTTCTCCTTGACCAGGCGGACCATCGCCTCGTCGTAGTCGGTCGACCCGCTGACCGCCTTCTCGAAGATGGTCGGGTTGGAGGTCACACCGGTGAGGCCATCGTCGCGAAGGCGGGCCAGCTCGCCCGAGGTGATCAGCTGCCGGCGGATGTTGTCGAGCCACAGCGACTGGCCGACCTGCTTCAGCTCCTTGATCGAGTTGTGCCTGGTTGGAGCGCTGGTGGCCATTATTTCGACTGTACGAGCTTGGTCGCGGCCGCCACGATGTGCTTGGCCGAGATGCCGGCGGCGTTCATCAACTCCTCAGGCTTTCCCGATGTCGGCAAGTCCTTGACGGCGAGATGCGCGACGCGCGGAAGACCGTCCGCCGCCAGCGCCTCCATCACCGCGGCGCCAATGCCGCCCTCCGTGTAGTGGTCCTCGACGATCACGAATTTCTTGGTGACGCGCGCGGCCTCGCGCAGCGTCTTCACGTCGACGGGCTTCACCGAGTAGAGGTCGATCACGCGGGCGGAGATCTTCTTCGCCGCGAGCGCGTCGGCCGCCGCAAGGCAGTTGTGCACGGTCACTCCGGCACCGATGAGCGTGACTTTGTCCTTGGCGCTCTGCCTTAGGACTTTGGATCCGCCGACCTTGAAGACCTCGTTGGGGCCGTAGATGGTCGGGTAGGCGCCGCGCGTCGTCCGCATGTAGACGATGCCCGAGGTGTCGGCCATCACGCGCGTGAGCTTGGCGGTCTGGTTGGGGTCGCACGGGTAGAGCACCGTCGAGCTGTGGATCGCGCGGATCGAGGCGAGGTCCTCGAGGGCCATCTGCGACGGACCATCCTGGCCGATCTCGACCCCGGCGTGCGAGCCGACGAGGCGGATGTTGGCCTGGCTGATCCCCGCCATGCGGATGAAGTCGTAGGCGCGGCTGAAGAAGGCGGCAAAGGTCGAGGCGAAGGGCTTGTAGCCGCGCACGCTTAGGCCCACCGCAGTCGCGACGAGCTGCTGCTCGGCGATCCACATCTCGAAGAAGCGGTCGGGGTAGGCATTCTTGAACTCGTCGGCATGTGTTGAGTTGGACACCTCGCCGTCAGTGGCCACGACTTCGGGGAGCGCGCCCAGCGCCACCAGCGCGTCGCCGTACGCCTTGCGCGTGGCGACCCTGTCCTCGTTCTTGTATGTGGGGAGAGTCACCAGCGGCTCCGCGACGATCTTCTTGGGCGTGCTGGGCGTGCGTTCGGGCTTGGCGGTCTTGACCTTGAGGTGGCGGATCCCGCCGAGCTCCTTGATCGCCCGCTCGGCCATGTCCGGCGGGAGCACCTTCCCGTGCCAGCCGTCCTTGTTCTCGATCTCGCTGAAGCCCTTGCCCTTGATCGTCTTGGCGATGATCACGGTGGGCTTGCCGGTCGACGAGAGCGCCTGGCCGTAGGCACGGTCGATCGCGCTCTGGTCGTGCCCGTCGATCACGATCGGGAAGCAGCCGAAAGATTCCACACGCCGCCGGTAGGTGTCGAGGTTCCAGCCGTATTCGGTCTCGCCGCGCTGCCCGAGGCGGTTGATGTCGAGGATCGCGGTTAGGTTGGCAAGCTGGTAGTGCCCCGACTTGTCGAACGCCTCCCAGATCGACCCCTCGGCCAGCTCCGAGTCGCCGCAGAGCACCCACACGTGATACGGGAGCTTGTCCAGCTTCTGGCCCGCCAGCGCCACGCCGACGGCGATCGGGAGGCCCTGGCCGAGGCTTCCGGTCGCGACGTCGACCCAGGGGAGGGCGGGGGTCGGGTGGCCCTGGAGGCGGGAGCCGAACTGGCGGAAGGTCATGAGCTCAGAGTCGGTGATCGCGCCGACCGCTTTGAGCATCGCGTAGTAGAGCGGGGAGGCGTGGCCCTTGGAAAAGATGAGGTGGTCGTTGTTCGGGTCCTTCGGCTTGGCCCAGTCGTACTGGAGGTAGCGGGTGATGAGGACGGCGACCAGGTCGGCGGCCGACATCGACGAGGTTGGGTGGCCGGAGCCGGCCGCGGTGCTGCAGCGGATCGAGTCGACGCGCAGCTGCTGCCCTAGCTGGCGGGCAAATTCGAGATCGGTTGTGGCCAGCGCCTCGGTGGTGACGGTCATATCACTCCCTCGTGATCCGCAGATCACAGGACCCCCAGCGTGTATTGCGTTAAGTCTAATCGGCTTGCGTTTTTCCCCTTGGATTCCGCCCCGTTCGATCAAAAGGGACGGAATTTTGGCGCGCACACGCCCCTTTTGCGCAAAAGGGGCGGAATTAATGGGCTGGGTTGGCGAACCCTCGCGATTAGCTCACCTTCTTAGTGTGTCCCGGACTCCCCACATCCCGGTCGCGCTGAGAGTGAAACCCTTTTCCTTGGAAGAGGCACTTAGAGCCGGGCTCACGAAGAGTTCGTTGAAGGGAAGGACGTGGCGGCGTCTCGGCGCGCGGCTGTACTGCTGGAGCGGCCTGGATGAGGACCCATGGCAGGTGCTGCGGGCGTGGCAGGACTCGCTCCCCGAAGAGGCGGTTTTCGCCGGCGCGACCGCAGCCTGGATCTCAGGTCTTGACTTCAAACCGACCGATCCCGTCGAGATCGTGGTGCCACGCAACTCAGGAATACGCTCGCGGCCTGGGCTGCGCGTGCGTCACTGCCGGATCCTAGCGGCCGAGGCGATCACGGTCCGAGGGCTGCGCACAACGACGATGAACCGGGCCCTTCGCGATTTGTCCCTACGACTGCCCGCCGTGGAAGTCCTGATTGCGTTCGACATGGCAATGCACCGAGGCCTAACTCTGAATGGCACTGGGCGAAAGTTACGGTCCATTGCAGCGCTTGCGGCGCC
>DATGVE010000091.1:0-2901 GCA_035300725.1 Candidatus Eiseniibacteriota bacterium | reverse complement strand
ATCTTCCCGGGCATATCCGACAATATCGAGAAAGGCTTTGTTGGCTTCGATGATCCGGCCCTGAGAATCCCAGATCAGGACCCCGATGATGTTCGAGTCGACCAGGCGGCGGATCCTGGCCTCCCGTTCCCCGAGATCGTTATACAGACGGGCGTTCTCCAGCGAGATCGCCGCTTGCGACGCCAGCAGTTCCAGTACCGAGATCCGGGCGGGCGTGAACACGTGTGGCGCCAGGTTGTTCTCGAGATAGAGCACCCCGATCAGCTTGGCCTGCTTCACCAGGGGCAGGCAGAGGACCGACCGGGCGTGCTTCTGACAGATGTACTCATCCGCCGAGAACGGATTCTGCGCCAAGGCGTCATCAAGGATCACGCTTTCCCGCGTCCGGATCACGGTGTGGAGCACGGATTCGGGAAGTTCGGCCGGTGACGCGGCCGTCTGGCGCAGCGTGACCTCGACCTGGCCACGGCCGGTCGTCGCTTCCGCCGAGATCCGAGGCTCGTCGCCCGGGAACAGGATGAGCAGGCCACGCTCGGCGCCGGCATGTTCGACCGCGATCCGCAGCAGCGTCTTGATAAGATTGCCGAGGACGATCTCGCCCGACACCGCCTGCGAAGCTTTGACTACCGTCCCGACATCCAGCTGTTCGACGGGCGCGCCGAAGGTTGCGGTGGGCGAAGACGATTCCCCGTGCAGCCGCGGGTAACGCTGGTCGAGTTGCCGCACTTTGCCGAGCGCGCCCCACCGAAGATAGCAGTGCCGCGCGTTTCGCAGATAGGCGTGGGCGATGGTCTCAAAGCCGCGCGCCGCGTAGAAGCGCGCGGCCAACTCATGGGTCAGGCCCTCGTTCTGGACGAAGCCGTGCTCGCGCGCCGAGTGGATGGCCTCTTCGTAGAGGCGCTCGGCGTCCAGTTCCCGCTCTTCCAGACGCGCGAGCTCGGCGCCAACCAATGCCGCCCGGTTTGCGAACGTTGCAGGACAGTTGTCTGCCCAGACCGCTATCTGCTTGAGATGCGATGCTAGCGCTTCCAGATGCTGGGGCCGCTCCTCGGCCGCGGCCGTATCGCAACGCGCCGCCCGACCAAGTGCCCCGTAGAAATGGTATTCAGACAGCTCTACTTGTGTCGGCACGGTCCAAAGCAGCGACGCGGCTTTCGATGCAGCCGCGACAGCAGATGCGCCGTTGCCGGCGTAAACGCACGCTTGCAGCTTGCGAATCCAATAGCGGGACGCGGCGATAGCCAGACGGGGATTATTATCCAGATGTTGCTCGAAGCGGCTCTCGTCGAACTCCGCATCATTGAAGGAGTTGAAGTCCGGTGTAAGTCCACGGAGCGTCCGGACGAGTCTGTGCTGCGCGGTAATGAGGTCGCTGATGAGACCGAACCGCACCTTCCCCACGAATTCGAGCGCGTTCTCGACCTCGTGCTCGACTTCACCGAGCGGATCTCCGGAGGCGAGAAGATTCGTATTCAAGTCGGCGCAGCTATAGGCTGCATAAGTAAGGTCTCCGGCGTGCTGCGCCGCGTCGAAAGCGCGCCGTAGGAAAACGCGGCAGGTCGGCAGGTGCTGCGTCCAGTGCGCGACGTGGACGGCGAAGACCAGGTAGACGCGGGCGCTAAGGCGGTCAAGCCCGCGCTTTTCGACTAGATCCAGGCCAAGCCTGCCGAAGCGGAACCCTGTTTGGTAGTCTCCAAAGTACGTACCGAGGATGCCGCCCAGCCACACATAGGCGAGGCATGATCCGTCACTGTTGCCATGCTCCAGGCTGAGTGCGGCCATCCGACCGACGACGAGGCGAAAAAGATTCAAGTCCGTGAACAGGGCCGGCGAGGTGAGCACCGTGAGCACGTCCATCGTCGCACACCGGTCCGGATCGCTCATCAGCGGCAAGTCGAGCAGCGCCTCGATCGAGCCAGACCCCAGCCGCTGCCACAACCGATCGTATTCCTGCCGGACGTCCTCCTCCGTCGGGTGCGGCGACCACTGGCCGTTAATCCGCCGGAGATACTCCAGGCCCACCTCGACAGCGCTGTCGCTGTGGTCCAGATTCGTATAGAGATTGATGCGCACGCGGGTGACGGCTGCAGAGTCGACGATGGTCCGTGCGCGGGTTGACAGCAACGAGAGCCGTGCTTCAGCCGACGCCAACTGTCCGGTCAGATACTCGCACTCTGCGCGTTCGAGCCACAGGCTGAACGTTAAATCGTAGTGGCTGCCCCAGCCGCTTTCGTCGAGCAGGGCCATGCCGGCCACGAGATAGACGCACGCGGACGCATAGGCCGTCGACGCCTTGGCCTTTCTCCCGGCGCGCAGCTCGATCGTCGCCACCTGCGCTTTCTCGTCCCGGTCGACCAGAAGCGTGGCGCCCCGATTGAAGTGGTTCGCGACATCGAACAGATGCTCGGCGAACTCGTCCGCCGTCATGCTCGCCAGCAGCACGCGGCCGATGCGCAAGTGGACCTCGGCACGCTGCGCTTCAGGAATTAGTGAGTACGCCGCCTGCTGGATCCGGTCGTGCAAGAATCTGTAAGCGTTATCCTGATGGACGACGAGACCAGCGCGGACGGCTTCCCAGAGTGCCGCGTGCATCGCCTCCTCTGTTTCTCCGTGAACCAGGGTCAGAGTGGCGATCTCGGCGACATTGCCCAGGCAGGCGAGCTGCTTCAGGGCTTCCTGTGTGGTGGCGGACAATCGCTTCAGCTTCCCTGCCATGAGGTCCACCACATTGTCGGCGTAACTCTTGGCGCGGATGCGATCGATGTTCCATTGCCAAGCTGACGCGACTGGGTCGAATGCGAGCAGCCCCTCGTCGGCCAACGCGATAAAGAAGTGGATCGCGAAGAACGGATTGCCGCCGGTCTTCTCCTTGACTAGCTCCGCCAATGGCCGCGCGAGCTC
>DATGVE010000090.1:0-17214 GCA_035300725.1 Candidatus Eiseniibacteriota bacterium | reverse complement strand
CGACCACGCGAGACCCTCGGCTGGAACTCTCCTGCCGAGCAACTCGCCCAACTTTTGAAAGAATCGTCAGCAGCTGGTGTTGCGCCGACCGCATGAGACCACCCCGCGAATGCGGGATTCGAGCGTCCTCAAGACCTCGTGAAACCCGCAGACACGTACGAATGGGCTCTTAACAGGCTGCGTTGTCGCCCGGATTGATGTTCTGGCCAGATGCGACGAGCTAAGTGGCTGGACCAACAGCCGGTCCGGGCGTAAAGGGGTGCCCAGAGCGCGGCAAATGATCGACCTTGCCGAAGTTGGCGGCGAATCGCCTATGGAGTCGCGTCTAAGGATGTTGCTCGTTCTGAACGGGGTTCCCCGTCCCGAGCTGCAGGCCACTACTCGGAATTGAGTACGACGGCGAGACTCACCGCGCCAGCCTGGTCGAGGACAATCGGCGCCAGAATCGCCTCCTGATGGCCGGAGTGAGACTGCTCCGGTTCACGGCTTCAGACCTGATGCGCCGCCCGGACACCGTCCTGGCCCAAGTCCGAGACATGCTCGCTGGGAGATAATCCCCCCGGTTTGAGCAAGGTCGCTGTCATCGGTGCCGGGTACGTGGGTCTGACCACGGCCGCCTGCCTCGCCGATCTCGGCAACGACGTCATGGTCGTCGACATCAACCACGAGAAGATCGCCCAGCTCAAGCACCACCGCGTCCCCTTCTACGAGCCCGGCCTCAGCGAGCTCGTCGAGCGCAACGCCAAAGCCGGCCGCCTCAAATTCACCACCGCCTACGAAGACGCCGTGCCCGGCGCCGAGTACGCGATCATCGCCGTGAGCACCCCCGAAGGCGAGGGCGGCGAGGCCGACCTCTCCTACGTCGAGGCCGCGGCCACGTCAATCGCCGAGTGCATGGACGGCCCACTGGTCGTCGTCAACAAGTCCACCGTTCCGCCTCTCACCGGCGACATGGTTTCAGACGTGCTGAGAAAGCCCAACCGCGGCCACACGGCCGCGGTGGTGTCAAACCCCGAATTCCTGAGAGAGGGCTCCGCGATCCAGGACTTCATGCACCCCGACCGCGTGGTGATCGGCAGTCACGACAAGGAGGCGGCGCAAAAAGTTGCGCGCCTCTATGCGCCCCTCGAGGCGCCGATCCTCATCACCCCCAACATCTACACGGCCGAGATGGTCAAGTACGCCTCCAATGCTTTCCTCGCCGCGCGCATCTCCTTCATCAACGAGATCGCCCGCATCTGCGAGCGCGTCGATGCCGACGCCAAGCTCGTCGCCGAGGGCATGGGCATGGACAAGCGCATCGGACCGAGCTTCCTCGACGCGGGCATTGGATATGGGGGGTCATGCTTTCCCAAGGACGTCAAAGCGCTCGCCGCGCTCGCGGAGCGATTCGACTATCACCCGGAGCTCCTGCATGCGGTCATGGACATCAACCGAGACCAGCGCATGCTCGTCATCGACAAGCTGCGCGATTGCCTCGAAGAGCTTCCCGGCAGCGTCGTGGGGTTGCTCGGGCTCGCCTTCAAACCCAACACCGACGACCTCAGGGAAGCCCCGAGCCTCGACATCGCAAAGGTGCTGCTCGCCGCGGGCGTGCTGGTGCGCGCTTACGATCCCGCGGCCATGGAAGGCGCGCGCAAGCTCCTGCCCGACATCGCATACATGGACGATGCGTATGAGGTCGCGGAGGGAGCGGACGCGCTTGTCATCGTCACTGAGTGGAACGAGTTCCGTCTCCTGGACCTGAACAGAATCAAGAAGTCGATGAAAACCAAAGCCGTCGTCATCGATGGCCGCAACATCTACGACCCGCCCGTCATGCGCGGTCACGGCTTCACCTATCGAGGAATCGGCCGCGAGTAACGAAAAGAAACCGCGAGCGGTGGTCTCGGGTGGCGCCGGCTTCATCGGCTCTCATCTATGCGAAGCGCTCCTCCATCGCGGAATGCGCGTGCTGGCGCTGGACAACTTCATCACCGGCTCACGAACCAACCTGAGCACGCTGGAAGGCAACCCGGACTTCGAGTTCAAGCAGGCCGATGTCAACCAGGGGATCTTCCTGGGCGGAGACGTGCGGTACGTCCTCCATTTCGCCTCGCCGGCCTCGCCACCCCAGTACGACGCAAATCCGATTCACACCCTCAAGGTGGGCACGCTCGGCACGATGAACATGCTCGGTCTGGCGCGCGCCAAGGACGCGACCTTCCTGCTCGCCTCCACCTCCGAGATCTACGGCGACCCGCTGGTTCATCCGCAGCCGGAGTCCTACTGGGGCAACGTGAACACGATCGGGCCTCGTGGCTGCTACGACGAGGCCAAGCGCGCCGCCGAGGCCTTCGCGATGGCCTACCACCGTGCCCACGACGTGGATACCAGGATCATCCGCATCTTCAACACGCACGGCCCGCGCATGCAGGTGTCCGACGGCCGCGCGGTGCCCAACTTCATGGCCCAGGCCATACGAGGCGAGCCCATCACCGTGTACGGGGACGGCTCCCAAACGAGAAGCCTCTGCTACGTGTCCGACCTCGTGCGCGGTGTGCTGGCGGTGCTCGAAAAGGGCGACGAGATGCCCGTCAACCTGGGCAACCCTCACGAGGTGACGGTGCTGCAGCTCGCGCAAACCATCGTCCGCCTGGCGGATTCCAAAAGCAAGATCGTCCACAAAGAGCTGCCCGTGGACGACCCGAAACAAAGACGCCCCGACATCGCGCACGCCAAGCACCTTCTCGGCTGGGAACCCGAGGTTGCCTTGGAGGACGGATTGAGGCGCACCCTGGAATACTTCCGCTCGGTGGTATGACGACCCCCGAGGCGCTGAAGAAGTACGTCCGCGACGTCCCCGACTTCCCGCAGCCCGGCATCATCTTTCGCGACATCACGCCACTCCTCGCCCGCAAGGACCTCTTTCGCGAGGTCGTCGACCTCATGTCGAAGAAGTGGCACAACCCGCAGCCCGACCTGGTCGCCGCCATCGAGGCGCGCGGATTCATCCCCGGCGCCGCGATCGCGGCCAAGCTCAACGCCGGCTTCGTGCCCATCCGTAAGACCGGCAAGCTGCCGTGGGAGACGATCAGCGACGCCTACGAGCTCGAGTACGGCACCGCCGAGCTCCAGGTGCATTCGGATGCCGTCAAGCCCGGCCAGAAGGTGCTGATCGTCGATGATGTACTGGCGACTGGCGGCACCGCGGCCGCCGCGGTCCGGTTGATTCGCAAGCTCGGCGGCGATGTCGTCGGAGTCCAGGTCCTGATCGAGCTCGAGGTCCTGGGCGGGCGAAAGCGCCTTCCCGACGTCGAAGTGGTCAGCGAAATTGTGTACTAGGAGAGAACAACACACTTGAAAGTCAGCACCAAAGGCAGCGACGTCAAAGACCTGAACCTTGCCAAGCAGGGCCAGGACCTCATCGACTGGGCCGAGCGCGAGATGCCGGTTCTGCGACTGATCCGTTCCCGCTTCGCTAAGGAGCAGCCCCTCAAGGGACTCAAGCTCGCGGCCTGCCTCCACGTGACGAGCGAGACGGCCAACCTGATGCTGACCCTCAAGGCGGGCGGCGCCGACGTTGCGCTCTGCGCCTCCAACCCGCTTTCGACCAACGACGCGGTCGCCGCCGCGCTCGCGGCGGAGCACGGGATCAAGACGTACGCCATTCGCGGCGAGGACAACGACACCTACTATCAGCACATCGAGGCCGCTCTCGACCACCATCCGGTGATGACGATGGACGACGGGGCCGACCTCGTCTCAGTGCTGCACAAGTCGCGCCAGGACCAGCTGCCTGAAATCATCGGCGGCACCGAAGAAACCACCACTGGCGTGGTCAGGCTTCGCGCGATGGCCGAGCGCGGCGTGCTGCGCTACCCGATCGTCGCCGTCAACGAGGCCGATACGAAGCACATGTTCGACAACCGCTACGGGACCGGACAGTCGACGATCGACGGCATCATCCGGGCCACCAACGTCTTGCTCGCCGGCAAGACGTTCGTCATCGCCGGGTACGGCTGGGTCGGCCGCGGCCTCGCCTCACGGGCGAAAGGCCATGGTGCCGACGTAGTGATCACCGAGGTCGACTCGGTCAAAGCACTCGAGGCTGCAATGGACGGTTTCCGGGTCATGAAGATGAACGAGGCCGCGAGCGAGGGTGACATCTTCGTCACAGTCACCGGCGACATAAATGTGCTGGACCGCAAGCACTTCGAGGTTATGAAGGATGGCGCGATCCTCGCGAACTCGGGCCACTTCAACTCCGAGATCAACTTGAAGGTGCTCGATGAGCTCGCGACCGGGGTGCGCCAGGTCAGGCCCTCAGTGCAGGAGTACAAGATGGGCGACGGGCGCCGCCTGCACGTGCTGGCCGAGGGCCGGCTCATCAACCTTGCGGCTGCCGAAGGCCACCCCGCGGCCGTCATGGACATGAGCTTTGCCAACCAGGCGCTGTGCGCCGAGTACATGGCGAAGAACTACAAGACGCTGGAGCGCAAGGTGTACGACGTGCCGGCGGACATCGACGCCGAGGTCGCGCGGCTGAAGCTCAAGGCGATGGACATCGAGATCGACACCCTGACCGAAGAGCAGCACCGCTACCTCACGTCCTGGGAAGAAGGCACCTAACCGGATGTTCGGCCCCGCTCGGCGCACCTGGGTGCTGGGCGGAGGCGGCGCGCGAGGCGCCGCGCAAGTTGGGGTGCTTCAGGCGCTTTTCGAGGCGGGCGTCGAGGCTCCGGTCGCGGTCGTGGGCACCAGCGCGGGCGCGCTGAACGGCAGCGCGATCGCGGCCTACCCGTCGCTGGCGGGCACCATGATGCTGCGCGAGGTCTGGATGTCGCGCCAGGCGCTGGAGGTGTTCCACGCGCACCCGCTCGGCATGATCATCTCCGGCCTGCGGCGGGACCAGATGAGCATGATGCCGCAGGAGAACATCAGGCGCCTCATCGAGCGCGCCCAGGCTTTGACCGGGGTGACGACCTTCGAGCATCTGAGAGTGCCCCTGGCGGTGGTGGCCACCGACCTGAACGCGGGCAAGCCCGCCGTGTTTCGCTCGGGTGACCTGACGCCCGCCCTTCTCGCCTCCACCGCCATTCCAGGACTCTTTCCGTCGGTCCGGATCGACGGGCGCGAGTACCTGGACGGCGGAGTCGTCGACAACACGCCGCTCAACATCGCGGTCGACGACGGCGCCAAGCAGATCCTCGCCATCAGCCTCATGGGTGGGGGCGAGCACGACGTGGTGCCGAACAGCCTTCCCGAGCTGATCGCCCGCACCCTCCAGCTGTCGCTGCACCACCAGATGCTCGCCGACTACGAGCAGCTTCGCGAGCGGGCCCGCATCGTCGTGCTGTGTCCGGTGACCTCCCCGATGGCGACCTGGGAGATGAAGCGCGAGCACATCGACTCGGTCATGGAGTCTTCGCGCACGGCGACCAAGGCGGTGCTGTCCCAGCGCGGCTCCAAGCTCTTTCGACACTCGGGCATCCACTATCTGGAACTTTTATGAGAAGGAACCGTGGCCGGTTCCTTCTGCGCGCAAGCGGCGAGAAGGATGGGACCTACTGAATGCATCGGCCGGTCGGCTTCGCCGACGGGCCTGCTCATCCTCCGCGGGATTGGATTAATTGAATGTCAACTCCTGGCCACGCGATGGAGGCGATAGGGACAAAGTTGCGGCCGGGATGAACCCGGCCGCCAGGCCGCGCTAGTGAGGTAGGATTCCCCCGTCCCAGAGGTATGAACCTGGCGCTTGGGCCCAAACCCGCACGGTGGTTTGTGCTTGCCGGCGCGGGAGATTCAGTGGAGGACCACGCCAGTGACGGCAAATAAGTCGGAATCGACATTGTTCACGTCCGAGTCGGTCACCGAAGGCCATCCGGACAAGCTCGCCGACCAGATCTCGGATGCGATCCTGGACGCGATCCTCTCGAAGGACCCGCTCGCCCGAGTCGCGTGCGAGGCGATCGTCACCACCGGACTGGTGATGGTGGTCGGCGAGATCACGACCGACTGCTACGTCGACATCCCTCGCATCATCCGGCACACCGTGCGCGAGGTCGGCTACACGCGGGCCAAGTACGGCTTCGACGCCGAGACGTGCGGTGTGGTGACCAGCATCGACGAGCAATCCCCCGACATCGCTCAGGGGGTCGATGTCGGCGGCGCCGGAGACTCGGGAATGATGTTCGGCTTCGCCTGCGATGAGACGCCGGAGCTGATGCCGCTCCCGATCACGCTCGCCCACCGGCTAGCCCGCCGGCTGGCTGAGGTGCGGCGCAACAAGACGCTCAACTACCTGCGTCCCGACGGAAAGGTCCAGGTCACCGTCCGCTACGACGAGGGCGGCAAGGCGGTGGGCGTCGACAACGTGGTTCTCTCCACGCAGCACCACGACGAGGTCACCACTGAGCAGCTCCGCTCCGACATCGGCGAGCACGTGATCGACGCCGTGATCCCAGCGGAGCTTCGGGCCGGCGGCATCCGCTCGTTCATCAACCCGACGGGCCGATTCGTGGTCGGCGGCCCGGTCTCCGATGCGGGCCTGACCGGACGCAAGATCATGGTTGACACATACGGCGGATATGCGCGGCACGGCGGCGGGTGCTTCTCGGGCAAAGACCCCACCAAGGTGGACCGCTCGGGCGCCTACGGCGCGCGCTACGTGGCGAAGAACATCGTCGCCGCGGGCCTCGCATCCCGGTGTGAGGTGCAGGTCTCGTACGCGATTGGAGTGGTGAAGCCGGTGGCGATTCGCATCGACACCTTCGGCACCGGCAAGGTGTCCGATGGCGCGATCGCCAACGCCGTTGGCAAGCTGTTCGACCTCAGCCCGCTGGGCATCATCAAGGAGCTGAACCTCAGGCGGCCGCTCTTCCGCCAGACAGCTGTCTACGGCCACTTCGGGCGCACCGACATCGACGCGCCGTGGGAGTCGACGGCGCGCGCCAAAGAGCTGCAAGAAGAGTTCAAAGACCAGCTCGTCGCCCGAGCTTGACGAAAACGTTCGCGGTCATACCCGCGGGAGGCATGGGCACGCGACTGTGGCCACGTTCACGCGCCTCCACTCCCAAACACGTCCTTCCCCTGGGCGGTGATCACCGGCCGCTGCTGCGGGCCACATTCGACCGCGCGAAGTCGCTGGCCGATGAGGTCTTCATCCTGACCGAGCAACGGCAGCGGCCGATCATCGAGGCCGTCCTTCCCGAGGTCGACAGCGCGCATCTCATTCTCGAACCGACCGCCCGAGGCACGACCAACGCGTATGGTCTCGCGACTCTGACGCTGATGGAACGCGACCCGTCGGCGGTGATGGTCGGCATGCCGGCCGATCACGTCGTGCACGGAAGCGCCAAGGTGGCCAAAGCCGTCAAGACCGCCGTCGGGGCCGCGGTCAACACCGATTCGCTCGTGACCGTCGGACTGAAGCCGACCTTTCCCTCGACCGGCCTCGGCTACATCCAGGCTACGGGTCGGATGACCAGAGGTACCCTTCGCGTCCGGCGCTTCATCGAGAAGCCGGACCTCGCCAGCGCGCGGCGATACCTGCGCAGCGGAGGTTACTACTGGAACCTCGCGTGGTTCACGTGGCGCGTCGAGGTCTTCGTGAAGGAGCTGGCAGTGCACGCGCCCAAGCACCTGGCGGGCCTGCGCAAAGTCGTGGCCGCGCGAGCGGCCGGCGATGAGGCCGAGGCGACGAGGCTCTACAACAAGCTGCCCATCGAGGTGATCGACCGAAGCGTCATGGAGAAGACGGATCGGCTGCTGCTGGTGCCGGCGGACTTCGACTGGGCGGATATAGGGAACTGGTCGGAGCTCGGCGACCGCGTCCATGCGGACGAGCACGGCAACTCGGTGGAGGGCGAGTCGATCCTCATCGACACGCGAGGAAGCATGATCCTCGGCCAGCACCGTCTGGTGGCGGCGATCGGCCTCGAGGACATGATCATCGTCGACACGGAGGACGCGCTTTTAGTCGTTCCGCGGTCCCGGGCGCAGGACGTGCGGAAGGTGGTCGAGGCGCTCCGCCGGGCCCGGAAGACGCGCTACCTTTAATCGGTGCCCCGCCCCCGAAGGTCCTTGCATCTCCGCGCCCTAGGCGGCCGGGCGCCTTCGGCGCTGAAGCCTGCGTCGACTCCTGCGCGCGCTCAGTCACGCATCTACGCGATGCGCTCCCTCGCGTGCTCGTCGTCTCCTTGGCTCCGGCCGCCGATGTCGCGGAATATGCAGCGGACCTCGGGGTCTGGGCACCGCCGATGACCGACCAGATCAAGTTCGGCACTGACGGCTGGCGAGGCGTGGTCGCCGACGATTTCACCTACGCGAACGTGCGGCGCGTCGCGCAGGGAACCGCCGAGTACATGAAGACGCGCTCAAGCGACCCGCTGGCGGTCGTCGGCTACGACTGCCGGTTCGCGTCCGAGGATTTCGCCCGCACGGTGGCCGACATCTTCGCGACCAACGGAGTGCGAACGCTCATCTTCGACCGGCCCTCGCCGACACAGGTCGCCTCGTGGACGGTGATCGACCGCAAGGCGACTGGCGCCGCCGTGATCACGGCCAGCCACAACCCTTATCAGTTCAACGGGGTCAAGTACAAACCGGAAACCGGCAGCTCGGCGCCAACCGAGGTGATCGCGGAGCTGGAAAGCCGGATCAACGCGCTGGGCGATGTCCCGCCAGGCGATCATCGGGCCGCCCGTGAGCTGGTCACGGTCTACGATCCCCGCCCGGCGTACTACACGCAGGTCGGCCGGATGGTCGACCTCGACGCGATCAAGGGCGCCGGGCTGCGGATCGTGCACGAGTGCATGTACGGGTCGGGCTACGGGTACATCTCGGAGCTGATCGGCGGCGCGCGGACAAACGTGACCGAGCTCCACAATCAGAGAAACCCGCTGTTCGGAGGCCTAAACCCCGAGCCCATCCGGCCCAACATCGACTCCGCGATCGCGGTCATGAAAGTTGGGAACCAGGACCTGTGTATCTGCACGGACGGCGACGCGGACCGGGTGGGGATCATCGATGAGACAGGTCAGTTCATCAACCAGCTGCAGGTTTTCGCCCTGCTGATGCTGTACCTGTTCGACGTACGCGGCATGAGAGGTCCCGTGATCAAGACTGTGAACATGACCGCGATGGTGGACAAGCTCGGTGCCGAGTTTGGCGTCAGGGTCTTCGAGGTGCCCGTCGGATTCAAAAACGTGGCGCCGAAGATGATGGAGACCGAAGCCGTTCTCGGCGGCGAGGAGTCGGGAGGCTTCGGAATCCGCGGTCACATACCGGAGCGCGACGGGATCCTGGTGGGGCTTTTGTTCGCGGACATGATCGTGAAGGCGGGCAAACCCTTATCGGCGATCCTTGCCGACCTTGAGCGCAGAGTCGGCCCGCATGCATATGCGAGGCACGACATCCACCTCGTCCGCGAGACGTACGATGCGGACCGCAAGCGGATCCTCGACACACTCCAGAACAACGAGCCGGAGGAGGTTGCCGGCGTGCGCGTCCAGCGCGTTCGCTCCGACGACGGCTTCAAGTTCTACCTCGAGGACGGCAGCTGGGTGCTGCTGCGAGCAAGCGGGACGGAGCCGCTGATCAGGGTTTACGCGGAGGCGGCCGGCAGCGAGGCGGTGGAGGCGCGGCTCGCGGCGCTGGAGGACATCGTCGGGATCCGCTCTCATGCCTGAGTTCGGTCGGGCCGACGCGTCACGGGTGGACAAACCGTGGGGCTATGAGCTGCGCTGGGGGATCACCGACCGCTTCGCGGGCAAGGTGCTGCACATCAACAAGGGCGAAGCTCTCTCGCTTCAGTACCACGAGCGCAAGGATGAGTATCAGTACCTCGTCAAAGGCGCCGTGGACATCGAGCTGGGCGGGCCGGATGGGTTGCTCGAGAAGCACCGCATGCAGGCGGGGGACACGCTGCACATCAGACCGGGCACGCGGCATCGTCTGACCGCTGTCGAAGAGGCCGACATTTTCGAGGTGTCCACGCCCGAGGTCGACGATGTGGTACGCCTCGAGGACCGCTACGGCCGCGCGGGGACTTAGACTTCCACCGGTTCAATGAAGACACCACCGGTTCCCGCTGACAGGCTGGCGCCCACCGCGACCGCGGTCAAGGCGGAGCGCGACCGCAGCTTTCTTGTTTTCGCGGGCGTGGTGCTGGTCGCTATCGCGCTCGGCTTCAAGTCGGAGCTGCTCGGTCAGGGCCAGGTCTGGGCGCTGGGCCTTGGGCTGGTCATCGTGGCCGCGCCGGCCCTGCTCGGATATCTCCGCGGGACCGACGAGTTCCCGCGCGTCGAGCACTACATCCCGGTGGCCCTGGGCGCGACCGCGCTCGCGGGGCTTTCGCTGTTGACCTCAGAGCTCTGGAGATACCTGGTGCTCACCGCGATGTTCGGCGCCGGGTTCATCGTGGCGGCGCGGCTCGACTACCTGCGGCTGCGCGACGCGGAGAAGCGCGGGCATGTCGTGCTGCAGGAAACGATCCTGATCCTGGCGCTCACCGGTGCCTATATCGTGGCGGTGTCGCTCCACTTCAACCCCATCTTCCAGCTGTTCTGGATCTTCACCATCACGTTCATGGCCTCGTACCGCAGCTTTCGCATCAACGGATCGGCCATCGTCCCGCGTCGCGCCTTCATCTTCGCGCTGTTCGTCGCGCAGGTCGTCACCTTCCTCGCGTGGGCAATCACAGCGCTGTCCATTTACCTGGTCGTCAACGAAGGCACGTTTGCGGCCATGCTGCTCTTCGCCTGGTACATCAACCGGGGCCTGGTGCGGCACACCGTCGAAGACAGCTTCACCCGGAACGTTGTCCTCGAGTACGGGGCCTTCGCGGTGGTGCTTATCTACCTGGTCGTCTCGAGCTACCAGCCGGGTCGGTAGCCGGTAGTTCAACTCCTCCGGAGCATTTGCTGATTCTTAGAGGTTGCATGCCCGCTGCCGTAATCGGTACCTATGTCAGCGGTTGCCACCAAGTTCACCCCGGTCATTCCGGACTTTACCCACAACTCGGGCTCAGCCATCTCGTACATGATGTCGACCGCCGCTGAATGCAGCCACGAGTCATTTAGTCCCTGACGCTGCAATTCATCGTCGAGCCACCTTCGCATGTAACTTGCCATCCCAAGTTCGATCGGGATTTCGTTGAGTAGGTCAGTCCTCCTCAACGCGTCGATCCGGATAACCCCGGATGTCGGCTTGCCAACGAACAAAGCGCCTGAGTTGACTAGGAGCTCCCAGCCAACCGCCATCTGTGCAAGTTGATTTGCAACGTTCTGCAGAATCCCGGCTTGGCGGCGAGTCAGTTTCGGGCCCGGCATATCTACCTCGGTCCAGCACAATAACCCGCGAGTGCCGGCTCCGGCGGGTTTCGCCCCCGATCCAAGCCCGCGAGTACCGGCCCCCGCGGGTTTCGCGGCCCAACGAAACCCGCGAGTGCATGCCCCCGCGGGTAATTTCGCCGACGCGCCGGCTACATCCCCAGGTAGGCTTTCTGCACTTCCTCCGACGCGAGGAGCTCCTTGCCCGTCCCGGTCTGCACGATCACGCCCGTCTCCAGCACATAGCCGCGATGCGCGACCTCGAGCGCCTTGGTGGCGTTCTGCTCGACCAGCAGCACCGGCGTGCCCTGGGCGTTGATCTCGCGAACGATCTGGAAGATTGTTTCGATCAGGATCGGTGCAAGGCCGAGCGACGGTTCGTCGAGCATCAGCAGCTTCGGTCGGGCCATCAGCGCCCGCCCCATCGCAAGCATCTGCTGCTCGCCACCTGAAAGCGTGCCGGCGATCTGGCTGATGCGCTCTTTCAAGCGGGGAAAGAGCACGAAGATCCTCTCCATGTCGGTGGTGATTCCCTGTTTGTCGTTGCGGATGTAGGCGCCCATCAGGAGGTTGTCGCGCACCGTCATGCGGGGGAAAAGGCGGCGCCCTTCGGGCGACTGGCAGATGCCCACCCCGACGATCTTCTCCGGGCCGGTGTGCGTGATCTCGCGCCCGTCGAACATGATGGAGCCGGACGTCGGATGCATTAGGCCGGAGATCGTCCGCAGCGTCGTGGTCTTGCCGGCGCCGTTGGAACCGATGAGCGCCACCACCTCGCCCTTGTCGACCTGCAAGGTCACCTTGCGCAGTGCCTGAATGCGCCCGTAGTGGGCGTCGACGATTTTGAGCTCGAGCAGCGCCATGTCTAGTAGGAGCTCTTGCGCACCCTAGGCGCTCTTGCCCAGGTACGCCTCGATCACGCGAGGGTTTTGCCGCACCTCGGCGGGTGGTCCCTCAGCGATCTTCTCGCCGTGGTCGAGCACCACAATGTTCTTCGAGATGCCCATGACCACCTTCATGTCGTGTTCGATCAGGAACACCGTGATTCCACGGCCGAGGATCTTGTTCACCAGCTCCATCAGCTCGACCTTCTCCTGCGGCGTGAACCCTGCCGCCGGTTCATCCAGGAGCAGCAGCTTGGGCTCGGTCGCCAGCGCGCGTGCGATCTCGAGGCGGCGCTGCTGTCCGTAAGGAAGGCTGCGGGCATAGCTGTGGGCGTGGCGCTCGATGCCGACAAACTTAAGCTGCTCCATCGCGAACTCAGTTGTGAGGGCTTCCTCTTTCCTTTCTCGGGGCGATTTGACGAGGGAGTCCCAGACTCTCGCCTTCATCCGGACGTGGTGTCCAACCTTAACGTTGTCCAGCGCGGTCATGAAGTCGAAGAGCCGGATGTTCTGAAAAGTTCGGGCGATGCCCTGTTTCGCCACCTGGTGAGGCTTCGAGCCGGTGATCTCCTTGCCGTCAAAGACGACAGTGCCGCTCGTCGGTGCGAACAAGCCGGTGACGCTGTTGAAAAGAGTGGTCTTGCCCGCGCCGTTGGGGCCGATCAGGGCGAAGACCTCGCCGCGCTTGATCGAAAGGCTCACGCCGTCCACCGCGACCAGGCCGCCGAAGCGCTTGGTGAGCTCGGTCAGGACGAGGATGTTGTCGGCGGCGCGAACCTCGCTCATCCTGCGTGCTCAGCCTCCACGACGGTTTCTTCTTCCACCGGGCCTGTGTGCTTCAGCTCCTGCTCGCGGACCCGGCTCGGGAAAATGCCCTGCGGTCGCAGCAGCATCATGAGGACGAGGATCAGACCGTAGAGGAGGAACTGGAGTCGCTGGGCCGCGCCCGCCAGGCCGGGCCACTCTCCATTCTGTTGGTTGAGCGAACCGAGACCAATGGTCTTCGCGAACGATTCGACGTTGGCGGGAAGTGCCGGCAAGGCGTTGTTGAGGAGAAAGTAGATGATCAGCGCCCCCACGATGACGCCGGTGATGTTGCCCATGCCACCGAGCACGACCATCACCAGGACCGTGACCGAGACCACGAATAGGAACTGGTCCGGGCCAACTATGCCGAAGCTGGCGCCGTAGTAGGCGCCGGCGAAGCCGCTGAACGAAGCGCCGATGGCGAAGGCCAGCAGCTTGGTGGTCACGGTGTTGATGCCCATGGCGGCGGCCGCCACCTCGTCCTCCCGGATTGCCATCCACGCGCGGCCCAGCCGGGACTTGTAGAGGTTGGTGACCAGGATTACGGCGCCGATGATCAGGATGAGGACAAGGACGTAGTAGGCGACCGGATTGGAGGTGAAGTCGAAGTTGCGAACGAGCGCGACAGCGGGGTCCCCGGCCCATGGTCCGGTGATCCAGAACGGCAACGTGGGCTGGTCGATGTTGCCGATTGAGTTGATGCCGCCCGTCCACTGGTCGATGTTGTAGAAGAGCTGCGGCACGATCTCGCCGAAACCCAGCGTGACGATGGCGAGGTAGTCACCTCGGAGTCTAAGCGTGGGGAAACCAAGAATGGCGCCGAAGGCCGCCGCCACGAACATCGCCGCGAAGATCATCACCCAGAACGGCAGGTGAAACGAATGGTGGGCCGGCGATGATCCGAGCTGGTCCGAGGCGAAGAGGGCGTACGTGTAGGCCCCGATCGCGAAGAAGGCGGCATAACCCAGGTCGAGCAGGCCCGCAAAGCCGACCACGACGTTGAGCCCGATCGCCAGCAGGACAAATGTACCTGCGTGCCCTGCCTGCGAGATAAGGAAAGTGCTGTCCGTCGCGTAGATGGTCGCCAGCGGCCAGATCAACGCAACGATCAGCAGGATGCCGTACACGGCGGTGTCCCGGTCTCGCATGCGCTCGCGCAGACGGAGGCGAGCGATCACTTTTCGGGCACCCGCATGCCCAGCAAACCTGTTGGGCGAAAGACAAGCACCGCGATCAGGATCCCGAAGACCACGACCTGCGTCCACTTCGGCCCGATGTAGTTGTCGCTGAAGGCGGCGATCAAACCGATGACCAGGCCGCCGAGCGCAGCGCCGGGGATGTTGCCAATGCCGCCGAAGACCGCGGACGTGAAGGCGATGAGCCCCGTGCGAAATCCGAGGTTGTAGGTGATCGTGTTGAAGTAGAGGCCCCAGATGATGCCGCCCGCGCCGGCCAGCAGCGCGCCGATGAAGAACGTGGCCGCGATGGTGCGGTTGATGTCGATACCCATCAGCTGGGAGGCGTCGCGGTCCTGCGCCGTGGCTCGCATCGCCTTGCCGAGCTTGCTGCGGTTGATGAAGACGGCGAGCAGCGCGACCAGGATCGCCGCCGCCACCACCACGAACACGTCCTTGAAGCCGATGAAGACTCCACCGATGTACGTCTCGAACCCGGGCCCGTGCGGAAGCAGGTTCGGGACGTGGACGGTCGCCGGGCCGTGCCACAAGAACATGATGCCTTCGAGGGTGAACGACATGCCGATGGCGGTGATGAGCGGCGCCAGGCGTGGCGCGTTGCGAAGCGGACGGTAGGCGACGCGTTCGATGCCGACGTTGATGGCGCCCATGATGAGCATCACCACAGGAAAGACGACGAGAAGGGCGATCACGTTGCCGATCTGGAAGCCGCTCTCGCTGGTGGAGAAGAAGGCGATGAGTGCTGCTCCGATGTAAGCGGAGAGCGTGAAGACGTCGCCATGGGCGAAGTTGATCAGCTCGATGATGCCGTAGACCATCGTGTAGCCAAGCGCGACAAGGGCGTAAATCGCGCCGTCGGCCAGGCCGAAGACCAGGACCTGCGTGAACTGGGTGGGATTGATGACCGCCTGGGCTCCGAGAAGCACCAGGGTGGCTCCGCCAAGGGTGAAGAAGCCGAGGTCGGCAAGGCCCATCCCGCCCAGGCGCGCGGACCGCACTCTCTTCAGCGCCCCGAGCCCGGCTCCGACTCTACCCGTGTCCAGAGGTCCCCTCCCCTAAACGAGATGGAGGAGGCCCGGGTGGGCCTCCTCCGTAGATTCTGAACTGTTGCCGGCTAGTTAGGCCTTTGCGTAGTCAATGAGGTCCTTGTAGACGAAGCAAGCGTTCTTCGCCGTCTTGGAACCGCACACGCCGGTTGACTTCGACGGGTCGCTGACAACCTGGACCTGGTAGATCGACACGATCTTCAGGTTGGTGTCGCCGCTGGCGTCGAAGTCGTACGTTCCGATGACACCCACGAAGCCCTTGGTCGCGGCCATCTGGGCCCGGACCTGCTCACGGGTGGGCACGTTGCCGTTGTTGGCCTTGATCGCGCGGCCGAGCGCCGCCATCAAAGCGTTTGCGGCGTCGTATGCCTGCATGGTGTAGCCGCCGAAGTCGTTGGCTCCCGGGAAGGCCTTGCGGAACGCCGCGATGGTGTTGGCCGCACCGGGGATCTGGGTAGCGTCAGCGCCGGCCGAGGTGGCGTAGATGTTCGCCTCGTTGCCGGTCGCCTGGTCGATACAGTCGGTGGTCTCGATGCCGTCACCGCCCAAGAAGGGGACATCCCAACCGATCGACTTCATCTGCGCCCGCGGGATGCAGATGTTCTGGTCGTCGGTGCCGCCGACGTAAACCGACGTGGCACCGAAGTTCTTGAAGGCCAGCAGAATCGAGCGGAAGTCGCTGGTCTGGTCCTTCTTGTAGTTCTTGCGCAGGGTCGTGCCGCCCAGGGCCTTGACCTTCGCTTCGAAGGTGTTGGCGATACCGACGCCGAACACGGTGCTGTCGTCCAGCACGCCGACCTTGGTCGACTTCAGCGTGGTGTAGGCGTAGGACGACATTGCGGGACCCTGGTAGTCGTCAGTGGTCACGACGCGGAAGTAGTTGTTCGCGTTGCCCTTGCGCAGGTCCTGCGGGTGGTAGCTGCAGTCCGGCAGGTCCTTGGTCAGGCAGGGGTTGGTGTTGGAAGGGCTGATCATGACGAAGTGCGACGGTGCGGCGGCTGGAATCTCCGCCTTGGCCACAGCCGAGTTGTAAGGTCCGATCATGCCCAGGAACTTGTTGTCGCCCAGCATCTTCTGGACGTTCTCGACGCCGGCGTCGGCTGAGTAGGCCGCCTGGCGGCAGTCGTCGAAGCCCTGGAACTTGATGGTGTAGCCCTCGACACCACCAGCTTTGTTCTTGGTGTCGATCGCGAACTGAACGCCGTTCTGTGTCGCTTGGCCGCCGACAGTACACACCGGCAGGTCAGATCCGATTTTGATCTCACCTTTGGTTGTGCCTCCTCCCGATGGGCCGCAGGCGAATGCGACGAAGGTCGCCGCGATGAGGACTGCGAGTCCCCTAGCTCGAACCATGTGGTTCCCCCTTATGTTTATGGGAGGCAGCCCAAACTCAGCCGGGCCCTAACTCCCCTCATTCGCCGCCCTCTTCCCATCAGCTTTGCCGCTTCAGCCTTTCCTCTGATCGGGGCGAGAGTGCGCCGGCGACGAATGCGGCCACTATGGGTGGCCGAACCACTACTCCGCAGCGAACTTTAACATCGGCTTGCCGAACTTGGGCCGGCTTCGCTCAAAGCTCAGAGGACCGCTGTATCAATATGGGAGTGCGGCGGTATAAGTGACGGTTTCAACCCACTTCCAGCCCAAGCGGGGATCGGTGCCGGCGGGCTTGAAGATCGACACCAGCCGCTGCGTCGTATCGCCGTCGGGATCGAAGCCAAACGTCCCCGTCGCGCCGGTGAAAGAGGTGGTTGCCGCCAGGTGGGTGACGACCGTGTCGCGAAACGGAACGTTGCCTCCCGAGCCCTTGATCGCGCGGTCGAGCGCGTAGTACAGGACTCCTGTCGCGTCATACGCCGCAATCGTGTAGGGGCCGAAATCGCCAGGTCGGCCGGACTGGGCCTTGAAGGCCTGGATGAGGTGCTGCGCGCTGTCGATCTGCTCCGGGTCGGGGGCGGGCACGGTGGCGTAG
>DATGVE010000089.1:0-57092 GCA_035300725.1 Candidatus Eiseniibacteriota bacterium | reverse complement strand
TCGCCCAGAACACCCAGCTCAGAGCGGTCGGATGAACCCACAGCGCCGATCACCACCGGTCCCGACGCAATGCCGACGCCCACGTCCAACCGAAATCCCCAGTCGCCCGCAGATCGGCGATTCAACGCTTCATTGGCGCCGACGATTCCGATCGCGGCAGCCATGGCTCGACCGACGTGGTCGGGTTGGTGGCCGCCGGCACCGAAAGTCGACATGACCCCATCCCCGACGAACTTCTCGACCACACCTCCGCAGATTGCAATCGACCTGATGATTCTCTTGAGGTGCGCGTTGAGCACATCGAGCAGACCTGCAGGGTCGTCGGCGAAGCGCTCGGTCAACCGAGTGAAGCCGCGAAGGTCCGTGAAGAGGATGGTCGCTTCCCAGATCACCGGCGTCGGGACCGGTCCCGCCGAGAGCACTGGCGAGCGATCCTCGTACGTCTTCCGCAGCAAGAGCAGGCGGGCGAGGTCATCGTCGTCAGCCGGCAATGCCCTCCGGATGTCGTGCGGGGCTATCAACTGGCCACCACCAGCACGGGGCCGAGGGTCTTGGCGAGTACCCTCGCGGCGGTTGCGGCCGTGTCGGATCCCTTGAGCAGCACTGCCATGACACCTGCTTTCTGCAGCGCCAAGCCGGCTGCGGAATCGAGATTCTTGGATGTCACTATCACAACGGGGATGCCCGGCCCGCGTTGCTTCCGCACCTTCTCCAGGAATATCTCGCCTGAGAGGCCGGGCAAAAGCAGGTCCAGGACAACGGCTCGCACATTGGCCATCAGGTGCTCGGCCGTCTCGGCGTCCGCAGCCCAGATCGAGCTGAGTCCGTTCCCCGTGAGCTCAGCCTCCAACAGCTGGGCGAACCCGGCATCGTCCTCGACCACCAGAACATCTCCGATCTGCGCTTGCGCCTGAGCAAGCGGAACTGTGAAGTAGAAGAGAGATCCCTTGCCGGCGCCCTCCGAGCGGACACCGATCTTGCCTCCGTGGACCTCGACTATCTTCTTGCTGATCGCGAGACCGAGGCCTGTGCCTTTGATCGAGCGGCGGTCCGCGCCTTCGACGCGATAAAACTTCTCGAAGATCTGAGTCAGCGCGTCGGCTGGGACGCCCAGCCCGTGGTCCTGAACAGAGACCTCCAGCATGCCGTCGACAACTTCCGCGCCGACCACTATCGCGCCGCCGTCGGGAGAGTACTTGCGCGAGTTCGACAGGAGATTCGTCAGCACGCGGAAGATGGAATCGCTGTCGACCCTGACGAGGGGGAGATTTTCCGGGAGGCGCAGTTCAATTGGAGCGCCCGCCTCGCCGGCAAGGTCGACCGAGCGCTTGATGAGGGCACCCATGTCGGCGGGTGCGAATCGCATAGTCTGGTGGCCGCGTTCGATGATTCGGAGGTCCAGGAAGTCGGTGATGAGAGCGGTCAGGCGGAGCCCTTCCTGGAGCATGACCTCGAGGTATTGCTTTCGTAGCCTTGCCGTCACGTCGCGTGTCACGAGCAGCTCCGTGAAGCCCACGATGCTGGCGAGCGGCGTGCGCATCTCGTGACTCACTATCGACATCATCTCGTCCTTGGCGCGCCCGAGCTCGGCATTGCTCTCTGCGCGAGCCTTCGACTGGCTGAGCTCCAACTCCAGACGCCGGCTCTCGGTGAGATTCTCGGCCAGCACAAATCGCGCGTCGTGCTCGCCGAACCTGATCGCGTGCGATGTGATGAGGACCTGAATCGTGGAACCATCCTTCAAGATGTGCGGCCACGGGCCGGATCGATCGAAGGTGGGCGAGTTGGCGATCAGCTCGAGGAACTTTGGAACATCCTGCGGCGGACGGATGTCTTTGATCGTCATGCCCAGGAACTCTTCGCGTGAATATCCGTACTCGTCGACCGCGGCGTCGTTCACTTTGAGAAATGCCAATGTGTCGATGTCGTACAGCCACATCGGCTGGGGATGGCTCTCGAAAAGCATGCGGTAGTTGCGTTCCGAAACCATCGCCTTTTGCTCGCTCGTCAGCCGTTCCGCAAGCTCACGCTTGACGCTCTCCATGAGCTTGTCGAAGTCCTCTGCAAGGTCTGCGACCTCTGCGGCGCCGGTGCCGGCGACCGCGTTGACCGCGGCGCCGGATGACGCGCCGCGCATCACCTGGCTCAGCCTGCGCACCGGCTCTGCGATCCGCCGGAAGACGACGAACGCGGTCACCAGCATCACGGCCACGCCGGCCAGGATGATGGCGAGGCTCCGGCTAGCAAACTGATCGGCCGAGGCAAGGGCGGCAGTCCTGTCGGCCCCGGCAAGGACCACCCAGGTCGTCGAGCCGACGCCCCACCGACCGTAGAGGCGAGCGGTGCCATCGACATCAGGACGCTCGAATGGGCCGGCCGAGCGCGTCAAAGATGTGTCCGCGAGACGTGTTCCCACCCAGCGCATCGGTTGCAGCGAGCGGGCAAGCACGGTGTTAGTGTCCGTCGTCGCGACCAGGAACTCGGGTTGGCGCGCTCCGCCCACGATGGCGGCAAGATTGGGACCGACGGGCGCCAGCGCCAGGATGGTGACAAGAGCGCCGATGCCGCCCGCGATCGGCGACGCCACGACGGCAGAAATCTGGTCCGTGGCTGGATCAAGGAAAGGCGCCGTCGTGACCCGACTGTGGAGTGCAATGGGCAGCCAGGCGGCCCGAGCATACACAGGCCCGATCGGCCGGGGCCGAGAAGAACACACCACCGATCCGTCTGGCGTGACGATGTCGAGATGGCCGCTGGAGAAGGCGATTCCTCCCGCAAGCGTGATGCCGCACGACGCGTTCGGAGTTGATGCGACGACCGCAGCCTGCGGATTCGCCGCCTGCTCGTCCGTTGTCTCCCTGAACGCATTCAGCTCGTTTTCGATTTCATTCGCTGCCACGCGGGCTGCGAAAGTCGCGTCAGCCTGCGCCGCCTGCCGGGCGTCCTGCTCCGTCAAGCTGTGCACGGCTAGTTCGGCCAGCGCGGCGACGACCAGCAGCACTCCCATGAACCCCGCCATGTACTGCCGCAGCGACCAGCCGCGGCGACGCAGCGTCATGGGAGCTGTAGTGCTTCTTCAACCCGCGTGAGCAGGTCCAGTGGCGAAAAGGGTTTGGTCAGGTAGAAGTCGGCGCCCGCGATCAGGCCTGTTTCGATGTCACTCTCCTGGGCCTTGGCCGTCAGGAGGATCACCTTCGTTGCGGCAAGGCTCGGATCAGCCTTTACCAACCGCAGCACCTCGAGGCCGCTCTTCCCGGGCATCTGCACGTCGAGCAGGACCAAAGAAGGTTTGTGCTTCTGGATCACCGCCCAGGCCTGCGTGCCATCGCCGGCCTCGACCACGATGTAGTCATCGGAGTCGATGGTGGCGTGGACCAAGAGGCGCATGCTCGGCTCGTCGTCTGCGATCACCACCGTTTGGACGGCGGGCAGGCCGGTGGGTGTGTGACCGTTCACCCAGCCGCTGGTCATGCGCGCTTCTCCCACGGATGGTCGCGCAGCCGAGTGAGATCGAGCTCCAGGCGTGCTGCGTTGAGGCGCTGGAGCGCGAAGGCCGTGATCAGAAGGCGCTCGTGGTCGCTGACGCTGGGGGACTCGATCCGCTCCGGCGGTCCCCTCCAGTCAAACGAGTCGATTCGCCTCTGGCTCGGGCGATAGCGAGCTAACACTGGCTGCCCTCACGAGGTTGTCGAGCGCCGACGACGCTCACTTCCCTGCTCGAAACCGTCGCGGGTGAACCGTCTTCGTAGGCGCTTTGGCGCTGCCGGAACACCAGTGCTCCAGTCCAGACGCCGACGATGTAGCTGGCCGTTATCAACGCGAGAACCAGGCCCAGATCACGCACTAGCAAGGTCTACCGGGAATGGGCCCCAAAGTCGCCATGCGGTGGCAGTGCACGCCTACCCTGTGTGCTTAGGGGGAGGTGATCTCGGAAGGGTGCACCACCCATCGATTTAGATGGGCGGATGACCTGTTTTCGCAGGGAGACTTAACGCCCGAGGCCGCGTATTACTGGCGCATGGCCGCACTGAGACTGACCGCAATCGCCGACCGGCAGGTTGAAACACATCCGACCGCTCGGAGAACCCGAAAGGGATTACCGATAGTGGAAGCGAAGTTGAATCGCGAGGCCAGCCTTCCTTGCGTGCCCGCCGCCTTCTCCGCAGATCGTGCACACATCGTTCTGGGCCAGGCACTTGCGGCGCGTGTCTCAGAGGCCACAAGGCTGACCGCCGAGGCTGCCGTTGCGGCTGGGCTCTCGGAGCTCGCCTCGGGTCGATTTGCCAGGCCGATGCAGGATCTTCACAAGCTGGCCACTCGCGCCATCGCGCGGTTCCTGGTCACAGGGCAAGGCACCACCGACACGGAGCGCAACTTCACATGCAGGGTGGGGGTCATGGCCGCCGTGTTCGGCCTGTCCGTCGCCACGCTCAACCAGTCCTATCTCCTGTGGCGCGACTCCAACCTTCGCGTTCTCAATGACGAGGTCAAGCGGCTGGGCACGTCGCTGTCGGTCTATGACGAAGCGCGGAGGCTGATCCAGTCGAGTGCGGAAACCGGCATCAAGCGCATGGTGCGGGGGTACGACGACCAGATGGAGATCCAGCAGGCGGTGCGAAGTGTCGCCGGCCACCCCGAGGACTATCGGACTGTCGCCCTCCACCGTCCGCAGCCGCGGCTCAGAGCCCTCTAGCTCGCTTCCTTAGAAACCGCAGGCACACCGGCGCGAATCGCGTCGGCCAGGTGCCGAAGGTCGGCGACGAGGGGGTCATTTGGATCCGACGTGACAAGTGGCCGGCCGCTGCTCGCCGCCCGGTCGAGGCTTTCCGACCGCTGCACGACAAAATCCGGCCTGCGCCCGAGCACATTCGTCGCGGCTGCGATGTCCATCGAGTGGGTCGTGCTGTAGTTGAGGATCAGTCGAATGCGGTGTGCTTCAACACCGAGGTTGTCGAACAGGTGGAGGCAGCCTCGGGTCGCTTTGAGTGAAGGCAGCGAGGCGGACGTGACCAGGCAGACCAGGTCGGCGGTGTCCAGGGCGGTCAGGGTACGTTCGCTGAACGACGCCGGAGCGTCGATCAGCACGAACTCGCAGGTGGCGTTCAGGCGGTCGATGGCGAGCTGGATCGCGGGCAGAGTGACAAGCTCCGCGCGCTCGGGTACGTCGGAGCCCACCACCAGCCGAACGCTGCCGGACTCCGTCACGAAGCCTTCGAACAATGCCTCGTCGACCAACGCCCCGGGAGCTGCCTGGAGGTCAGCCAGGGTGCGGTTCGGTCGCAGGTTGAGATACACCGCAGAGTCGCCGAACTCCACGTCGAGGTCGAGCAGCCCGACCGGTCGCGAAGAGTGCTCAGCCAGAAGCACAGCCATGTTCACTGCGAGCGACGTGGTGCCGACGCCTCCTTTCGCGTGAGCGAAAAGCACCACCTTGCCGCGATTCGCTCTCGAGGCGATGCGCGCGGAGCGCCGCAGCAGCGACTGCACTTTGGCCTCGAGGATTTTCAGCTCGAAGGGTTTGGGCAGGTAGTCATCGGCGCCGGCCGCGTATCCGGCCAGGGCATTCGGCGGATCGCCCAGGTCTGAGAACATCAGGATTGGAATGCTCGCGGTGCGGTGATGGCTGCGGAGCCTGGTCGTCAGCTCGAAGCCGTTCAGCTCGGGCATTCGCACGTCAGTGATGACGAGGTCGGGTACTTCCTCGTGGACGAGCTGGAGGGCTTCGACTCCATTGCTTGCCTTGCGCACGGTGTAGCCCGTCCGCTCCAGGTAGCCACCGACCATCTTCTGGATCACGCGGTCGTCATCGACGAGAAGGATGTCGGGCATCACGGCCATGCCTGTGTGAGCTTGGACGCGATGGCGCGCGCCAGGTCGCGGCGGGTGTAACCCCCGAGCCCGGTGAGGTCCTCATTGCCGTCTCCGTTCATCATCGCCAGCCCCGCCGCGCCGAATGCTCGGCGCGATTCGCGTGGATCGCCCGCGAGCTCGAGCGCGGCGCCAAGCTGGAAGTAGGCGATCGCCAGGTGTGGGTTGAGGTAAGTCGCCTGCCGAAACGCGCGGACTGCGGCTCTCAGATCGCCGCCGGCGGCGGCGCGATCGCCTTCAGCGAGCAGGCCCGGCACCTCCGGTGTCGGGCGCACGTCGCCCTGCCGCACTCCGACGCTCGGTTGCGCCGTGGGAGCAACGCCGAGCCGCCGGTAGCACAGGGTGTCGGCGACTCTCACGGCGTTGAAGAGCTTGGCCAGGCGTCCGGGGGAATCAGAATGTCCGAGGAACAGGTGACCGCCCGCCGGCATCCTTTCAGCGATGCGTTGGATGGCTGCCTCCGTCTCCTCGCGGCCGAAGTACATGAGCACGTTGCGGCAGAAGACCACGTCAGGCTTGATCACAACCGAACTTGCCCCTTTGCTCGCGAGGTTGTGGTGAGTGATGTGCACGGCGCGGCGCAAAAACGGCGCGATTTCGAAACCACCCGCCCTGGAGACCAGGTAGCGCCTGCGCCGCTCTGGCGACAATCCTCCGACCTCGCCCTCCGTGTACCGGCCGATCTCGGTTCGCGCGAGCGCGCGGAAGGACACGTCGGTGGCGACCACTCGCCAGTTGCGACGACCGGTTTCATCGAGGACCATCGCCAGGCTGTAAGGCTCCTGGCCATTGCCGCAACCGGCACACCACACCGTATGCGGCTCATTGCCTGCTTTCCGCGCGAGCTCGGCAAGGGCAACGAATTGAGGTGGGTCTCGAAAGAAGCCGCTGTGCTGAACCGTGACCCGGTCGAGCAGATCGTCAAACGCGTCAGGCTCGCTGTCGAGGATGTCAACGTAGGACCCCACAGGAATGCCCGCGAGGTTCGCGCTTTCCTGAAGCAGCCTCTCCAGCCTTGCGCGGCCTGTGGGCTCGTCTTTGAGTCCCGCTCGCGAGCGGAGAAGCAGGGTTGCCTGGTCGAGCGGGCTGATTGCGGTCAACGAGCCACCCTGGTTCGTGCGGGATGGATGCCGACGCTCGTCGTGACGATGGTTGCGTCGGCCTTCCGGTCGGCTGGCTTTTCGCCGGACCGGCCCAGCAGTCGCGAAACCGCGCTCAGCAGGCCCGCTTCGTCAAACGACGTCTTGACGATGTAGCCGTCAGCACCGGCGTCAAGGCCGCGCTGATGATCCTCCGCGCTCGTTCGCGACGTCACGATCAAGACGGGAATGTTCGCCAGGCGCGGATGCGCCCTGATGCTGGTGGTGAGAACGAAGCCGTCCATGTTCGGCATCTCGAGGTCTGTGACAACCAGGTCTGCGGGTTGTTCGGCCAGCATTGCAAGCGCTTCTGCACCATCGCTGGCGGTGCGCACGCTGTAGCCTCCGCGCTCCAGGATCGATCGCTGAAGCTCCCGAACCATCAGCGCGTCGTCGACCACCATGACCGACAGTGCTTTATCGGCAGGCCTGTCAACGACTCTGGATGACGTCTCGAAGACGGTGGCGCTTCGTTCGTGAAGGTTCGAGACATCGAGGACCAAAAGAATCGATCCGTTCGGCTCGATGCTTGCTCCGCTTACCGACTTGAGGTCGCGAAGCCGGCCCGTCAAGCCACGGACCACCACGTCGCGCTTCTGGATCACCTTCTCCACCTGGAACGCATACGCGTCGGTTTCGGTGCCGAGCAAGACCCATGGCCCTGAAGCGGTTGAGGGCAGGCCGAGAAGTGAGGCGAGGTTGTAGACGGGAATCGCCTGCCCCTCGATCAGCGCAAGGTTCTTCCCGCTCACGAGCTGCACGTGCTGCGCCTCCAGCATGCGGATGATCCGATGCAATGGCAGCGCGAAAGCCTGGCCGGCGATGGACACGATCAAGCAAGGAACAACAGTCAGGGTGATCGGCACCACGATGCGGAACTCCGCCCCCGCTCCAGGGTGGTTGACGACCTCGACCGCGCCGTGGACAGCTGCGACGGCGGTGACCACGACGTCGAGGCCGACGCCACGACCCGAGTTCTCGGTCAGCACTTTGGCGGTTGAGTTCCCTGGGCGGAAGATCAGGCGGATCGATTCTTCCTCCGTGAGTCCGCTCACGTCGAGCCCGCCCCTGGCCGCGACGGCGCGCACGGCGGCGACGTCGATGCCGGCCCCATCGTCGCTGACGGTGATGATCACCTTGGATCCAACCTGTGTGGCGTGGAGCCGGACCACGGCCTGCTCCGGCTTGCCCGCAGCGCGTCGCTGGTCGGGGCTCTCGACTCCGTGCCCGACGGAGTTCCGGATCAGGTGAAGAAGGGGATTCACGAGCTCCTCGAGCACGCCTCTGTCAACTTCGACGTCCTCACCGACCATCTCCCAGCGAACGTTCTTGCCGGCCAAACGCGCGGAGTCGCGGAGGGTCCGGTGAAGGATGGGCTCGAGCGTTCCCACGGGCACCATTCGCGTCCGTTCGGTGACCTCTTGCAGCTGGTTGATCACTTTGGTCAGCTCGCGATATTCCGTCAGAGCATCAGGATCCATGTGCAGCTCGGTACCGAAGACGTGGCCAACCCTCAGCTGCGCGGCGCTCGCTTCGCCGACCAGCCGGTTGAGCTCGTCAATGCGCGCGACCGGGACCTGAAGGGTCGCCGAGTCGGCAACCTTCTTGTCCGAGCGACCGTTCTTTTGCGGTTGGTCAGTCTGCTTCCCCACTTGTGGGGAAGGTGAAGCGCCAGCGCCGGATGGGGAGGTGGAATTTGCCACTGCGAAGGTTGGGGGAACTGCTAGTACAGGTAAAACTGCGACAGCCGGCACCACGACCGGGACGGGCGGCGTTGCTGCAGCCGGTGCAGTGACGACCGCCACCGCTGGAACCGCGTTGGACGTCGGCAGAAGGCGTTCCAGCGCGGCCTCGTCGCTGGCGTCTTGCTCGCCTCCGGCCGCGCTGGCGACGAGTCGCCCCAGGCCGTCGACGACGAGGAGCATTGCATCGGTCAGCTCCGGAGTGCTGCGCCGTGTTCCCGCGCGCAGCTCGACGAGGAGGTCTTCGAGCCGGTGGGCGAGGTGGCTCACCCGCATCATGCCCACCATGCCGGCCGCACCTTTCATGGTGTGCGCCTCGCGCAAGATCCCCGCGATCGCAGCCTGATCTCCGGGCGAGGCCTCGAGCACGAGGAGGCCCGACGCAATGCGCTCCAGGTGGCCTTTGGCCTCCTCGATGAACAGCGGCCGGAATTCGTCTTCTAGCTCGCCCATTTCATCTCTAGCTGGTTCTTCGCGATCTCGTCGATGTCGATGAGGACCACGAGGCGCCCCCCGCTGCTGTACACGCCGAGCTCACCCGGCCGCGTGCCGGGGCCGACAGGCTCCTCGAAGTCCGCGGCGATCGGCAGCTCTTCCGCGGCGAGCGCGACCATGTCCTTCTGGCCGCTCACGAGCACCGCGAACGGCGACTGGTTGAGAGGGCCGGTTCCTGTCAACACGCCCGTATCGAGGAGAGGGACGATCTCTCCGCGAACGTTGACCACTCCCAACAAACCTGTCGGCGAGAGCGGAATGGTGGTCAACACAGGATGGCGCAGCACCTGGTGCACCGTCTCCATCGGCACGGCGAAAAACGCGGCGTTGACGCCGAACATGAGCACCCGAATCATTTCTTACCTTCCTGTTCCCACCGCCGGGCTGCGAGATTGACGGCGGGTGCGGCTTGCGCAGAAGCTGACGTGGCCACCTCGACCAGGGCCTGTGTGGTTTGCATCCAGTGGTCCAGCTGCTGGCCACGGCGCTCGATCGCGATCACGGCCTCGCCGCTGGTTGCAAGCGCGCCTGCGGCCAGCTTGGCGATTTGGGCCGCGGCGGTCTTGGAACGCTCGGCCAGCCGGCGCACCTCGTCGGCGACCACCGCAAAGCCACGACCGGCATCACCCGCGCGCGCCGCTTCGATGGCCGCGTTGAGCGCAAGCAGCGCTGTCTGGTCCGCGATGTCGTTGAGGACGTTGACCACCTGCTGGATTTCATCGACGCGCCGTGCGTTCGCGGCAGTGCGGTCGCTCGATGCCTGCAGGTCCGTCCGGGCGCGCTGAATGTTGTCGCGCAGCTCGACCGCCCGGTCGACGACACGGGCAATCGACTCCGCGCTCGAAGGAGCGCCGTTCGTCGGTTGAGCGGCGGCCGCCGCGAGTCTAAGCTCCACTCTCGGCCCCCTTGGCGCTGTCCCAACCCGAGCCCGCCAGGTCGGCGGCGAGCGTGCCTTGCCGTGCCGCTGCATCCGCGATCTCCTGTGCGGTGACGGCGACGGCGCGGCTGCTTTCGGCGATGCGCTCGATGGCGAGCACAACCTCGTTGGTCGACGTGCGCTGCTGCTGGGTCGCGAGCTGGACCTGGCCGCTGACCTCGGTCATCGCCCGCATCATCGCCAGGCCGCGCTCCATCTGCTTGACGCCTTTCTCCAGCGCCATCACGGTCTCGCTGCTCTGCGACTGCGCGCCTTCGACCAGCTTGGCGATCTGGCCGGCCGCCGCCTTGGAGCGCTCGGCGAGCCGGCGCACCTCGTCGGCGACGACGGCAAAGCCGCGACCGGCGTCACCGGCACGCGCGGCTTCGATTGCGGCGTTGAGGGCGAGCAGGTTGGTCTGGTCGGCGATGTCGTTGATCAGGTCGAGGATGCCCTCGATCTCGTTGACGCGGCCGGCGAGGGCGAGGGTGCGATCGCCGGAGGCCCGGAGGTCGGTCTGGGCGAGCTCCAGGTTGGCCTGGACCTCGCCGGCCTGGAGGGCGACGCGGTCGACGGTGTCGGCGATCGACGCCGAGGTGCGGGCGACCTCCTCCATGCTGGCCGACGTAGCGGTGGCGGCGGTGGTCTGCTCCAGCGTCGCGGCGGCAAGCTCCTCGGAGGCGGCGGAGAGTTTGCCGGCCGACTCGGTGACCTCGCCTCTGAGCCGCGAGAGAACGTCACTGAGGCGTTCGAGCATCGCGTTGAACGTGTCGCCGAGCCGGCGGACCTCGCCGCCGCCCTTGAGGTTGACGCGGGCGGTCAGATCGCCGGCCTCAACGCTCGCCGCAGCGTGAGAGAGCGCGACGATCGGCCGTGTGGCGAACACCGCCAGGGTGACGGCGAACACAATTAGAAGCACAGTGCTGAGGGCCTGGAGCAGCGAGGTGCGGAGCTCCTGGTCGTAGACCGGAGCCAGCGCCGTCGCGGTTTCGGTCGACGCGATGACCACCCAACCGAGGGACTTGATCGGCGCATACCCGGCCAGTACCTGCCGGTTCCGGTAGTCGAGCATCTGGACGGCGCCCGGACCGACAGTGGTCGCCCGATCGAAGATTGCACCCTCGGCCGGGAGCTTCAGCGTGCCCTTGGCGAGTACGGCGGAGTCGTCCGTTAGGATGCCCCACTCCGAGCTGTAAATAAGGAGGTGCTGAGCGTTGACCAGATGCACTTCCTGGTTCCGAGTCGAGGTTTTGTCGCCGTAAGGGTTGAGCAAAGTCCCCAGCACCGCCACGTCCAGGTCCCCCATGACCATCCCTTCCGAAGTGCCGTCCGGACCCCTGATCGGCGCGGTCATGAGCCAATCCAGCTGTGCCCCGGAAATCTGAATTGGGCCCAGTGTTGGGTAATCGAGGCTGGTGGTGAACGCCGGCCCTGACGGGGCGGCGGGGAGCTTGACGCCAGGTCGAGTCGAGGCGACCACCTTCCCTTGCGTGTTGATGATCTGCAAGTTCTCGAACGCCGGATGGGAAGCATCGGACGCCAGCAAGCGGGCAGGGAGCCATGGCTTGTCAAGGTTCCCGACGCTGTCGTCCGCGATCGCGCGAAGCTCCGCCTTGCGCTCTCCGACCCAGTCGTTGATGCGGGTGTCAACGGCTTGCGCGGTCGCCACCGCGCGTGCCTTTGCCTGGCCGATCGCGCTGTCGGCGATCCAGTTGGACATGACAAATCCCAGGAAGACGGAGAGCGGAATCGACACCAGCAGCACGCCGGCTACCGCGCGCACGGAATAGCCGTCAAAAGACCTCAAGAGCGTCCAGCTGCGACGGGCTTTTGGAGCCCCCGCAGGCGCGTTCGGAAGTCGAAGCGGCGGCGGCCTGTCATCGAGTACACGAACGTGCGGAGGACTGCGCCGGAGCTGCATGCTCTCGTACTACGCCAGAGGGCCGGTATTGTCGCCATGGGTGAGCACGGCGAGCGACCCCTCTAAGGGGATGGGACGGCCGAGCGTTCGGAGTACCTCTACCTAGGCTCCAACCTCCTTCGCGCCGCCTTCCCAGCTGGACCCTGCAAGGTCTGCGGCAAGCGCGCCCTGCCGCGCGGCTGCGGCCGCGATCTCCTGGGCGGTGACGGCGACCGAGCGGCTGCCTTCGGCGATGTGCTCGATGGCGAGCACAACCTCGTTGGTCGAGGTGCGCTGCTGCTGGCTGGCGAGCTGGACCTGGCCGCTGACCTCGGTCATCGCCCGCATCATCGCCAGGCCGCGCTCCATCTGCTTGACGCCTTTCTCCAGCGCCATCACGGTCTCGGTGCTCTGTGACTGCGCGCCTTCGACCAGCTTGGCGATCTGGCCGGCCGCCGCCTTGGAGCGCTCGGCGAGCCGGCGCACCTCGTCGGCGACGACGGCAAAGCCACGACCGGCGTCACCGGCGCGGGCGGCTTCGATGGCGGCGTTGAGGGCGAGCAGGTTGGTCTGGTCGGCGATGTCGTTGATCAGGTCGAGGATGCCCTCGATCTCGTTGACGCGGCCGGCGAGGGCGAGGGTGCGATCGCCCGAGGCCCGGAGGTCGGTCTGGGCGAGCTCGAGGTTGGCCTGGACCTCGCCGGCCTGGATGGCGACACGGTCGACGGTGTCGGCGATCGAAGCCGAGGTGCGGGCGACCTCTTCCATGCTCGTCGACGTGGCGGTGGCGGCGGTGGTCTGCTCCAGCGTCGCGGCGGCCAGCTGCTCGGAGACTTCGGAGAGCTTGCCGGCCGACTCGGTGACCTCTCCTCGCAGGCGGAAGAGGACCACGCTCAACCGTTCGACCATGCCGTTGAACGTGTCGCCGAGCCGGCGGACCTCACCGCCGCCCTTGAGGTTGACGCGGGCGGTCAGGTCGCCGGTTTCCACGCTCGCCGCGGCGCGCGAAAGGGCGACGATCGGTCGCATGGTGAAGATCGCCAGCACTATCGCGAATGCGATCAGCAGCAGCGTAGAGCCGACCTGGAGCAAGGTGGTTCGTATCGCCTGGTCATAGACCGGAGCCAGCGCGACCGATTTATCTATCGAAGCGACGACCACGAAGCCAAGGCTTGGGATCAGCTCGAAACCTGTGAGCACGTCGTGGTTTCGATAATCCGTGGTCTGTATCGCGCCGTCGTGACGCTTGAGCGCGATGTCAATGATGGTCGGGTTCTCTTTGAGCCTCAAGGCGCCTTTCGCGAGGACGCTGTTGTTGTCAGCAACTACGCCCCAGCTCGAGCTGTAAAGGATGAAGCCGTTGAGGTCCGCAATGTGGATCTCCTCGCTCTGCCCGAATGGGTGCTTCATGGAAGGGTCGGTGAGCAAAGTTCCGAGCGCGGAGACGTTCAGGTCGCCCACGACGACTCCTTGCGACTTTTCGTCTATGCCGAGTATGGGGGCGGTGATGATCCATGTGATCCCCAACGATCCTTGCTTGATGGGTTGGAGTGTCTCGACTTGAAGCCGTTCCGTCGAGCTGATTCCAAGGTCCATCCCTGCGCCAGGTCGTGTCGTGGCGACGACCGAACCGGCTGGATTGATCACCCGCAGGTTGGCGAAGTCTGGATGAGCGCCCGCGCCGCCGAGCTCTGACGCCGCCCCAGATGGGGAGTCCACCAGGCCGGCTTCGTCCCGTGCCAGCTGTCGCAACTCGGCCCTGCGGGCGTCCAACCAGATCGAGGTCCTGTCGGAGGCGCTCTCGGCGGCCACCTCGGACCGGATCTGAACTTGATCGATGAGAGCCTGAATGTTCCACCTCGCCATCAGGATCCCCAGGAGGATGGACGTCGGAATCGACACGAGCAAGAGACCTGCCACGATGCGCACCGACTCGCTGTCGAACGATCCCAACCGCTTCCAGCCCCGAGGCTTGATGGGAGTGATCTTTGGGGCCTTCACCAGCCGCAGGGCCGGAATCGAGGGGTCGAGCCGGCCGGCTACGGGCGGCTTTCTTCGCAGCTGCACCCGGCTAGTGCTACGCCGACTGGCTTGCATTGTCGCCATAGGTGCGCACTGCGGGTCACCCCTCTAAGGGGATGGCTTGGTCTGCTTCATCGCCTACGCGTTCGGCATGTCTCCGCAGGAAATGCTCGGTGCGTTGGCGGGAGCGCTGAAGTCTGGGCCGTGATGGATGTTGACGTACCAGCCGAACGAGGGGACCGAGTAGCCGGTCGGCACCACGGTCATCACGCTGGCTGCGCCGGACGAGTCTGCGACGAGCTGCTGCAGGGCGTAAGCGACGCTGCCGGGCACCGCGCACTTACCCGCGTGGATATGCGTGATATGGCTCGAGTTGGCCTGCAGGCCGGTCAGCTTGACCGTGAGCGTGAATGAGCCGGCGCTCTTGACTACATCAGCCGTTCCCGACACTGAGCTGCCGTTCTGCGCTCCCATGGCGAAGCTGATCTTTGGCGCCGGCGGCGGTGTCGCCGTACCGCCGCCACCGCAGGCGGCGATGACCAGGGCGCTCGCGAGCGCAAGCAGAGTTTTCTTCATTGCACCGTATTACCGGCGTCGCGGTTGGTTGTCGCCATAAAAGACGATGGGAGGCCACCCCTTCAACGGGATGGGAACTCGGGCCTTCTTAGAGGACGATCAGGCCCTTGCGCGCAGCCGAGATGACGGCCTGCAGCTTGGAGTGAACTTGCAGCTTCTCGATCACGTGGCGGACGTGCCACTCGACGGTGTGAGGGGCGATGCCGAGGCGCTGCGCCATGGCGGTGGTGTCCAGGCCTTCCGCGAGTAGATGCAGCACGTCTAGCTCGCGTGGTGTGAACTCCGCCAGCAATCGCTCACGCTCGCGCTTCTTGACCGCGACGCCCCGGTGGCGCGCGATCGCGCGGGCGAAGAGCTCGGCTGGAATCAGCACCTCGCCTTTCGATGCGCGGCGGACCGCGGTGATGATCTGGTCCGCGGTGGCGTCCTTGGTCAGGTAGGCGGTGGCGCCGGCGTCGATGGCATCCAGCAGGGCGGTCTCGGACTCGTCGGCGCTGTGGAACACGATCGCCGCATCCACGTGATCGTTCTTGATCATGCGGGCCGCCGCCGGGCCGGAGACGTCGGGGAGCCGGAAGTCCATCAGGACGACGTCGGGACGGTTCTGGGTGGCCGCTTCCAGGGCGCCGGCGCCCGAGGACGAAACCCCGGCGACTTTGATGTCGGGTTCCGCTTCGAGGACCCTGGCTATCGCCGAAGCCAGCAGTGGATGATCCTGCACGATCAACACCTGGACGCGCCGGCTAGCCGTGTGGTCCGTCGCCGTCTGTGCTTCCTGCACCGCGCTACGCCCCACGCCTCTGGCCGCGATCACTCGGCATGATGCGGAGAAAGCTCACGTGAGGCCCGCCTGCTGTCACTTGACATCGTCAATTGGACTGGATAGTTCATGGGTCTTGGCAGTCGCCCACCCACCCCAACCACAGGGTGAGGCATTGATGGTCCCGGACGGTTCGCCTTACACAAAGTTGATACTTTTGCCCTTTGTTTTCATTGGTTAACGGCAACTGTAAAGCGAATGCCGGCGTTTGGACCATTCTTAGCTTCGATAGGGGTACCTCGGGCCAGTTTGCTCAATCCGACCCTGGAAGCTCGAGCCTCTCTTATCCTTCCAGTCCATGAACCCGGCTGACGGCGACGTCTACTTCAACACCCCAGGAGTCGCGTCGGTCAAGTGGGACCAGGCCGCCCAGCTCGTCATGGTCGAGTGGGAGGGCTGGGCGGACTCTTCGGAGTTCAAAGAGCTGCTGGACGCGGAGATTCGGGCTTTGCAGCAGCACCGCGGTTCGCGGGTGCTGGCGGACTGCCGGCAGCAAAAGGTCCTCAACCCGGCCGACCAGGAACGAGCGAACAAGGAATGGCTTCCTCGAGCGCTGGCGGCGGGGTTGAAGCGCTTTGCCGTCGTCCTTCCGAAAAGTGGGCTGGCGGAGATGAACATCAGGGACGCGCTGGGCAAGGTGCCCGAAGCTGCGCTCAAGGTCGCTTACTTCGCCACCGTCGAGGAAGGCAAAGCCTGGCTCGCCACTTAGATTAGTGATGATAAGGGCCACGCCTTATCATCTGTCGCGTTGGCAGCAACCTGGCCGCCCGGCCCTTACCGCCCCGGCAACGGGATCGACCCGCCGTACCTCGGTGATCGTGAGGAGCAGATCGAAGCGGTGCGCGCCTTCATGCGCGACCCTCGCCATCCGCGCAACGTGCTCATCACCGGGCTGCGCGGGGTTGGCAAGACGGTCCTCCTCAACCGTATGCAGGGCGAGGCTGAGGCTGCGGGCTGGATAGTCGTCGATCGGGAGTTCTCTGAGCCGGACTCCGAGCCGCCGGCGTTCGCCAACGCACTCCTCACCGACGTCAATCGCGCATTGCGGCGGCTCAGCCTTTCCGCGCGGCTGAGGGAAAAGGCGGCCCAGCTCCTGCAAGCGGCGATCGAGTCCGTCGGAGCTCTAGCCGTCAGCTATGGCGAGTTCAAGGTCAGCGTCGACACCAACCGCCGGCGGCACGATCCCGCCCGAAGGCTCGACGACGACCTGCGCGAAGCCCTGATGCGCATCTGCGAGCTGTGCCAGAAGAGCGAGCACAAGGGCCTGGTCCTGCGCTACGACGAGTTTCATGTCGTGCGCGAGCGCACAGGAGCGCCCACCCTCAGCGCACTGCTCAGCGCGACCTCAGCGGTGCAGCAGCACAGCCTTCCTTTGATGTTGATGCTGTGTGGGCTGCCGCCGGTCGTCGACAACCTGTCGCGATCGAAGAGCTACTCCGAGCGCATGTTCCTCACGCAAGAGCTTGGCAATCTCCGTCCTCCAGAAGACCGCGCCGCGTTTGTCGATCCTGCGGTGCGGCTGGGCCGGAGGTACGCGGACGACGTGGTCGACGCGGTCATGCTGGACACCGGCGGCTACCCGTTCTTCATTCAGGTCTACGGCGACGCGCTGTGGACAGGTTCGGGCGGCGAGACGATCACGATCGCCGATTTCAAACGCCTCAGACCGCGCATCCTCATCACGCTGGACGCCGGGTTCTTCAGAGCGCGGTACGTGCGCGCATCGCCGAACGAGCGAAAGCTGATGCGAAACATCGCGGAGGTCGGCGAGAGCGCGACGAGCGAGCAGCTCCAGCACAGCTCACACCTCAGGAACAACGAGATCCAGCCGACCATCAGCTCGCTCATCCAGAAAGGGTTGATCTACCGCCCGGAACGGGCCCGCGTCTCTTTCACGGCGCCGATGTTCGGGGCATTCCTTCGCCGGACCCCGGATTGATAAGACAGACCCGGTATCAATTCTTATCGGGTAGCTGAACTAAAGCTCCCTGCGTACCTCTGCCGCCGCCTCAACCAGCGCCCTCAGCTTCGCCATCGCTTTCTCTCGCGGCAGGTACTTCATCCCGCAGTCGGGCGCGAGGATCAACCGGTTCGCGTCGACGAACTCGAGGGCGCCGCGTATCCGGCCGGCGACGGTCGCCACGTCCTCGACGGGGCTTGCGTCGTCGAGGTCGATGACTCCGACGATCAGCGTCTTGTTGCGCAGCGACGTCAACACCGAGAGGTCGACCTTCTGCTGCGCGGACTCGAGCGAGATCTGCTTTGCGGAAACTTCCGCGAGCTGCTCCAGGAACGGATAACCATTTGGGCGTGAATGCACGATGTGCGCGTAGCCGAAGCATGTGTGCAGCGCGGTCGTGCCCTTGATGCCATCGAGCGCTCGGTTGATCGCTTTGATCGCAAAGCGGCCGGCCTTCTCCGCTCGGGCCTGCAGGTACGGCTCGTCGAGCTGGACCACATCCGCACCGGCGGCGAACAGGTCGCGTACCTCCGCGTTGACGGCGTCCGCGAGCGCCATCGCAAATGCTTCCTCGTCGTGGTAGTAATCGTCTTGCGCCTGCTGCGACATCGTGAAGGGCCCGGGCAGCGTCGCCTTGATCGTCCGGTCAGTGTTCGCGCGCAAGAACTTCACGTCACGAACCTCGACAGCACGGGTGCGACGGATCGGGCCGACCACTCTAGGCACCGGGTTGGGATGGCATGTGCGATCCAACGCCGTGCCAGGGTGGTCGAGGTCCATACCCTCGAGAGCGGTGGCAAACCGGTTCGAGTAGCTCTCGCGCCGGACCTCGCCGTCGGTGATGATGTCGATGCCTGCGCGCTCCATATCCCGGATCGCGACGATTGTCGCGTCGTCCTGCGCCTGCTCCAAAAAGTTGGGCGCGACGCGCCAGATCTCCAGCGCTCGAGTCCGCGGGGGGAGGCGGCTGCCCAGCATCGCGCGGTCGACGAGCCAGTCAGGCTGTGGGTAGCTTCCGACGACGGTTGTCGGCAGAACGTCAACCATAGAAGCAAGTTTCCCGCATCATGTCCTGCGGATGGAGGCCAGAAACAACCGGCTCAAGGGTGACAGCTGCGACCGGGATTGGATCTGGGAGCGAGAGATCGAGACGGCGTCCGCCGACGATATCTTCAGGCTGGCGGCCGGCGCATGGGAACGGCAGTTCCGCCGCCTGAGGGAAGCCTCTCCTTTCTATATGCGGAAGTTTCGCGAGGCCGGCCTGGGCACATCGTTCGTCAGCCTGGGGGACCTCGCCAATCTTCCTTTCACCACCAAAGCCGAGCTCAAGGGTGCGCTGGACGAGGATCCACCGTTTGGAAGCAACCTGTGCGTCGAGCCCAGCCTGGTCAAGCGCGTCTATCAGACCAGCGGCACGACAGGTTCACCGTCGGTCCTCGCCTTGACGCGAGCAGACATGGAGACCTGGACAGTGATGGGTACTCGGACGTATTACGCGACAGGGATCCACGAGCACAGCAGCGTTCTGACCACGTTCGGAGCTGGTCCGTTCGTCGCCGGGCACACGCATTTCGCGCTCCTTCGAATCGGCACGCGCAGCCTGCCGGTGGGGCCGGGCGACACGGAACGAGTCCTGTTCGCGCTTCGCTCCGGGCTCGCCGACACGCTGCTGGCGACCGCCTCGTTCGCCCAGTACCTGGCGAATCACCTGGAGATGGCCGCGGCCAAACCCACGGACAACCCGCTGACCCATATCGTCACCGGTGGCGAACCGGGTGGCGGCATCCCCGCGATACGCGACCACATCGAGAAGGTGATGGGGGTCACGGTGACCGAGGTCATGGGAATCGGAGACATCGCGCCGTCGATCTTCGGTGAGTGCCCGCACCAGCAGGGAATGCATTTCGGTGGGATGGGCCATGTCTGGCCCGAGCTCATCGATCTGAAGACCCGCGAACCGATGCAAATCGAGGCCGGCGCTGTCGGAGAGCTCGCCTACACCACCCTCACGCGCGAGGCGATGCCGGTGGTGCGGTTCCTCAGCAACGACATAGTGCGCATCGAGGGAACCTCCTGCGCGTGCGAGCGGACGACCTTCCGGATGCGCTGCATCGGGCGCCTGGATGATTTGTTGATCGTCCGCGGCGTGAACGTGTACCCGACGGCGATCCTGTCGGTGGTGGGCGACTTTCGGCCTCGCGTCACCGGACGCGCTCGAGTCATCCGGTCCGGCACCGATATCAGCGTGGCGCCGCCGGTTCCGGTCGAGGTCGAGGTCCCTGACGGCATTGCTTCCGACACAACATTGGCCGCCGAGATCGCCGAGGCGATCCACGCCAAGCTCGTGTTTCGCAGCAAGGTCACACTGATACCGGAGGCAGCCTTCGGCGAAAGCGGCTACAAGACCAGGCTCACGGTCAACCGCCCGTGACACGGAAAAAGCTCCGTTCCGACCTCGGCTGGAGCACCGCGGATCGGATCGTCGTCCGCGGCCACGACCTGGCCGAAGAGCTGATCGGCCAGGTTTCCCTCGGGGACATGGCGTTCCTCGAGCTGAAGGGTCGGCTTCCAACCAACAAGGAGTCGATAGTCTTCAACGCCCTAGCCGTCACGCTTGTCGAGCACGGCATGACACCGAGCGCGATCGCGGCCCGTCTGACGTATTTCGGCGCTCCGGAATCCGTGCAAGGCGCCGTCGCCGCTGGTCTCCTGGGCATGGGCGATCGATTTGGCGGACCGGTCGAAGGCGCGGCCCGCTTGCTGCAAGAGGCGCTGCTTGACGTCCCGCGTGGTGCGGATCTGCGTCCCGTCGCGAGCCGGATCGTCGCCGAGCACAGAGAAAGCAAGCGGCAAATTGGCGGTCTCGGCCACCCGGTGCACAAAGAGGTGGATCCTCGGACCCCGAAGCTCTTCGCGATTGCTGCCGAAAACGGCTTCTCCGGCCGGTACGTGGAGCTCATGCAGCTCGTCGCCGAGGAGGCATCGCGCGCCTATGGCCGTCACCTGCCTGTCAATGCCACCGGCGCGATCGGGGCGATCGCGAGCGAGCTCGAGCTCCCGTGGCGAGTCTGCAGGGGACTCGCGGTGATGGCGCGCGCGATCGGCCTGGTCGCCCACATCCAGGAGGAGATCGAAGAGCCGCTCGCGGCGGAAATCTGGTCTCGGGTCGAAGCAGAATCGTCAAGTCACATCCGGCCAGGTACCGACTAGACTCAGAGGCAATGCCAGCGAACCTGCTCGGCATCCATCACGTGACGTCCATCACCGGCGACGCACAGGGGTGCGTCGACTTTTACGTGAGCGTTCTCGGGTTGCGCTTCATCAAGAAGAGCATCAACCAGGACATGCCGGACACCTACCACATCTACTTTGGCGACCATGTCGGCTCGCCTGGCACCGCGATGACGTTCTTCGGCTGGTCTGACTGGCCCAAGCGGCGCGCCGGAAGCGGCCAGGTCACGACAGTCTCGTTTTCCGTGCCATCAGGTTCTCTCGACTTCTGGAACGGCCGCCTCAGGAAGCTCGGTTTGAGCGTCAAGCCGGCGAGCCGGTTTGGGACCGACGCGATTGTCCTGGTGGACCCCGACGGTATCGAGCTGGAGCTGGTCGCCCAATCGTCCAAGCAGCCATGGGTGGCGTGGCCTGACGGCCCGGTGGAGCGGGATCACGCGATTCGTGGCTTCCACTCGGTGACGATGACGGTGGCCGAAACGACGGCGACCTTCGACCTGCTCGCCGGGACGATGGGATTTCGCAAGACCGCGCACGAGGGACACCGCACCCGATTCGAAACGGGCGAGGGCGGTCCGCATTCGATCCTCGACGTGGTCGAGTCGCCTGAAGGGCCCGAGGGTGAGGAGTCGATCGGCACCGTTCATCACGTCGCGTGGAGAGCGTCCGATGCGGCTCACCAATCCGCGTGGCGCCAGGCAGTGGTCAAGGCCGGGCGCAACGTGACGCCCGTGATCGACCGCTACTACTTCAAGTCCATCTACTTCCGCGAGCCGGGCGGCGTGCTGTTCGAGATCGCCACCGATGGTCCAGGCTTCACGGTCGACGAGACTGTCGAAAACCTTGGCTCGTCGTTGAGCTTGCCGCCATGGTTCCAGGTTCGCCGCGACCGGTTGGATGTGACGCTACCGCCCATCGTCGTACCGACCACGGCGACGACGGGCGCCGGATATTGACAGTGCGTGGTCGCTAGGCCAAGTCTGAGAGGGAATTAGCACATGAGTACGACCACAGAGATCGCCCCGGTCAACCCGATGTCGGCGGAGGGCAAGGACACCGTCCTGAACGTCATGCGTCGTGACCGCGAAAACTTCACGCGCATGGTCTCTGATCCGAAAAACTGGAACGTGCAGACCCGGTGCACTGAATGGGAGACCCGTGACCTGGTCGGCCACATGATCGATGTCATGGAGGGTTATTTCAAGAACTGGGAGGCTGCTGTCGCGGGGAAGGAGGGCATTGCCCTCGGCCTACCCGTGATGGGGGAGACCCTGAACGACCATGCCAAGGAATTTCGCAAGCTCTCACGCGAAGAGGCGATCGATCGCTTCAAGAAGGACGCGCAGAAGCTGGACAAGATGCTGGCGGACCTGACGCCCGAACAGTGGACCAGCTTCATGGTCTATCACCCGTTCGCAGGCCCGGTGCCGGCAGGGTTCTACGGCACGTTCCAGATCATGGACTACGGCGTCCACCCTTACGACATCGAGTACGGGTTGGGCGACAAGCTCGCGACTATCGACGAGGCAACCGCGGGACTCATCTTGCCCTTCGCCTTCGTGTTCTGGCAGTACACGGTCGACGAGAAAACGGCCAAAGGCCTCGACTTCACATATGGGCTTCAGGTCGACGGACCTTGGGGCGGGAAGTGGCGCGTCACAGTGAAAGACAACAAGTGGTCGGCCGAACCGGCGAAGGATTTCAAGGGAGTCGATGCCCTGTTCCATTACAACAACGCGGCCGACGCGGTGCTTTCGTTCTTCCAACGGTTCCCCGGCGGTTCGGCGAGCGGTGACCCGGATGTGATCGAAGCCGTGCGCCACCTGCACTTCCGCTTCTGATCCGGAGCACTCTCTGGGCGTCGGACCTCGGCGTTCCGGGGCCGCCGCCCAACTCTTCTCCCATCGAGATAAGGGAGATCGATCCGACCACTTCCTCGGTGGTCGCGTCGGCGATGGGAGACGAAGGCGACCTCGTGGAGGTCCGTCTGGCACGAGGGTGCCGGTGCTTCGGCGGCTGGATCGACGGTGAGCTCGCCGGATACGGCTGGCTGTCGACCGCCTCGGAATGGATAGGGGAACTCGAGCTCGAGATCAGACCCAGCGTTGGAGAGGGATATATCTGGAATTGCTTCACGCTCGCCGACCAACGGCGCCGCGGCGTTTTGCGTGCGCTGCTCGCCGGAGTCAGGGCGCGCGCTCGCTATGAAGGGCTGACCAGGCTCTGGATCGGCAGCGTCGCGATCCCGGCCGAGCGGGCATTCGGGCCATCGGGATTCACACCTACTCTTGTGTTCGCCAGCGAGGTGATCACCGGCTATCGGTGGCTGCAGGTCCGGCCGGCCCCGGGGGCTGACCCTGCGCTGGTGGCTGCCGCTCATCACGTGGTGGGAGCACCCGCGGGCAGATTTTTACGCCTATCCCACCCGCGCCGCCACTAGCCAACCTTTTCCGGGTCATGTGCGCTCAAATCGTGTATCCCGGGCAACGGATACCCCCAGTTCTGCGCACTTGGCATCGTTAACAACCGATGTTGTCCAAGTGGGCCTCGGCAGCGATCCTAGATAGGTGCCGGTAAGACCCTCGGTTCCGCCCGCGCTCAGGACTGGGCCGTTCACATCCGCAGAAGCCCGTGATGTGGGTGTCACTCGCGACCAGCTGCGAGGAGCCGGATATCGCCGCTTGGGCGCAGGTCTCTATTGCTGGATGGGTATAGAGGAAAGCCCGCTACTGATGTTGAGCGCTGTCGCCCGGCGATTGCCGCCCGGCGCTGCCTTCTCCGGTATTACTGCAGCTTGGTTGCACGGACTGGATGTCGAGCCCTGCAATCCGATCGAGGTAACCATCCCAAAACAGATCCGCAGCGGCCACCGGGCCGGCACTTCCGTCTGTCGCGCCGCTCTCGCCGGCAACGAGATCGTCCTGCGGCGCAGTCTCCCCACCACATCAGCAATTCGTTGTGTGGTCGACCTGGGAAGGCGCAATTCATTGACGGAAGGAGTCGTTGCCGCGGACATGTTCCTCCATGCAAGGCTGGTTACGATCGCCGAGCTGAACACCTATGTCGCTGACCATCGAAGAACCAGGGGCATCGTGCGGTTCCGACGTGTTGTTGACCTTGTCGAGCCGAAGGCCGAATCGCCGATGGAGACGCGGCTTCGGATGCTCCTCATGATTGCTGGACTCCCGCGCCCAGAGGCGCAAGTTTCTATCAAAGACGATCAGGGCCGGTTCTTGGGCCGTCCAGATCTGTTCTACGGCCTTCAACGCTTGGCGATCGAATACGACGGTGGCAATCATCGCGACCGGCTGGTTGATGACAATCGCCGCCAGAACAGTCTGATAGGTGCCGGACTTCGTTTGCTCCGGTTCACTAAAGCCGACGTATACGGGACTCCCGATTTAGTCGCGATGCAGGTACGAAACAGCCTCAATGACGAAGACGACATTCAGAGAGCCGCGAGGTAGATGTTCAGCAGGTCCTCGGCTACGTATTTCCCGGCCAGCTCGCCCGCCGCTTTGCGCAGCTCCGGCTCGCCGATGCCGTAGGCCGCGATGTGCTGCGGCAACCCTAAAGAACCGATCAAACCCTGCACCCGACCCGCCGGATCGGGCCCGGTCGCCTCGGCGAGCAGCGCGAACCGATCGGGCATCCGCCGCTCGAGGTAGCGCATCGCGTGAGGCAGAAGCAAGCACGACGTCACGCCGTGCGGAATGCCGTACCGGGCTCCGATCTGTTTGCCCATCACGTGGCTCAAACCGATCGCCGAAGCCGAGAGCGTGTACGAGAACCATGCGGCGAGCTGGTTCTCCGTCCGCACGTCAACGTCGCCCGGCGCCGTCTGCGCGCGCGGCAAAGAATCGAACAGGCGGCGAATCGCCTCCAGTGCCATGACATCGGAGAAGGGATGCAGGCCATCCGAGAGAAACCCTTCCACCGCGTGGTCGAGGGCACGGATCCCGGTCGACAGCCAGAGCGCCATCGGGGTGGCCACAGTCAACGCGGCGTCGTAGATCACTGCGTCCGGTAGCTGCCGGGGGTCGCGCATGCCCGCTTTGTTGCCGGCCTCGTCCGTGTACCCGGCGCCCGCCGCCAGCTCGGCAACCGAAAGAGTCGTGGGCAACGCGATGTGGGGGAGACCTCGCGCGGCGCGGCCGTCGCGATCGGCCAGCTTGACAGCGATCATCTTGGCGGCGTCGATCGAGCTCCCGCCTCCGAAGCTCAAGATCCCGTCCACATTTGCGCCGGCGGCGCGTTCGGCTGCGTCGTTTACCTGCGCGATCGGAGAGTGCTGGCTCACAACCACCGTCACCGCAACGTCGGCATCTCCGAGTGCACGCTTCACAACGCCGGAGTGCTCCTCGGCAACCAGCGATGCGGTTGTGACGAGAGCTAAGCGCTTTGTATGCAGGCGCGCGAGCTCCTGGGCCAGCGCCGATACAGACCCCGACCCCCAATGAATGACCTGAGGGTTCGAGTACGTGAAGGTGCCGTTCAAGGCGTCGCCATAGACTGACAGCAATGGCAGTTCCACATCAAGGCATGCCCGTGGTCGAGGCCGGGGAGTCGCTCGCCAAGGCGCGCGCGGCGATGATTCTCGTTCACGGTCGAGGCGCGACGGCGGCGGACATCATGACTCTAGGCACCGAGCTGATACATCCCGGCTTCGCTTATCTCGCGCCGCAGGCGGAGGGCAACGCGTGGTATCCGTACCCTTTCACGGCGCCGCTCGAGGCCAACGAGCCATACCTCAGCGCGGCTCTAGGCGTGATCGAAAACTTGCTCGCCAGGGTCGAGGCCACGATCCCCGCCCAGCGTGTCATCCTGCTCGGCTTTTCTCAGGGCGCCTGCCTCACCCTCGAGTTCGCCGCCCGACACGCGCGCCGATATGCGGGAGTGGTTGGGCTGAGCGGCGGGCTGATCGGACCCGCCGGCACATCGCGGGATTACCCCGGCAGCTTTGACGGCACACCAGTCTTTCTCGGCTGCAGCGACATCGATCCGCACATCCCGAAGGAGCGCGTTATCGAAACGGGGGAGGTCTTCAAGCGCCTCGGCGCAAAGGTGACCATGACGCTGTACCCGGGCATGGGCCACACGGTGAGCCAGGACGAGATCGACGCCGTGCGTGAAATCGTCGAGACCGTCTAAGCGGTCAGCAGGCCGATTTCAATCATTTGGCGGGCTCGCGCTCGTAAAGCGACGTGATCGCCGAAATGTCCAGCTCGCCGACTGTCTTTGCCGCGCGCTCATACAACGCCTCGCTCGCCTTGGTGAGAGGAGTGGTCGACGCGGATCGCGCGTAAAGGTCCAGCGCCAATCGAATGTCTTTGAGCGCGTCGCGCAAAGAGAAGGTGACGGGCTCATACCTGTGCTCGACGAAACCTGCCTTCCGCATGTTCAAGGCTGGAGCCATGCGGCTGATCACAGTGAAAACGTCCTCGGGATCCAGGCCCGCTGCGGTCCCGGCTGACTGAAGCTCGGCCGCGAGCGCGCTGACGCCGGCCACCATGCTGTTCGCGACGAGCTTCAGCGCGGCGGCGCTGCCAACGGCACCGACCTGGCGGATTTCACCAAGAGCCTCGAGAACTGGGCGCGCGCTCTCGACAGCGGCCTCGTCGCCGGCCGCCAGGATGAAGAGCTTGCCGCTCTCGATCGCTGGGATGCTTCCCATCACAGGGGCCTCGACAAACCGTGCTCCGCCTCGCTCGACCGCGGGCGCGACCTCTTTCGCGACGTCGGTACCGGCGGTGCTCATCTCCACGAAGACCTGGCCCGCTCGCGCCGCCCTCGCCGCGCCGCCCTCGCCCAGGTAGGTCGCCCGTACAGCATTCGCGTCGGTGAGCATCGAGATCACGATCTCGGCAGCCGCCACCGCTTCCGCGGGTGTCGCCGCCACCTTTCCGACGCCAAGCGCCTCCGCGCGCTCTCGTGTCCTGTTCCAGAGCGTGAGCTCGTGACCCTCGGCCGACAGCCGCAGGGCCATCGCGCCGCCCATCTTTCCAGTACCCAGCAACGCCACTCGCATTACCCGACCTCCTTGTCCAGGCCTTCCTAGACCTTCTTCTCGTCCTCTTCTGCTTCCTCGCCGTGCTCGACGATGTCGCCCTGCTGAAACAGGACGTCCTGGAGGACGACGCGCCACTTCGGCTTGCGCCGCGAAAGGAACTCCAGCGCCATCGCGAAGTGCTTGAACTCCTCCTGCTGGGCGTCGTTCATGATCGCCTTGGCCTGTAAGTCGCTCTCCAGGGCGATCCGCTGCTCGTACCAACCGATCGCTTCCGCCTCCTCCTGCAAGGACGCGATCATCCGTGCAAAGGTCCGTCCCTGCTTGGTCAGCTCCCCGGGCGGTTCGTGATATTGCTCGGTAGTCATTGCCCGATTATTGTGCTCCCAGCAAGGAATTCGGCAAAGTCGGATTAAATAGCGCAGTGGGAAACATCCTCGTCGTCATCTTCGTCGGCCTGATCGCTGGATTCCTCGCCAGCCGCGTGGTCATGGGCAAGGGCAGGGGCTGGTTCTGGGACATAGTGATCGGGATCCTGGGCGCCATCATCGGCCGCTGGCTGGCCGGGCTCCTGAACATCTCGATCGGGTACGGCATCGTCGGCGACATCGTCATCGCTTTCGTCGGCGCGGTGATCCTCCTGCTGATCTGGCGATTGCTGTTCCGGCGCAAACACTGAAATAGCGCCGTCCGCGGCGGCCTTCTAACTCCTGTGGACCACGGCCAGCCCGTACGGTTCGGCGTCTTCATCACGCCGGATGCCACGCAGCCGGACCGGCCGCTGGCCCTGGCGGAGCTGGCCGACGAGCTCGGCTACGACCTCATCGGGGTGCAGGATCATCCCTATCAGCGCCGGTTCTTCGACACCTGGACCCTGCTCACGGCCATGGCGATGCGGACTAAGAACATCCAGGTCTTTCCCGACGTTGCCAACGTGCCGCTGCGGCCGCCCGCCGTCCTCGCGAAAGCCGCCGCCTCCCTAGACCTGCTCAGCGGCGGCCGGGCGGAGCTTGGCCTTGGCGCCGGCGGGTTTTGGGACGCGATCAAGGCAATGGGAGGACCTGTCCGAACTCCGGGCGAGTCAGTCTCTGCGCTCGAGGAGGCGATCCAGGTCATCCGCCTGATGTGGAGCGGCGAACGAGGCGTCCACTTCGAGGGCAAGTTCTACCAGCTCGCCGGCGTGCACTCCGGGCCAAAGCCTGCTCACCCGATGGGCATCTGGCTTGGCGCCTACAAGCCCCGGATGCTCTCGCTCATCGGCCGTGCCGCGGATGGCTGGGTGCCGTCCTTCGGCCGCCTCCAACCAGAAGACCTCGGCGAGGGGAACTCCCGCATCGATGAAGCCGCCAGGGCCGCCGGGCGAGACCCGCGGTCGATTCGTCGCATCCTGAACGCGAGCGCCGATCTGCCGCCAGAGCTCTTCGTCGCGTTAACCCTGGAGCGCGGCATGGACACCTACCTCATAGGCGACAGCGGTGACGACCCGGAAAGCACGATGCGGCGCTTCGCCGAAGAGGTGGCGCCCGCGGTGCGGCAGTCGGTCGCCAAAGCCCGGGCGTGAACCACTCCGACCTCGTCGGGCTGCTGGAGGATGCGATCACCGAGCGTGGGGGTCGCTGGGCTGAGCTGGGTGCGGGCGAAGGCAACTTCACTCTCGCGCTGGCCGACCTGTTGGGTCCCGGCGCGCACATCACCGCCGTCGACCGCGACCGTGGAGCGTTGAAACTGCTCGCCGACCAGATGGGGAGGAGGTTTCCCAACACCGCGGTCGACGTAGAGGTTGCGGACTTCACCCGCCCGCTCCGCCTATCGGGCCTGGATGGAATCGTCATGGCCAACTCGTTGCATTTCGTCCGCGACAAGGCTCCGGTCCTGGAGTCGGTGCGAAAGATGCTGCGTCCCGGGGGAAAGCTGATCGTCGTCGAGTACGGAACCGACCAAGGCAATCCCTGGGTTCCGCATCCGTTCTCGTACGGGCGCTGGGAGAGGATGGCTGCTCAGTCCGGTTTCGAGCAGACCCAACTCCTGAGAACCATCCCGAGCCGGCATACCGGATCTATGTACTCGGCGGTGAGCTACGTGTCCTCGTCAGCCAACCACGGAATCTGATTGAAGGCATAGTAGACGGCAGTCGCGGCGTAGATGGCGACGACGAGCCAGGCGCTCACGAACGCAAGCCCGATCGACACCGCGTAGGTGACGAGGCCAACCCCAAATCGAGGAATGACCGAGCTGAGGCGCCTGGCGCGAACGCTTGGGTCGAGCAAATCCGGATGTGTGAGCGACCACGCGACCAGCGCCTGAAACGAGATCGACATGAGTGTCATGACGACGCCGTAGAAGGCCGCCGCGATAGAGCCGTCCCACCCGGAGTTCAGATAGTGGCCCAGCAGCTGGGTCGGGTACGGGACGAGCACCACCATGAGCAGCAGCAGGAGGTTGATGAACTGGATCGTCCGGTCAACTTTGCGAAGGCCTTTGAAGATCGCGTGGTGGTTGACCCAGACGACGCCTACAGTGAGGAAGCTGGCGATGAACGTGACCAGCTGCGGCCACTGGTCGAGGAGCGAGGCAAGCAGGTGGCCGGACTGCACTTGAGGGACCGCGAATTGAAGGACCAGCAGGGTGATCGCGACGGCAAACACCCCATCGGAAAAAGCTTCGACCCTAGAGGTCTTCATGACGGGACGTAACGTAGCGCCCAAGCCCCTCTCCCCAAGGGATGCAGAATGGGAGAAAGGGCTTGAGCGCTCTCGGACTAGAAAACCTGCGTGCCGCTCGTCGTCGTGGGAGCTCCCGGCGTCGCCGCCCCATGCCGGCCGCGGCCGCGCCGCCACCACCGGCCGATCATCACGCGCCGGTCGCCGCTCGAACGCCCGCCGCCACCTGGGTTGAATCGCTTGGTCACGCCGCCAAGCGTCGCGCCCCAGGTCACGAACTTGTGGAAGCGCTCCTCGGCCTCCTGAGCGATTCCGATCCGCTCGCCGCGGGTCTCCTCGCGGAACCGCGAGATGCGGCCGGCCGCCGCGCCTTCCTTCTCTTCGGGCGTCGACCCGACTTTGAGCTCGGGCAGCGCCCCGAGAACCACGATCTGGTCATCCTCGATCGTGACCTCCACTCCCGTGAACCAGCCGTCCGGGAGCCTACCGGCAAACCAACCTTTGATCGTTCCGAACTCTTTTTCGTCCATAATTACAAAATTACGATGCAACAGACCTGTTGTCAAGCCTGGTTCCGTAAGCTCCCAATCTGATGGGGATGATGCAGGGCGGCGGGCCCTCGATGATTCACTGGCTCCGCGGGCGCCGCCAGAAGCCTGACACCGGCCAAGCGAACAGCGGCCTGACCGGCGACCCTTCGCTCGAGCAGCCGCCGATGCCGGAGGGCCCAAAGGACCTTCGAGGCCGATGGCAGAGCCTCAAAGAGTCGGTCGCCGGCACTGCTTCGTCATTGCCGCGTGTGCTGCGGTTGGTGTGGGAGGCGAGTCCGGCCACCACCCTCGCGCTCTTCGTCACGACGGCCGTCGCGGGCGTCTTGCCGGCCGCAGCCGCGTGGACGGCCAAGCTTCTGATCGACGCGGTTGTGCAGGGCATCGCGGTCCACAACTTCCACCAGCCGGACCGCGTCTGGCCGCTGTGCGCCTCACCTGGTGCCAGCTGCGCGATCGGGCCATGGGAGCTGCCGGCGTTCACCGCGATCGGCGCGATCGTCTTTCTCGCCATCCTCCAGCTCGCGCTCTTCGCGCTCACCGCGCTGCTCGGCACGATCCGGAACATCACCCAGCAGCTTCTGCAGAACGCCGTGGCGATGCGGATCCAGCTGATGGTGATGGAGAAGGCGGCGACGCTCGACCTCGCCTTTTACGAGGACCCGGCTTCGTATGACCTCTTGCGCCGCGCCCAGACGGACTCCATCAACCGTCCGGTGATGATGATCTCGACGGCGTTCGGCCTCGTGCAGACGCTGCTGACGTTCGTCACGATGATCGCCCTCCTTGTCGCGGTGAGCCCGCTGCTCGCGTTGCTCGCGCTCGTGTCCCCGATACCTGCCTTCATCGCCGACACCCGCTACGGCTGGTGGGGCTACAACATCGCCCGCTGGGGCTCGCGGCTCCTCAGGCGCATGAACTACCTCGTGACCCTGGTGACCACCGACACCTTCGCCAAGGAAGTAAAGCTCTTCGGGCTGGGCGGCTACTTCATAGGGCGATACAAGCTAATCGCCGAGGCGTTCTACGCCAGCCAGCGGCGTCAGGTGGCGAGGCGCTACATGACGGGGTTCGCCTTGGGCAACCTGAGCACGATTGCCACTTCCCTCACCTATCTATATGTGGCGCTGCAGGCGATCGCCGGGCGGCTGACCCTCGGGGACCTGACGCTGTACACCGCGGCGGCGCAATCGGTGCAGGGCTCGATCCAGGGGCTCCTCGGCGGTTTCGCCGGCATGTACGAGCACAACCTCTACCTCAACAACCTCTACGAGCTGATGGCGACGAAGACCTCTTTGCCCGTGGCGGCGGCTCTGGTCGCGGTGCCTGAGCGGATGCGTGGAGAGATCACGTTCGAAAACGTGACGTTCGCGTATCCGGGCGCCGAGAAGAACGCCATCACCGATTTGAGCTTCACCGTCAAAGCAGGCGAGACGCTGGCCGTCGTCGGGCGGAACGGCGCCGGCAAGACGACCCTGTTCAAGCTGATCTGCAGGCTGTACGACCCGAAGGAAGGACGGATCCTGATCGACGGCATCGACCTGCGCGATTTCGAGCCGGATGATCTGCGCGAGCAGATCGGGGCGATGTTCCAGGATTACGTCGACTACCAGGCGACGGCGTCGGAGAACATCGGACTCGGCAACGTGCAGCACATCACCGACCGCGAAGCGATCGTCGATGCGAGCCGGCAGGCGGGGGCGGATGACCTCATCTCGAAGCTTCCGGATGGCTACGACACAGCGCTCGGCAAATGGTTTGACGCCGGTGTGAATCTCTCGGGTGGCGAATGGCAGAAGGTGGCGCTGGCCCGCGCGTTCATGCGCGACGCGAAGATCTTGCTGCTCGACGAGCCGACCTCTGCGCTTGACGCGCAGGCGGAGTATGACCTGTTCGAACGCCTGCGTTCGCTCACGATGGGCCGCACCGCGGTGTACATCTCCCACCGCTTCTCGACCGTGCGGCGTGCCGATCGCATCGTCTTCCTGGAGCATGGCCGCCTGGTCGAGGAGGGCACGCACGAGGAGCTGATGCGATTGGATGGACGCTACGCGCGTCTGTTCCGGATGCAGGCGGCGGCATATACCGGCGAGGACGTTGTCCCCGAAGAGGCTGTCTCGCACTAAGTTGCGCTGACCCCCGATAGCTGACACTTCGTCGTGCTGGCCAATTCGGGCAACCTCTCGAACCGCACTGACGTCTTCGCCGGCCTGGCCGCCGAGGACAACAACGACACCGCTGGTAACGACCGGCAAGAGAGCGGGGGTGGGTCCCCGAACACGCGGCAGCGCATGAATGCACACCGGGAGGTGCACGCGGACCGCGGGTAGTCGCGGCGCTACCGGCTAAGCTTCGGGGCCGATGTCCGAGTCGGCCCCGAAGAAGGCCTATACGCCCGCGCCGTCCGCGTTCGTCGGCGCGATTCTCGGTGTTGCCACTGCGGCCGTATACCTGATCGGGTCGGGCCGAGCGTTCGGCTACGACGCCGCAGTCACCTTCTCCAACTTCGTCGCGACGCCGTCAATGCTCGACGCATTCGCGGTGCACTCTCAGCAGCCGACGATCCCGCTCTTTGGCATCGCAGGCAACGACCATGTGCTGGTTTCGTTCTTGAGCCACCTCATCTACTCGACGACCGGGTCGCGGTGGGAAGTCGTGTACCGGGTGATACCGGCGCTTGCGGCAGCTGGCACTGTGGGCGTGACGGCGGCTGTCCTCGTCAATCGGTTCGGCCTCATAGCCGGCACGTGCGCCGGCGTTTTCGTCGCCACCAATCCCATGTTCGTCGTGAACAGCCGCGACCTGCGCGGCTACAGCCTGGGCGTCCTGTGCGCCGTGCTCGCGACCGTTCTGTTGACGCGCACAGGGACGGGCCGGTCGCGGTGGGTATACGGCGTGCTGCTCGGGCTGGCCATCGCCGCCCACTTCTTCACGGGACTCGTCCTCGTCGCGCACTTCGTTTGGGTCGCCGCGCGTCGTTCACGATTTGAGCTGTGGAGGTTGGTTCCCGCGTGGCTCGTCGCCTTCATCGTCGGAATCGGCGCCAATGCCTACATTTTGTGGGTCGACCTGACGCAGCACGGTCTGATTCCGGGCGTCTTCGATCCCACCTTCCCGCGCGATCTTGTCTTCTATCTCGTCGGCGCGCCCGACCTCCAGGCGATCGCGTTCTGGCTCAGCCCCGCAGCCTTGGGTCTGTGGGTATTGCGCCGAGAGCGGTGGTTGTGGCTTGCGCTCATCACCATCTCGGCGGGGATCGCATTTCTCTGGATCGTGCTGCATCCCGCGTACATGTACCCGAGGTTCTTCATCTTTCTCGTGCCGGGATGCGCCTACCTCATCGCCGCCGCGGTGAACCGCTGGAAGCTGGTGCTGGCGCCGGTGGTCATCCTCGGCGCTGCGGCGGCAGTGGTGTTCCTTGTCCCTGGCTACACACAGGACTCGATCGCCGTACGGCAGTCAGCGGCGGTGATCGACCGAGCCAACGAAGCGGGCCGCCGAGCTTGCCTTGTCCACTGGGACGAACAGGTCATGGGTGCGTACTCGACCAGCTTCTCCACGGTGACGTCGCCGGACGAGCTCTCAGCCTGCGATCTTGTCGTGGTCGTCACCTGGGCCGTTGACGTGCCGCTCCGCGACCTGGCCGCCAAGCAGTTTCCGCGCGCGACGACGTTAGGCGCCTACGACTATCCGGCCGTCGTCCTGGAGAGGTGAGCTTGCGGTTCTAGGCGCGGATACCGCTCGGCGTCATGTGTAGGACCTTCACGGCACGCCCGCGCATCCGGTCACAACGCCAGCAGAAGACGACGGCGTCGATCCCCCCGGGCAGGATCCCACTCAGCAGTACCTCGCGCTCTTTCTGATGGAAGAACCAGCAGATGAAGAAGTGCATCAAGCCCGCAGAAGTTATCACGCGTACACCGACAAATCAAAGGAAACTCAGTAAAGACTTTGTGAAATGGCCTGGTCCAGGCGCGCAGCGAGGATGAAATCGTTCTCGGTGAGGCCTCCGGCGGCGTGCGTCCACAGCCAGATGGTCAGCGCGCCGTAGCTCAGCAGCAGGTCAGGGTGATGGCTCTCCGCCTCGGCGATGGGTGCGATCCGGTTGATGAGCTCGACGCCCGGCATGAATCCTTTGAACTTGACCGTCCGGGTCAGGCGGAGGTGACCATCCGCCTCTTCTATCTGCCAACCGGAAACCTGTTCGAGCAGCTGGTCGATCTCGGCTCTGGGGAGCGGGGGAGTGCCCGGCTCGCAGGCAACGCAATGACGCTGCGCGAGTGGGGTGGCCATCGATGAGGATCGTACGAGGGTAGGTAGAATTGGTGGCCCATGGGGCGGCTAGCTCAGTGGGAGAGCGCTCGCCTCACACGCGAGAGGTCGTTGGTTCGACCCCAACGCCGCCCACCAGGTATGTGGCCCCGTCGTCTAGTGGTCTAGGACGCAGCCCTCTCAAGGCTGAGATCGCGGGTTCGAACCCCGCCGGGGCTACCACACCTCGCTATGACAGAATCTGATAGCAGGCTGGCCGGAGTTATTGCCCCTGAGCTTGGTAGGCATCCTTTTGACGCGGAGGTCTCGAGGTGCCTCGGGAGCTTCGGAGGCCTCTACGGGTGGGCCAACAGCTGCACACGAAGCAAATTGGTCAACCACTGCTTCCATTCGACCACTGTCCAACCTCGTCGGGTCGTGAGGTCCGCGTAGGCCTCGACGGTGTTCACGACTCGGATGATGTCGATAGCGCGCGCCGGCGTCAATCCGTCGCGGAGCGCCCTGAGCTCTGCCAGGCGATCGATGACGACGCCAAAGAACTCATCACGACCTCGATCGCGTGCCGCGACCGATTGGGGATCGTTGGGCAGGGCCGGCCCGACGGCCGCCACGAACGGACTGATGCGGCTCACGATATCGGTGCTGACCTCGACGAAGAGCGCCAGCAGCCGCTTTGGGTCGGTCTCCCGCTGCATTTCGGCCACCCACGGCTGCCGGCCCAATGGGTCCAAAGGAGCGTCCCCGAGGACCACTCGGTTCTCCACATCGGCCAGGAGGCGGGCTTTGGTTCCAAAGACGAAGTACACGGTCTGCACTGCAACCCCCGCCGCCTCGGCGACCAACTGCATGGTGGTCGCTTCGTAGCCGCCCGCGCAGAGGAGACGGTAGGCCGCCTCGAGAATGCGTACGCGGGTCTGTGCGGCCTTCTCGCGCCTGCCTGCTCTCGTTGCGGGGGGCTTGACATTCACTCGATAGAGTTTACACTAGTGGCTCCACTAGTGTAGCCGCCAAACTTCAGAAGGTAAAACTCATGAGGATTCTTTTCGCGACCGTTGCAGCCGACGGGCATTTCATCCCACTCACTGGCATCGCGGTGCATCTACGGGAAGCAGGCCACGATGTCCGTTGGTACACGGGCCGAAACTACGCCGCGAAGCTGGAACGGCTGAGCATCCCGCACTTCCCGTTCGATCGGGCGACGGAGATCAACGGCGACAACATCGCCGACCTCTTCCCCGAGCGCGCCCGCCTGCGCGGGCCCGCCCTCATCCGGTTCGACTTCGAACATGTCTTCGTCAGCAACGTCGAGAAGTACTTCGAAGACATCCGCGAGATCGATCAGACTTTTCCCTTCGACGTCCTCTTCTGCGACGGCGCCTTCATGGCAGCCAGGCTGGTCCACGAGGCGCTCCGCAAGCACGTCTGCGCCGTCGGCCCGGGCCCTGTGCTCGCGACCTCCAAGGACGTGCCGCCGAACTTCGTCGGTCTCAAGCCAGCAAGGACCGCGGCGGGCCGGCTCCTTCACCGCGTCATGGGTACGGTGATGGACCGCATGGTCCTCACCCGCGGGACGGCGATCTATAACAGCGTGCTCGCCACCCATGGCCTCGCCCCTGTCAAGGGTTCGATCTACAACGAGTTCTACCGCGCCGCGGACGTCTTCTTCCAGAGCGGCGTACCGGGCTTTGAGTACGCGCGTCGAGAAGTCAACCCGAAGTTTAGATTCGTTGGGCCGCTGCTGCCCCACGGCGCCGCAACCTCCGGGCGTTTCCCATACCCACAGAAGCTCGAAGCCAACCAGCGCGTGATCCTCGTTTCCCAGGGCACGCTCGACAACAAGGACTCCAGCAAGTTGATCATCCCGGCACTCGAGGCGCTGAGGGACAGCGGTGCCCTCCTGATTGTTGCGACCGGGCACAGCCACACGGAGGAGCTCCGACGGTCGTACCCGCAGGACAACATCGTCATCGAGGACTATGTCGACTTCGCCGCGGTGCTCGAACGCGCCGACCTCTTCGTCTGCAACGGCGGCTACGGCAGCGTCCTGCTAAGCCTGAGCAAGGGGGTGCCGATCCTCGCGGCCGGCATCCGCGAGGGTAAGAATGACGTCAACGCGCGCGTCGACTACTTCGGCGTCGGCATCAACCTGCGGACGGAGAGCCCGAAGCCCGACGCTATCCGGCGCGCCGCCGAGCGGCTGCTCAGCGAGCCGCGCTGGAAGCAGAGCGCACAGCGGCTGCGCGATGAGCTCACCGGCTATCACCCTCATGAGCTGATTGACGCTTACCTAGCCGACTGCAAGGTTCTCGAGCCGCGCTCTGCAGGGTCGCCATCCGCCCGACACTCGCAAATGCAGGGACTGGAAACGTCATGACCACAACCGGTGTCGAGCGAGAAGGGGCGGGCGAGCTCGATCGGGGTCTGGGGACTGATGTCGACGCACCTCATTTCCAATCGCGGCACGGCACCAAACCTAGAAGCGCGGCCCGGAGCTATTCCGCAGCCCTGCTGACACTGGGCGCCGCGGCGATCCATTTCGCTGCCACTCCCGATCACGTCTCCGAGTACCTGCCATACGGAATCTTCTTCATCTTGCTCGGCGCCGCCCAGGTCGCTTTGGGGGTCTCTCTGGTCGTCGTACCAAGCCGTCGTCTTTACTCAGCCGCGCTCCTTGGCACGCTGGCGGTCATCGGCCTATGGGTGATGTCGCGCACGATCGGCCTGCCGATCGCTCCGGTTCCCTGGCGCCCGGAGACAATCGCCTTTCCTGATTTCGCGGCGACCCTGTTGGAGGCGATTGCGTGCGCACTGTTCATCCTGCACCTGGGCCGTCGGCCCGCGCAAAGACGCGGCCGTGTCCGCGTTGCGTTGACCAACCTGCCGGCTTTGTTTTTTGCACCTCTGATGGCGTTCGGAGGTGTTGGCGGCGCGCTGACACCAATGCCGCACGCCTACAACGCCGCGCCATTCGTTGCGGGCCAGACTTCGCACTCGGTGGCCGATCTGGCCGCGATCGCCGGGACCGAGACCATCGAGAGCTTCACGCTGACCGCTGGAGTCACCATGACGAGAGGCCTGCAGGCGTGGGCTTACAACGGCACCGTTCCCGGACCGGAGCTCCGTGTCAGGCAGGGCGATCGGGTCCGCGTGACGCTCGTCAACCACCTGCCTGCCGCGACGTCGATTCACTGGCACGGCATGAGGGTCCCCGACGCCATGGACGGCGTCGCCGGCATCACGCAAGACGCGGTGAAGCCGGGTGGGACGTTCGCCTACGAATTCGTCGCCAGCGACGCGGGCACCTACTGGTACCACTCGCACCAGGACACGAGCCATCAGATCGCCCGCGGCCTGATCGGATCCATTGTGGTCGAGTCGAAAGAAGCGCCGGCGGCGAATGTGCGCGACTACAGCCTGCTCGTCCACACTCAGCCGGGCAGCGACGCGATCGCGGTCAACGGCACAGACAGCCTTCACTTGCGCGCTGCGCCGGGCGACACGGTGCGGCTCCGCATCACCAATGCGGTGGTGCCAGGCTTTGACGGCGCCCCCATAACTCCGGTGCTGGCCGGCGTCCCTTACGTGATGGCGGCGCTCGACGGACACGACCTCAACGCTCCCCAGCGGCTTGGTCCTGAGCGCATTCCACTGGGTATGGGGCAGCGCGCCGACATCATCTTCACCATGCCCAACACGGGTGCTGTACGCCTGGCGGGGTTGAAGGGGACCGCGCTGTTCCCCTGGAGCACGCCCGCAACCGCCAGCGTGACGATCGGCGTTGGTCTCTTGCCTTCCGTCAACGTCTCTTCACTACCCAGCTTCGACCTCACCCGTTACGGCCTGCCGGCGCAAGACGCCGTCGCTGATGCCCCGCAGTACGACGTGACCCGCGAGATCGTTCTCGGCGGTGCGCCCGGGTTCCGCAATGGGAGCTTTGATTTCTCGGACACTTTTGACGGCATGGCATCACCGTATGTGCCGCCGATCCACGTCCGCGAGGGACAGTTGGTTCGCCACCACATTGTCAACAACAGCCCGAAGTTCCACCCGATCCACATCCACGGCCACGTCTTCTCGGTCCTGGCCAAGAATGGCCGCCGCCTCACGGGCGCGCCGATCCACCTGGATGCGGTGCTGGTCGCGCCGGGCGAGACCTGGGACGTCGCGTTCAAAGCCGACAACCCCGGGATCTGGATGCTCCACTGCCATGTCCTTGCGCACGCCTCGGCTGGCATGAACATGACGGTCAACTACGAAGGCATTTACACGCCCTACACGATGGGCACCCAATCCGGAAACATCCCGGAATGAGCAACGCCAGGACTATTTCACACGGAACGGATGCGTTCGGAGGCGATCGATGAACTGGCTGCGGACGGCTGGGATCCTCTGGGTCGTCTCGGCTCTTCTCGCCGCCGCGACATCGCTCATCTTCAGGGTCGATCCGGTTCAGGTGGTCGTAACGATCGCAGCGAGCGCGGTCGCGGCGGCTCTGGGTCTCTGGATCATCGCGCGCCCGAGCACCACAGTGGTGCCGCTGGCGTACGTCGTTGGCTTGGCGTGGCTGGCCCTTTACGCGGCGCTCACCGTCCAGCAATCTCACGAGCTCGTGGCGTGGACTACCGACGTCTTTCTCGCGCTGATTGGCCTTGGCGGCACGCTCGCCGCCTACCGCGGGACGCGCGGGGCCATCTCGCGGCGACCGTAGCGAGCTGACCGCCCCAGCTATTTGTCGACCTGGGCTGAACATCCCCCTGACCCAGATTGGTGAGGGTGGCCGATATATCTACGGCCAACAGCTTTTCGAGTCGGTCCACGCCGTTCGAATAGCGTCCTGTTTGGGCTACCACCTCCCGGGCGAAACGCACGTCTGACGACAGACGTGCGCTACACCGCCTCGTGAACCGCACGTCTGGCACCAAACGTTCGGAATCCGCTGGTTCAACGGTGGACCTACCGGCCGAACGAATACAGCGCCGTGTAAACGCCATAGCGTCCCACTTGGGGGCTTCTTCTACACTATGCTTCCGAAATAGTGTAGTAGAATGGAGCTGTGAAACCGTCACCATCGGACGATCTAGACGTCAAAGCCGCTGCACGGTTAGCCGGCCGGACAACTGAGACGATCCGGCGATGGGTCTGGTCGGGCCGGCTCTCGGCTCGAAGACGAGGCAGTCGACTTGTTGTCAGCCGAGGCGATGTCGAGGCCTTGTCCGGCGACCGAAAGGGATCGCTACCTCTCGCTGAATGGGCAGCTCATGCGGAAGCGGCGATGCGCACGAGGCGGGGGAGAGGCTCCTCGGCCGCCAACCTGGTGATCGAGGAGCGCCGACGCAGGCTGGAAGAGGTGGCTGGTCGTCGCGGTCGTTGACGCAAGCGTCGTGATCGACTGGATCGCGCCGGGCGCCGACCCCAAATCGCGGTCAATGGAGACCCTCCGCCGCCTGATCCGGAGCAACGAGGCATTGCTGGCCCCGGAACTGCTCTTCGTCGAATGTGCTAGTGCCCTTGCGTCCGGTGTGCGAAGACGTCGATGGACGGGAGCCGCTGCCGACACTGCGTATGGCCTTCTCACACGGTTGCCGGTTCAGACCGTTAGCGATCGCCGCCATCTCGACAGAGCTTGGGAGATGTCGCGTCGTTACGACAACCACCCCGTCTACGACATGCTCTATGCAGCGACCGCGGAGGCGGCCGGCACGGTGTTTATAACGGCTGACGAGACGTTATTGCAGCGCCTGAGTAACCTCGGCTGGGTGCAGCGCCCGGATCGCTGAAGGCGTTCGACCAGCCGTTGTCTCCGAGCCGGCACCGTGTCAATTCGGCACTAGCACCGCGCGGGTGTCATTTGCGATCCAACGATCTCCATCGCAAGTGGTTGATGGTGCGGCGGCGAAATCAAGAAGACTTGGCCTTCCCAAATAGTGTATACACGTCCCCCGTTCCCTCGATCCGCAAGAGCGTGAAACTCGGCCCGACAACCCATTTGTCCTCACTGCCGATATCAGGTGGAAACTCCACTAAGCGCTACCTAGCCGAGCTGGGGGCCGGGTCAGCTCCAGCTTCGAGAAGCAGCCGAACGATCTCAAAGCGACCGTAATTCTGGGCCCACCTGAGGGCTGTCATAGGAACTTCGTCCTTTTCCTTCGATCACATTCGGGTCGGCGCCATGCTCTAGCACTAGACGAATCATTCGACGCCTAGAGCCGCGTTGAGGGTTTGCGGCGCGCAAGCCTCGAGTTCGACAGGCAGACAAGATCCGCTTTGGCCCAACGCGGCCGTCGTCAGCGGGTGGAAGAGCCGACCAGCCCCTCGAGTCCGCGAATCGATTCGATCATCCCGAGATGGCGGCTCAGGTGCTCGAGGTAGATGAGGATGTTGTCGAGCCTGCTGTCGCCATCCGGATCATCCTTGGGAACCGCCAAGAGCAGATCGTCCGGTATCAGCTCGATCGCCTCGTCCGCGTAGGCGAAGGCGAGCTTGGCATAGCGGATTACTTCCTTCTGATCCGGGAAGCGGAGATCTTCCGCCCCCTCGTCCGACATCTTGGTTCCTGTGTCGCGGAGCCCCATCGATTCGGCAGGGAAGGACCATCGTTGCGCCAGCGAGTCTCGCTCCCATACCTGTTTACGAGGGTCGTGGCCCAGGGCCCTGTGAAAGTAGGAGGCGATGACATCGTCCCAGCGGGCGGCGTGCCACAGCTGCCAGGCGACCGAGTGAAGGCTAAGACCTGCGCTCCACACAAATTGCTCGGGAGACAGCCCCTCCGCCGCCGTCAACAACCGTTCATGCGTGAGCCTGTAGAACCGTAAGAGCGTTTCCTTTAGGGAACGCGGGTGCGCCGCCATCAGGCCGTAAAGGTACGTCGCCTCTCAGGTTTCTGGGTGGCCGGCAAACCTTGTTCCGAACGATCCAGGCGGTGGCGTGACTTCCCGCCGGGTTACTCCCACTTCACAGACACCCCTTGATGCGCCCCTGCAAAGATGAGCGCGAGAAGCGCTAACGGGTACACCGTGACGAGCAGCACGGCCGCGATGCGGCGGCCGGCGGGCGGTTTCAACACCAACACGAATCCCCCCACCAGTGCGGCCGCCGAAGCGACGATCATCTGATCGAGAGAGCCCAGGGGGGAGTAGCCGCCTCCTCCGGCAGTAACAAGAATCAACGCTCCGGTCGCCAGGAGCGGAACGACCGCGCCGGCGATCCACAACAGTCGTGGCTTCCCGCTCCTCCTGAACGCGACTGCCAGGAGCGCAGCACCGACCCCTGTGAGAAGCGCGGGAAGGACTACGACGAAGAGCAGGAAGAGCATGCCGGACCCAAAGTCAGCTTCACAGCTTCTGGATCTTGAGGCCAAGCTCTCTCGCCACGCTGCCATCGAGCGTCATGCCCCGCTCCAATCCTTGAATGATCCCCCTGACAACCTGAGGGCGGACATGCGGCAGGGTCGCGGAGGTTTGAATCTGAATGCTGCCACCGTGACCGTCTCGCAAAGTCAGGTGCGTGTAACTGCCTGACGTAACAGATATTGATCAATCGCCTTGTGCGCCTCGACGACCTGGTCAAGGCATGAACCGGAAGCGAGAAACGGAAAACCAGGTCGCTGCGGTGACCACCGCTCCGATGGCGATTGTTCCGAGAAACAGGTCAGGTCGCCCGGTGACGAGAAACAAGATCGCCAGGACAACGAAGAGTAGACCGGGTATGACGAGCGCGCCCCTTCCCGAGTACCGATTGATCAGATAGGTCGGACCGCTCACACCCCGGCTTGTTATCCAGGCCGGGGTCGGCACCTCGCCCATGTGCTGACTATAGGAGCGAGTAAGAGCACCTCAGGCGGGTCGGGCGACGAGGATAGAAGACATGCCGGCAGGGCGCACTTCATCGAGCCGCCAGCCGGCGCTGCCAAAGAGCTGGTCCCACTCCTCGCGAGTCCGCTCCCGCCCGCCCGCGGTGACCATCATGTTCAGGTCGGCGAACTTTGGCCACGGGCCCTCGTTTGGCCCGGCGATCACCGGCTCGATGACAAGAAGGACGCTGTCCGGCCGAGCCGCGGCGCGGACCGTCGTCAAGATCGCGGCCGCCTCCTTGTCATACCAGTCGTGGAGTATCGACTTGAGCATGTACATGTCAGCGCCGGACGGGACCGCTTTGAAAAAATCGCCGCCGACCAGCTCACAGCGATCGCTGACGCCGGAGCTGTTTACAAACGCATGCGCATCCGCGATGGTGCCCGGCAGGTCGAAGAGGATGCCGCGTAGGCCTGGATTGGCCTTGAGAATCTCTGTAACCAAGAGGCCGCCGCCGCCGCCGACATCGACCACTTCCGCCGTTTTCGAGAAGTCATAGCCGGCCACCACGCCGGGGCTGATCGCGCCGGTGACCGAGTTCATGGCGCGGTTGAAGATGGCCACCTCTGCCGGGCGTTGCTGCCGGTACTCCCAAACGCCCATGCCGTGCTCGAGCCGGAACGGATGCTCGCCCGTCGTCACGCCGTCGAATAGGCGCGCCCAGACGTTCCAGTCGTAGGGACGGCCGATAAACGCGGCCCAACCGGCCACAGAGCCCACGGCGTCCGAACGCAGGGCTTCGCCGAGCTCCGTCAGCGCGAAGCGGTGCTCAGGCAGCTCTTCCAGCACCCCAATCGCCGCCACCGCGCGAAGCAATCGATACAGCGATGGCTCGTGCGCACCTGCTTCAATCGCCAGGTCGGAAGCCGAGCGCGGCCCTTCGGTCAGCCGGTCCGGGATTTCGAGGCGTACGAGTACGTGGATCGCCTGGCTGACCTGGTAGCCGTTGACCAACCGCCGAACGGTGGCGATGGTTTCGACGGATGGAGTCACATGTTCTGGCACGGCGCCAGATTCTGGCACAACACCGGACGCCCGGTTCCTAGGAGTGCAGGAACTCCAGCGCCATCGCGGCATAGGCAGCCGTACCTAACGGGAGCGCGTCTTCATCCAGATCGAACTGCGCGGTGTGCGCGGGTTTCGGATCAGTCCAGCTCGGGTCTTTGACACCCAGCATCAACATCGCACCTGGGACTCGCTGCAGCACAAACGAAAAATCCTCGGCGGCCATGATCGGCGACCCTTGCACGACGTTGAGACCCAGCCGGCGCACAGCGCCACCCGCCAGCTCCACCATCGCCTCGTTGTTGATCGTTGGCGGGTAATGCATGTGGATCTCGAACTTCGCCTCCGCGCGGAGCGCAGAAGCCACACCTTGGGCGACGGATTCGATCCTGGCCTCGAGCTGCTCCATCACGCCGGCGTCATAAGTCCGGACCGTCCCCAGGATCTGCGCCCGGTCCGGGATGATGTTGAAGGCGGTTCCGGCGAGCAGCGCGCCAAGGGTGACGACCGCCGGCACGCCGGGTTCGACCTCCCGGCTGACAAGAGTCTGCAGGGCGACCACGATCTGCGACGCGACGACGACAGGGTCGACAGTGGTGTGGGGGCGGGACGCATGGCCGCCGCGCCCCGTCACGGTGATGGTGAAAGAGTTCGCACCCGCCAGCAGGGGCCCACCCCTGGCAACCATGGTGCCGGTCTGAAAGTCGTGGCCGGTGTGGATTGCAAACGCGGCATCAACCGGCGGATCGTCGAGCAATCCTTCGTTGATCATCTTCACGGCGCCGGCGCCGCCCTCTTCCGCGGGCTGGAACATCAGCTTCACCGAGCCATCGAACTGAGCTCGCCGTTCCTGGAGGATTCGCGCGGCTCCGAGCAGCATCGCGGTATGCGCGTCGTGTCCGCATGCATGCATGACGCCCACGCGCCGCGAGACGTAGGGCGCGTCCGACTCCTCTGTGATCGGCAGCGCGTCCATGTCCGCGCGAAGCAGGACGGTGGGACCAGGTCGAGCACCGCGCACCAGCCCGACGACCCCGGTCCCGCCGACTCCACCCCGATGTTCGACGCCAAGGTCGCTCAGCCGGGCTTCGACCAGTGCGGAGGTTTCCTTTTCCTGATAGGCGAGCTCCGGACTGGCGTGGATGGTGCGGCGGTCGGCGACGATGGTCCCGGCGATCGACTGCGCCGCGTCAAGAATCTCGCTCATCGCGCTCCATCTTCGCAGAGGTCCTAAGCGCGGGCTTGCGGATTGCGCGCTTTGAACACACGGAACAGCAGCCACAGCGACGGAATGAGGAGAAGCCCGCCGACGGTGATGACGATGAGCATCGCCGTCAACGTGCCCTCCGGAGCGGCCGTCGCTTTGATCGTGAGGTCGGGTGGGACCAGGTACGGCCCCTGGCCGAGAGCCCAGGCCCACAGCACCAGCACCACCTGGCCGATGACGGCGACTCTTGCGAGTCGAGGCCGCGAGCGCCACACGGCCCACAGCGCCAGCGGTCCGTTTAGCAAGGCCAGCGCGAAAAGCGGCAGTCCCCGGCCGGTCAGCGACTTGAGCAGCAGCTGGTCATCGAAGAGCGAGATGGCAAGCGCCAGCAGAGCAAGGACACCCGACACGAATGCTGCCGCAACGGCTCGGCGCCGGAAGTCGCCGAGCAATGCAGGTCGGTCCTCGTTCTCGACCATCAAGTAGGTCGCAGCGAGATACGCGCATATCGAGAGCGAGAGGAGTCCGATCACGATCGCCAGCGGCGTGGTCCAGCCGTCGAGAAATCCGCTGGCAAGCCGGCCGCCTGGAGCGTGAATCGAGCCCGAGGCGACGGCTGCCGCCGCGGTGCCGAGGAAGAACGGCGTGACGATGCTGGCCACTCCGAACACCACGCCCCACGTCGACATCGGCCCGACAGCGTCCGCCCCATGCGCCCGAAACGCGAAGGACGCGCCGCGAAGGACGATGCCGGCGAGCGCGATAGTGAGGGGAACGTACAGCGCGAGAGCCAAGACTCCGAAAGTGACCGGGAACGCGGTGAAGAGGCCGGTGATCATGAAGATCAGCCACACGTGGTTCGCCTCCCAGACGGGTCCCATCGCCTCGGCGACAGCGAGGCGCTGTTCCTTGGCGCGCGGGCCGCTTGCGAACAGGTCCCAGACCCCTCCACCGAAGTCAGCTCCGGCGAGGACCGCATAGGCGGTAAGGGAGAGCCAGAGAATGCCTGCAATCAGCTCGGAAGTGGTCATGGGGCATTGCGTGTACGGGCGGCCAGGAACAGCAACAGGCGAGCTGTGGTGATCGCCAGACCCGCGTAGATGGCGATGAAGATCGCGAATGTCAAGCCGAGGGCGGGCGCGGTGGTCGCGGCCTCCGACGTCCGCATGACGCCGTACACGATCCAGGGCTGCCGCCCGAATTCGGTGACGAACCAGCCCGCTTCCATGGCGGCCACGCTCGCCGGACCTGCCGCAACCAGTCCGAGGAGGAGGAGCCGCCGGGTCGGCACAGCCCGGCGCCGGATTGCCAACAGCCAGAACGCGGCGGCCAAGAGTCCAATGAAGATTCCGAGGCCGACCATGCCGTCGAAAGACAGATGCACCAGGACAGGATTGGGGCGGTCGGCGGCGGGAAAGGTGTCCAGGCCACGCACCTCGGCGTTCGGATCGAACGTGGCCAGGAAGCTCAGCAGTTTCGGGATTTCGATCGCATACAGGACCCTGTGTTCAGTGTCACTCGGAATTCCGCCGAGGTGTATCGGAGCGCCGCGCTGCGTTTTGTAGATGCCCTCCATGGAGGCGAACTTGGCCGGTTGAGCTTCGTACACGAAACGCGCGCTGGAGTCGCCGGTCACGCCCGCCAGCACTATCGCGACCGCCGCCATCGCCATGCCTGAGGCGAGGCCGCGCCGGTGGAAGATGTCGTTGCGCCCACGCAGCAGGCCCACCGCGTAAACGGCGGCGACGAGGAATCCGGTGACCACATAGGCCGACACCAGCATGTGAGGGTCTTCGGTCGCGGTCGATGGGTTGAGGGCTGCCGCCAGCGGATCGACCGATGCCAGCTGGCCGTCAGGGCCGAGACGGAATCCGGCCGGCGTGTTCATCCAGGCGTTGGCCATGACCACGAACACCGAGCTCGCGGCCCCGCTGAGTGCGATGGGTATTGACGTCAGCCAGTGCTTGACCGGACCGAGCCGATCCCAGCCATAGAGGTAGAGGCCCAGGAAGATGGCCTCGATGAAAAAGGCAAACCCTTCAGCAGAGAAAGGAAGGCCGAAGATGCCACCCGAAAACGCCATGAAGCGCGGCCAGAGGAGGCCGAGCTCGAAGGACAGGACGGTACCCGAGACAGCGCCGACGGCGAAGAGAATCCCAAACGCTTTGGACCACCGCCGAGCGAGCACCATCCAGGCTTCGTCGCGTCGCCACAAGGCAAGGCCTTCCGCGACGCACATGAGAAGTGGCAGTCCGACGCCGAGTACCGCGAAAACGATGTGGAACCCCAGCGAGGTTCCCATCGTGGCCCGTGCGAGGGTGGTGTTGTCCAACCTATCGAGGCAGTCCGCGCATAGACCTCAATTGTGCGACGCGACCAAGCCACAGGTGGGCGTTCGAATCTCGGAATACTCCTCGAGTCCGTAACTCGAACCGTGATGTGCGCGTTTGGCAGTCAGCCGGATCGGAAGATAGAAAAACCGAGGTACCGCGCGTGAACGTGATGGGAGCCTTGTTCGTGGCCGGAAGCGCCTTCGAAGCCTCCCTGCTGTTGGCTTCGATTGCGGCCGGATGGAAATGGGGTCCATACCGGCCGGGTGTCGGCGCGTTCATCGGCCTGCTCGTAGTTGGCGCCGCGGCGGCCGCTGCAACCGGCGGCCTGGGGAGCGCGATGATGCGAACCCATCTCCTGCGGGTCGCCCCCGCTAACGCACAGGAGATGTCTGGACCGCCGGTAGTCGAGGCCCGCGCGGGAATAGCGCTTATCTTGGGTATCGCGGCCGTCGTACTTATTTGGCCTTTTGGAGTGCTGCTCGGCCCTGCAGCTTTCTGGGTTGGGTTAGCTGCGGTTCGCCACATCAATGCCGCGCCCGGCAGACTCACTGGTGGAGGCCGCGCCCAGGCTGGGGCAATCATCGGTGCCTTGGTGTCTGGCGGGTATCTCTTTTGGGTTCTGGTTGAGGTCGTTGCAATCTTCCTGTTCGGCGAGGCGATACCAGCCGCGCCATGAGGTTAGCGCTGGCGCTTCAGGACAACCACGGGAATCAAGCGCTCCGTCCTCGTCTGGTAATCCGCAAACGCAGGCCAGATCTTCGTCATCTCCTTGTAGAGGCGGTCTCGTTCGGGCCGGCTGTCGATTACCCGCGCTCGGGCCTTGAACTTCTCGGTGCCGCCGGCTTTCGCCACCTCCACCTCGACCTCATCGTTGGTCTTGATGTTTCCGAACCACATCGGGTTCTGGGGCGCCCCGCCCTTGGAAGCCACGATGACGTAGTCGCCGCCTTCTCGGCCGTAAACAAGGGGGGTGGTGATGATGTCGCCACTTTTGGCTCCTCGCGCAGTCATCAGCAGGACGTGGTCGCCAAAAGGGCCGACGCCGAGCCCATGCTTGGCGTTGAACTCATCGATCGTCCTTTGATTGAAGGGAGTTGCTTTCACCTGTTGAAATCTACTGCATGAAACAAAAGAGGTGCCCGTGGGCGGAAAGCTCGCCGGCCATGCGCAAGCACCATGACGAAGAGTGGGGTGTCCCCTCGCACGATGACCGCTACCTCTTCGAGATGCTCGTCCTCGAAGGCGCCCAGGCAGGCCTGTCCTGGGCCACCATCCTCAACCGCCGCGACGGCTACCGGCGCGCCTTCGCTGCCTTCGACCCGGTCAAGGTGGCGAAGTTCGATGACCGCCGCCTCGAGCGACTTCTCGAGGACGAGGGCATTATTCGGAACCGGCTCAAGGTCTACGGCGCCCGGACGAACGCGCAAGCGTTCCTACGCGTGCAAGGCGAATTCGGGTCGTTCGCCGCGTATCTGTGGAACTGGGTAGGTGGAACCCGGATCGTCAATCACCCTCGAACCCTCGCCGGCATCCGCCCCACTACCGAGTTGTCGGATCGCGTCAGCAAGGACCTCAAGCGCCGCGGCTTCACGTTCGTCGGCTCAACAATCGTTTATGCGTTTCTCGAGACGGTCGGGATCGTCGACGACCACCTCACCAGCTGCCCGTTCAAACGAGAGTGAGATGAGCGAGCACAAGGTCCAGAGGCCGAGGCACCTGGGCGAGATCCAGGGCGTCGACGAGCAACGCCCCTGATTCGATCTTCCGTCCGCTGTGTGTGCCGAAGAACCGCCTGAGCTGTGCCTCGCGCGAGCGTCCTCGCCACTGAGGCTGCCTTTGGAAACTTCGCAATGCATCCAGCTCACCGTTGGCCTCGATGACCTTCTCGACCGCCGCGGCCCCTAGTGCCCGGATCAGCTCGTCCTCCAGGTCAGCGACGCATGCAAAGAAGCCGATTCGCTCCATGTCGGTGCGACTTAGGTTGGAGCCGAGGCCGGCCCGTTCGAGGCCGCGTCTGAAGTCACCTTCCTCGGCGGCGTCATAGAGGCCGGCAAGCCTGACGTTCAAGCCTTGAGGGCCGTACTTGTCCAGGAAGGTCTTGATGTTCTTCGATCCTCCAATCGGCACCACAGAAATGCCCTCAGCATCAAGGCGCCGACCCCGACGCACAGCCAGCGCCTCGACCGCAAGCTGGTCGCTGACCCCTTCCACAAGCACTACCGCACGCGCCAAGTCCATGCCCAACACGCTATCGAGTCACGATTCGTCCCGTCGGGAAATGCGAGCTAGACGCCGATGTCTTTGCGGGCGAACCTCAACGTGCCCAGGCCCAAAGCGATGGCGGCGACCGCGACGACTCCGACCACCGACCACACCTGCAGCCCGTGCAGCAGCGGCGTGCCGTAGTAGTAGAAGGGGGAGAGGCGCAGGGTCGCGTCCGGGAGCTTGAGCTCGGGTCCGATGAAGCTGAGGAAAAACCAGATCGCGAGCACAAAGCTATAACAGACCGACGGTCGGTTTGTTTATCTGCCGCGGAGCCTCAGGTGCGTGACCTGATAACGCCCCGTTGGCGCCAACGGGATGGAAATGCGGTGGTCCAAACGCCCCGTTGGCGCCAAAAGTGCGGAATCGGGTCGTCAGGCCTTGAGGAGCTTCTCCAGTCTGCCCAGCTCGCTCTCCCAACCCATGACCGCCATGTTCGTCCAGTGCTCGTCGTGCATCGCGGAGAAGGTCAAGACCATACGCACGCCTTGCGGGGTCGTCTCGAGCTCGACGGTCGTCGGCACCTCGTAGGGCTCGACGCCGGGTATGAAGTCGGCCGTCTGGCTGTAGGCCAGACGGCGGGGAGGAACGACTTCGGTGTAAGTCAGCCGGCTCACCGTGGTCGCCGGCATTCCTGCCTTTTTCAGGAACTCAATCTGATCGAGAGCGGTGGCGGTCATGGCGTAGACGAGCTCGCCGCCGGGCCGAAGATCGAGCTGATGGACCTTGACGGCGAACCCGTCCGGTCCCCACCAGGACTCGATTCCCTCTTTGGTCGTCCAGAGCTCCCACACCTCATCGATAGGCGCGGCAAACGTTCGCTCGAGCGTGACCCGGCGGCGTGCATCCTGTGTCTTCGGAGCCAAGCTACGCGGGGCTCCGATACGCCTTCTCGAGAGCTGCGATGTCGAGCTTTTTCATCTTCAGCATCGCTGCCAGTGCCTTCGCGGTGTTCCCGTGCTTGGAATCACTCAACATCGCGCCCAGCGCGGCGGGGACGATCTGCCACGAGAGTCCGAACCGATCCTTCAGCCAGCCGCACGGGCCTTCCTCGCCGCCGCCGGCGGTCAGTTCCGTCCACAGCCTGTCGATCTCGTCCTGCGTCTCGACGGTCACCATCAGGGAGATCCCCTCGGAGAACGAGAAAGACGGCCCACCGTCAAAGGCGGTGTATTCACGTCCGTTGAGCTCGAAGGAGGCATGCATCAGCGTACCTTCGGGCATCTTTTCGTTCCCTTCACTGCGCACCATGCTCACGACCTTCGAGTTGTCGAAGAGCGAAACGTAGAAGTTGACCGCCTCTTCGGCGCGATTGACGAACACCAAACATGGCGTAAGCCCTTGCACCTTCGTCTTCTTGCCAGCTGCTGCGGTGTGCGCACCTGTCTGTGTCACTTGCGTCTCTCCTTATTGTCTTTGTCCTTGGCCCGCATCCGGCGTCGCCGGTCGAGCTCCACCCCGAATCTGTCCAGCCGTGCTTCCCAGACGCCGCGGTACGTGGTCATCCATTCGTTCAGCTCCCAGAACGGCTCGGGGCGGAGGGCGTAGAGCCGCCGCCGGCCCTCGGGCCGGACGACCACGAAGTTGGCATCCTGGAGGATCGACAGCTGTCGCGAGACACCGGGCTGTCCGATGTCCACGATGTCGACCAGCTCGTTGACCGAGTGCTCGCCCGTGCGCAGCGCCTCGACGAGGCGCCGTCGCGTGGGGTCGGCCAGGATCTGGAACACGTCTGCCATGGGCGATATATTACTACAGCAACATATGTCGTGTCAACAATATTTGCGGCATTTCTACCCCTCGTATCGTTTTCGTGTGCGGAAGGTCTATCGCGGAAAGGACGTCGAGGTCAGCTTTGACCTGGACATCTGCATCCACGTCGGCGAGTGCCTGCGCGGCCAGCCGCAGGTCTTCGACCTCGAGCGGCGACCGTGGGCCTTGCCGGACATGGGTGAGGTGGATGAGGTCGCCGAGGTCGTGCGGCGATGCCCAAGTGGCGCCCTCCTGTACCGGCGGCTGGGTGGCGGGCCGCAGGAGGAGCCCGATACGACAACCAGGGTCACGGCGATGCGCAACGGGCCATTGCTTGTGACCGGCAAGGTCGAAGTCCGGCGCGAGGACGGAACTGTCGAGACTCTGCCTCGCGCCACCCTGTGCCGGTGCGGCGAATCGCAGCACAAGCCGTTTTGCGACAACCAGCACATCGCCGCAGGATTTCGCGCGCCAGGCGTTCCTTTTCGAATCCATCTCAGCCCGGTTCGAACCCAGGTGGACAAGCCGATGAGCAAAGCCGAAGACCCACGCGGCCGATGAGCACCCCAGGTCGAGTTGCGACTCGGGAAGTTTGGCCGGAGCTGCCGTATAGCTCCTGGAAGGACACGCTCGCCACGCTGCACATGAACCTTCAGATCGTGGGCAAGGTAAGGCTTTCGCTCAGACCGTTCGAACCACAGTGGGCCAACGTGCCGCTGTATCTGACCTCGCGAGGGCTGACCACCACGCCGATGGCACATGAAGGCCTGATATTCGAAGTCGTTGTCGATCTCATCGACCACCAGGTTGTCATCCAGACCGTGCGCGGAGAAACCCGCCGCATCGCGCTCGCCGCTCGCCCGGTCGCGGAGTTCTATGCGGACTTCATGTCCAACCTGCACGCGCTCGGAATTGACGCCAAATTCCGGCCCGCTCCTGATGAGGTGAGCGATCCGATTCCGTTTGCGGAGGATACGGTCCACCGTACCTACGAGCCGGAGTGGGCGAATCGCTTCTGGAGAGTTCTGGCCCGGGTCGACCTGGTGCTCAAAGATCACCGCTCTCGATTTCGCGGCAGGACGTCGCCCGTGCATTTCTTCTGGGGCACCTTCGACCTTGCCCTGACGAGATTTTCCGGCCGCGCCGTTCAGCCGCCACCGGGCGCCGGGCTCATCAGGCGGCTGTCCGCTGACGCCGAGCAGATTTGCGCCGGGTTCTGGCCAGGCAGCGAACAGTTCCAACGTGCCGCGTTCTTCGCTTACACCTACCCCAAACCTGACGGAATCGCAGAGCAGGTGGTCGAGCCGCGCGAGGCGGGCTGGAGCTCGGAGCTCGGCGAGTTCGCGCTTCCATACGAGGACGTCCGTGAAAGTGCATCGCCACGTGACGCGATCCTTCGGTTTTTCGAGAGCACTTATGCCGCGGGCGCGCGACTGCAAGGTTGGGATCCAGGCCTGATGGTCGAACGCGAGCACTAGAATCCGAGCAGATGCCGACCTCCACAAAGATCTCGCTCGCCGAACAGGTCAAGAAGATTCCTTCGGTCACGCGGCCTACTGTCCAGGCTGCGATCAAGACCGTCAAAGCCGCGGCACCGATGGCGGAAGAAATCGCCTATGTCAGCTCGCCGCCACGCTCGAAAACGATGATGTGGAAGATCGTGCGCTACGCGGTGGACGGCTCGAACGTGGTCGGCATCGGCACGTTTTCGAACCATTCGGCGATGTTCTTCTACCGCGGCCGCGAGCTCGACGACGGCAGCGGCCTTCTTCAGGGAAGCGGAAAGGATTCGCGGTTCATCACGCTGCGTGCTCCAGCCGACGCGCAGCAGCCGGCCGTCAAGCGGCTGGTGCGGAAGGCGTTCCAGCTCGCCGGCGCTTGACCAGATCTGCGGCAGCGCTGCTCCAATCCGGAAACTGAAAACCAAAGCCTGCCTCGACAAGGCGCCGCGGGACGACGCGCCTGCTCTTGAGGATCAGCTCGGTTTCGGTGCGTAAGAAAAAGGCCCCGATTTCCAGCATCCAAGCGGTGGCCGGCAGTCCGATCGATGCTCCATAGGCACGGCGCAGAGCCGCCATGAAGTCGCGGTTGGGCAGTGGGTGTGGCGAGGTGATGTTGATGCGGCCTTCAAGGTCGGTCCGCGCGATCAGGAACTCGACGGCGCGCGCAAAGTCCACCTCGTGGACCCAGGAAACAAACTGCTTTCCCGAACCAGAGGTCCCACCCAGACCCATCCTCACGAGGTTGAGCAGGGTGTCGAAGACCCCACCTCGATCGGGGCTCATCACCATCGAAGTCCGCAATGCGACCTTTCGTGTGTGCGGAGTCGAGGTCTCGAAGAATGCGTTTTCCCAGCTGGTGGCCACGTCATAGCTGAAGCGCCAAGCGGAGGGGAGACGAGGCTCATCGCCTCCAATCTCTCCATCGACGTCATCCATCACCTGATCGAAGGCCTGGCGGTAGATGGTCGACGTGCTGGCGTTCATCCAGAGTCTCGGTGGACGAGCCGCCTGGGCAATCGCGTCTCCGACGAGCCGGGTCGTGATGATCCGAGACTCTTTGATTTCGCGCCGGTTGGCCTGGTTGTACCGGCAGTTGACACTTCGACCCGCCAGGTTGATGACCACGTCAGCCCCGTCCAGCTCCTTTGCCCAGCCACTCGATTGCTGTCCGTCCCATCGAACCGTCGACCACGGCGCGGCGTGAACATGACGGGCGACGACGATGACGGCAACGTCCTGAGAGTGGAAATGGCGCGCCAGGATCTGTCCGATCTGGCCGCTCCCACCGGTGATGACGACGCGCAACACATTCGAGCTTAGTCTCGGGCGGGACTATGGAGGGCCGGCGCGGGCGTTGAACCCGCGCCGGTCGAAAAGCTTTAGCCGCCGAAGCCCAAGAACGGGCAGGCCGACGATAGGAAACCGCTGACATCGATGGTTCCGTCGGTTGAACCAACGACCGCGGAAGAGGCCGTCAGGGACCCCGTGAGCATCGATATGGAGCCAGTCGCGCCCGCCGCGGCCGCGCGGATCGTCGACGACTTGTCGGTCGAATAATCCAGGCATTCGAAGGTGGACTTACTCCGCAGAACGCTGGTCACACCAGTCCCATTCCAGGTCACGTTGATCGTGATGGATGGAGGGAGATTGATAACTGGGGGCAGGACGCCGTTTGTGGAGAGAGGCGGCGCGTCGCTGCTGATTGTAGGTGTGCCTTTGCCCTTGCACATGTTGGCTGTCGTCAGGGTTGTGTTCAAGGTGGCCGACTGGAGATTTCTGCTGACTACGAAGTCGGAGTCCGGGATCACGTAGCACGCACCGCCACCGCCGGTGGCAGTGAAGACGGTCAGCTTGACAATCGTGCTCCGGTTAACAGTGGTGACGCCGCCGTCCTCAGGCTCGAACGAGTTCAGGCCCTGGTTGACGAAGACGGAAAAGCCCTCGGGAGGACCTCCCTTGCCGCCAAAAAACGCGTTGGCATTCGTATCGCTGAACAGTGTCTGGCCCGGCCCTAACGCGCTACCGGCACCGAACACAGCTGCTGCCATCGCTAGAGAACCGCACACAACAATGGAAAGAACAGGTACGAAACGTCGAACGATCATCGGTGATGCTCCTGTCCGAAAACGCATAAACCCCCTTTAGCGCTCGAGCCGGTCGAGCTCTCCCGTGCCGCCATCACCTCCCGCAAACATGTCGTCACTTTCGAACAACGACAATGCGAGCGGTCGGTTACTTTTGCCTCAGCTCGCGGTGACGGTCTCGTCCCACGCCTGCACCTCGGCGCCCTCGGAGTGGTTGTTCACATAGTCGAACGGGCGCACCAGCGACCTCAGTGCAATCTCATAGTGGAAAGTGCCCGCTTCCTTCGCCGTCCCGACGATCATGAAGGTCGCGCTCTCGCCCGCGCCGAGATCTCCACAATCGAATGCCGACGCGTCGGCGGCGATCGTGCAGCCGCCAAGGTCGGATACCGCATGGCGCTCGTACCACTTATCCGCCGTCCTGAAGACCAGGCCGAGATGGGGAATGAGAGGCCCGGTGTTGGTCACCTTGACCACCAGCTGAGCGCGCTCGCCGGCCACCACGTTCAGGCTGGCGGACGTGGCGAAAGTCGCGGTGAACGGCACCGGGTTGGCGCACATTGAAGTAAGGAGCGCCAGGGCGATCAGGACTCCCGCCTTCATTCCCCTTCCTTAACCCTTTGCTTGACGCTGTCAGCAGGTGTCGACCTAATGCGCCGAGCGCCAAATCAGTTAGCGATATTCTGGGCGTCTTGCGCCATCACAGGCCGCGTAACGTCCCGCCGCCCAAGCTCGTTCAAACTCCCGTGAGGAGGGGGTTGGCACTCGCAGGCGTGCTGCTGGCCATTGCGAGCTGCACCGCGAACGGACCGGTGGTGGCTCGTTCGAGTCCTTCGAACTCTCCCTCTCCGAGTCCGACCCCAACCCCTGAGCCCAGCCCAAGCCCAACCCTGACGCCCAGCCCATCGCCGACGCCAGTGCCAAGCCCCGTCGCCGTGCCCGCCTGGGCCGCCATGCGCGCGAGCTGCCCGGGGCAGCCCGCCACCCAGGAGGCACTGCTCGTCATGCAAGGTTCCGCCACGCCGGTCCTCGCCGACGTAACCGACGCCCGGAACCCGCGTGCGATCTGCACGATCACTGGTCCCCCGACACCGCAGCTGGTGACCCAAACGACGATTTCCTGGTCGGCGACACAGGGCATGCCGGGCACTCCAGGGAACAGCCTGGTCGGCGTTCTCGACCTGTTCACCGGCACTTCGGCGGTGGTCGCGACCTGGTCCGGGGGTGGGTTCATGGACGGGCTCCACGCGTGGAGTCCCGACCGCAGCCTTCTCGCCTACGTCACCTCTGACTCGACCGGCGTCAACCTGCATCTCCTCAGCGGCGGTGGCGACCGCGTCGTCTCCACGATGGGCGCCGTCCCCGGGCGTGGAGTGAACCCAAATGAGGACGACACCTACCTCGGCTTCTCACCCGACGGCGGGTACTTCGCGTTCGTCCAGACCTTCACCTCCACTGGCGACCACCTTCAGATCCGGAAGACTATCGACGGCACCGTGGCCTATTCACAGTCGGCGGGCACGATGGCCACGTGGGGGAGCACCGGCGGCCGGCTCTACTTCCGCAAGCCGGCGGAAAACGTGATCAGCCTCTGGGACTCCAGCGGCGGCGTCTCGCAGGCTTTCGGGCAGCGCATGGCCTGGATCCGTCCCAGGGCGGACGCGGGCGACGACAACCTCGCCTTCACGGTGCGCGACTCGACCGGAATTCCCCACGCTTGGGTGTACGGCCATGGCGGTCGTTCTGGCGGCCAGCTGCCCAACGTCCGCTCGTCGCCGGTCTGGATCAACACCGTTGCGGTCTTTTATGTCGAAGAGGCGCCCTGCGGGACGGCCTGCGGCCCTGGCCCGGCGACGCAACCGACCAAGAATACGTTCACGTATGACGTGATCAGGCAGGTCGAGGACCCTTCGAAGATCAGCCAGGTCCTTGGCGCGTGGCCGAGGCCTGGTCAGATATGACGAATTCTGGACCAAGGGATGCCATCATGGATTCAACCGAAATGGAGACAACTTCGACCCCGACTGACGAGATCAATGCACGACCGGCCGAGACGTACGAGCCGGCGCCTGCTCCGAGCCACAGCGCGTTCGATTCGTGGACGCCCGCGCGTATACCGGGCGGGAGGCGCCTGTGGACCGCGGCCCTGGCCGCCGCCCTGCTCGTCAGCGCCGCCGGAATCGGGCTGCTCTACCTCGACGACAACAACAATCAGGCCACGATCCGTTCGCTCAACAGCAAGAATCAATCTCTGACCGGCCGGACCCAGAATCTCGAGGACCAGCTGACCGTCACGCAAGGCAAGCTGACCGCGTCGCAAGCCCAGGTCGACAGCCTGGACGCCGAGCTGAAGCACCCGACGCTTGGCGTCTGGAACGTGCCGATGACAATCCACAATTCCAGCCAATACCTGGCGGCGACCGTCCCCGACACCTTCACGTATCACCTCAAGCTCAAGTCGAGCGGTCCGATGAACGTGAGTATCCTTTCCGTCAGCCAGTTCAAAGACGCGCTTCTTTGCGTCAACAACGGGCGTGGCGTTACCCATTACTGCATGCACTACTCTGGCTCCACCAAAGGATGGCTTGGTGTCACGAGCGTCGACGCTGACTTCAACGAGGCGACCGGGTGCGCTGCGTACCTGGCGGTGATCACGGCGGCCAGCCAGGTCACCATCACTCCCAATGTGAGCGTCACTTACAACCCCGCCGCCGCACCGACCGGCGCATGCTCCGGCTGATCGGCTAAAAATCTCCTCCACCTAAAGTAGTTACTGTTCACACAAGTTAGGCTATCCTATCTTTCGTGATAGGCAAGCCTGTACACGACATTAGGGGCGCCTAGACCCGTTGGTCGACCAGCTCGTCCGCCGCAGCAGCCTCACCCGAGCCCAGGAGGATTACCTCAAGGCCCTCTACCAGCTGCACGGCGACCACCAACC
>DATGVE010000088.1:0-3660 GCA_035300725.1 Candidatus Eiseniibacteriota bacterium | reverse complement strand
GCGCCGTATCTGAACCCACAGACGCTGAAGCCGATGGGGCCGGCCGACCTGGCGCCCATCTTCCCGCAGGCGATCATCGCGCAGGAGGTCTCGGCCGAGCCGTGGATCGAGATCCCGGACCAGGTGCGCGAGGTCTATCGCATCTGGCGCCCCAGCCCGCTGTATCGAGCCGATCGCCTCGAGAAGGCACTCGACACCCCGGCGCACATCTATTTCAAATACGAGGGCGTCTCTCCGGCGGGTTCGCACAAGCCGAACACCGCAGTGCCGCAGGCCTACTACAACTCCAAGGAGGGCGTGAAGCGGCTGTGTACGGAGACCGGCGCCGGCCAGTGGGGCTCGGCGCTCGCGTTTGCGGGGGCGCTGTTCGGCCTCGAGGTCACCGTCTACATGGTCAAGGTGTCGTACGAGCAAAAGCCGTATCGCCGGGCGATGATGGAGACGTGGGGCGCGACGGTGTTCGCGTCGCCCACGAATCTGACCAACGCCGGGCGCGGCATCTTGAAGGAAGACCCGGACTCGCCGGGCAGCCTCGGCATCGCGATCTCGGAAGCGGTCGAAGACGCAGCGACACACGACGATGCGAAGTACTCGCTGGGCTCGGTGGTCAACCACGTCCTGCTTCACCAGACCGTGATGGGCCTCGAGGCCAAAAAGCAGATGGAGATCGCTGGTGAGTACCCGGATGTGGTGATCGCGTGTGTGGGCGGTGGATCCAACTTCGCGGGTCTCGCGTACCCGTTCATCGGGGACAGGTTGAAGGGGCGGATGCCAAACACGCGTTTCATCGCCGCGGAGCCGGCTGCCTGTCCGACGCTCACGCGCGGGGTCTACGCGTATGACTTCGGCGACGCCGTAGGCATGGGACCGGTCGTGAAGATGTTCACACTCGGCCACAGCTTCATCCCGGATCGGATCCATTCGGGCGGACTCCGCTACCACGGCGACGCACCATCCCTCTGCATGCTGGTCGACCACAAGATCGTCGAGCCTCGCGCCTACAAGCAGAACGAATGCTTTGCGGAAGCCGTGCGCTTTGCGCGGTGCGAAGGCTTTCTGCCCGCACCCGAGTCGGCCCACGCCTTGCGGGCCGTGGTTCAGGAGGCGGCCGCGGCTCGAGAGGCGGGTGAGAAGCGGACCATCCTGTTCGGCCTGTCCGGGCACGGCCACTTCGACATGTCGGCGTACGACGCGTACTTCGCCGGCAAGCTGGAGGACATCGAGCTTTCACAGTCGCGGATCGACGCCGCCATCGAGGAGCTGCCTCGAGTCCCAGCCATGACCTGATCTCTTGGAGCGAGCCTCGCGCGGGTCACACGCTGGGCCATTACAGCTCGAAATCTATACCCGATTCACCTTTCGGGTTCTTGTTCGCGGCCTTCGGCCGACCGCGCGGCCTCGACGGCACGAGCTCGTTTCAGCCTGAGAACAGCCCGATCGTGTCTGCTGAGATCGGCGGTCTCCCCGAGTAGATCAAAGGTCTGGTCGAGCAGCTCCGATTGGCGCGTGCCCTCCCAACCTCCGGCTCGCAGGATTCCAGCCACTACCCTGAAGTCGACGCCTTGGCCGGAGTTGAGGAGTTCCCATATTTCTCTCCGATCTTTCTCACCGGGTAGGGTGTCCTGTCGGTCGAGCAGAGCGGCCATTTTGGCCACGAACTGAGCCTCCGTTGTAAGGACCCTCGTGCGATCGATCTTCTCGGTGTGCTTGATCAAAACTTCGACCGGAATCTGCAGCCGTTGGCCGAGTTTGGACTGATAGACCGGATACACATCAACCCCGACGCCCTCGACCTTTATCTCGAATTTCCGGCCGCTGATGTGGTGGCTAGGTGAAAGCTGGAACTTTGCCTCTAATTTGGCCAATGTCTGGTGGTCGACGATGATGTCGATGTCGTGGCTCTTAGCAACTCGCGTCCTTATATATGTGGCCCAGCCGCCGATCAGGACGACATCGGGAAAGTCCCGAACGAACCTTTGCATCACCGCCTGAACGAAGTCCTCGTCCGGCCGAAATCGGCGCTCAGGCGACATCGCGCAGAAGTTCGCGGTCTAGCGCCTCGAGGAATCGCTGCGCCTGCCAGGTGGGAAGGTTGAAGAGGTCCGCGTAAACCTGGCAGCGAGGCGCGAACTTTCCGTACCTGGGCAAGAGTGGGTCCGGTTCCAGAATCAGTAGGTTGGGCTGACCTCGTCGATGCGGAAACCGTCGCCGGACTTCATTTCCATCTGCGTACGCGACCACCTGCTCGTAGTCGGCGACTAGATTGCGTCCTTGATGGTGAACGAAAGCGGTGTACGCGGTCGGGATCGCCGACACTGGGAGTCGAGCCTCAATCTCGCTGACGGCCATTGGGACTCTGGTTGCGTAAACGATGTCTGCACTGAGGTTGCGCACCGCGGCCCACATGAGCTGGAGCCGCTTGGGATCCAATACGCGGAGGCCGCTGGCGCTGCCGCGCACCGCACCGATGGCTCGGGGTCGCTCGAGTGCCTTATGGATCGTCGAAACGGGGAAGTCCAGCTCAATGCTCAACTGAGTGAGAGAAGTACGCCGGATGCCCTGGTCAAAGGCGGCGACGAGGAGGTGGCGCCAGACCATCTCAGTTCGGGTAATCATCAGAGTAGATTACGCCATTGGGCGAATTCGCGTTAGGATTCACCAAGTCAAGGACTCGTTGTTCGCCGCTCCCATGCAGTTGGTGCGATCCGGATCACCCCTCTATTGGTCCAGCGGAGTTTATGAAACCGCGCGAATTCAGGGGCGCGGCCGGAAATATGGCAGCCGGGGCTCGCCGCTGAGCGTGACCTCGACCGGCATCGCCACATGAACTGCCGAAGGTTCCACGTCGACGAGCCGGGTGAGCATTCGCACACCCTCCTCGAGCTCCACAAGGGCGACCACGTAAGGCGCCTCAGCCTGGAACTCGGCCGGTGCCCGGTGAACCACCGTGAATGAATAGATCGTGCCTCTGCCGCTGACGGTCACCCATTTGAGCTCGACGCCGCCGCAATGCGGGCAAAGCGAGCGGGGGTAAAAGACATGCCGGCGGCAGCTTTGGCAGCGCTGCACATCGAGCCGGCCGGCGGCCACCGCGTCCCAGAAGGGTGCGGTGTCGGCGTCGGGAACCGGGTAGGGCTTCTCCATCAGTCGCGTCCCAGAACAAGCGTTGCGGCCGAGCTGAGCACTCCTCCGGTCCCATTGGCCAGAGCGAGGCTCGCGCCTTCGACCTGGCGAGGCCCGCACTCACCCCTGAGCTGGCGGGTGGCCTCGATCATGGTGAAGATCCCGTACATGCCCGGGTGACAGTAGGAGAGACCGCCGCCGTTGGTGTTCATCGGGAAGTCGCCGCCCAGCGCCGTGCGCTGGCCGGAGACGAAGGCTCCGCTTTCGCCCCTGCCGCAGAAACCAAGCGCCTCGAGCGTCAGAAGGACCGTGATCGTGAACGAGTCATAGACCTCGACCACGTCGATCTCCTCCGGCCGCAGGCCGGCGGTCTCGAATGCGCGGCGGCCGCTGATCGCGGCGGGAGTGGTGGTGAGGTCGGGCATGCTGGCTATGCCGAGATGTGTATGCGCTTCGCCGTGACCGAGGATCCAAACCGGCGGCCGGGCCAGGTCGCGGGCCCTCTCCTCGCTCACGACGACCACAGCACCCCCGCCG
>DATGVE010000087.1:0-3662 GCA_035300725.1 Candidatus Eiseniibacteriota bacterium | reverse complement strand
CCCCCTTTCTCCAGCGCGACGCTTGTCGCGGGAGGCCCAGTAGTTGGTAGCTTCAGGTGAAGTCCACGTTGGCGCTCGAACACATTGAAGCCGACGGCCTTTGCCATCGAGAGGGCAAGGAAGCCTAACGTTCAAACCAACTCGGAAGAACCAAGAGGTGATTTAGCCGTCGAATGAACAAGCGTCGATGTGTGGACCAAGCCCTCCGCTACTTGCCGCGTCAGGCCAGAACCGAGTGCTCTGCAATGCGCTGGTGCGACGGTTGTTGCCTTAGTGGCGATGTCCCAGTAGGGAGCTTAAAACAAGCACGGCAAGCCGAGCTTGTATTTGACCGTCATCGATAGGCGTTGCTGAGCGAGCCAAGCCTTCCGCTATGTGAGAGACAGTATACACGCCTCGTCGGTCTGAGGCGAAGCCTCGTTAGTACTGACTATGTTAGATCTGTGAGTCGCTTACTGCCCATGCTTCGAGACGCTCGCGTCGCTCGCTCCTCAGCATGAGGTTGTTGTGTTTCAACAAGTTAGACTCATCCTGAGGAGGCCACGAAGTGGCCGAAGGATGGGCTGCAATACCGACTTGTGATTCCAGGTACTAGTGATGGAAGCGAGAAGCTGCGGCGTACTGGATACCCGCTGGAGCCTGTCATCGGGCGGCCATTCGGCCGACCCGTTGGCGGGTATGACACCTTAGGTGAAACGGCGCCGTCGACGGACGTGTCACGACGGCTGCTGCCTTCGCCGTGGCGCCTCAGCCGCCGCCTCCGCAACCGCCTCCGCCTCTTCGCGCCACCTCAAAATCTCCACCGCCAGCACCGGATGATTGAAGCCCTTCAGGTTCAATTCTTCGAGCGAGTTGCCTTCGACCCACGGCTCGACCATGCCGAACACGCGCCGGCTCACCACGATCTGGTTGGCCTTGGCTTCGTCGCACAGCCGCGAGGCGAGGTTGGTGACGCTGCCGATCGCGGCGTATTCAAGCCGCTGCTCGAAGCCGATCTGGCCGAGCGTCGCATAGCCGAGCGCGATGCCGACGCCGAAGCCGAGGCTGTGTCCGCGGTTGCGCCACTTCTGGGTCAGAAGCCCGATGGTGTCGCGCATCTCCACCGCCATCTTCACCGCGCGCTTGGTGTGATCGGCAAATTCGATCGGCGCGTTGAACAGGATCATCACGCCATCGCCGGCATAGCGGTCGAGCGTGCCCTCGTAGCGGAAAATCAGCTCACCCAATGCGGCGTGATATTCGCGCAGCACCGCCATCGCCTCTTCCGGCTCGGTGCTCTCGGTAAAGGCGGTAAAGCCGCGCAGGTCGCAGAACACCACCGTGACTTCGCGGCGGTGGCTGTCCAGCAGCGAGTCGTGGCCGTCCGAGGAGGCAATCAGCTGCGCCACCTGCGGCGCCAGGAAACGCTCGAGCTTGCGGATGCGTTCGATTTCGCCGAGTTGTTTCTCCACCCGTTCTTCCAGCGACCGGTTCCAGTTCAACAGCTGGTCGGCCTGCTGCTGCACGGTGGAGTGCGCGGAGGCCAGTTCGCGGCCCTTCTGGTCTACTTCCGTGAACAGCCGCGCATTGCGCATCGCCAGCACCGCCTGATGCGCGAAGGTCCGCATCAGCCCGATCAGGTTTTTGGAAAATTCTCCGGTCGTTTTGCGCAGCACCACCAGCGATCCCAGAATGCCCTGCTGGTCGACCAGCGGCACCACCAGCACCGCGTGAAATCCGGCCGCGATCGCGGCGTCGCGCAGCGGATGATCGGCGGCGTCAGCCAGATCGGGAATCGCGACCGGCTCGCCCGTGGTCGCGGCCTCGCCGAGCGCGCTGCCGTCGGGGTCGATCGCCAGACGCGCCCGGTCGGTCGATTTATCGATCCCGATCGCCTCGGTCAGGTTGAACTGGTGCTTGGCCGCGTCATAGGTAAAGATCAACACCGCGTCGGCATGGGTGATCTCCACCGCGCGCGCCGCCACCGTCGGCAGCACGGCGTTGAGGTCGAGCGAGGAGGCCACCGCGCGGCCGACCTCTTCCAGCACCTTGAGTTCGTTGACCGACTGCGCCAGATCGCGGGTGCGTTCCTCCACCTTGGATTCCAGGCCCGAATAGGTCTCATGCAACTTGCCGGCCATGGAGTTGAACTGATCGGCGAGTTCCTCCAGCTCGTCCTTGGTGTGGACGTCGATACGATGGCCGAAATCGCCGGCGCCGAGCCGCCGCGCCCCAGTGCGCAGCGCCGTGATCGGCACCAGCATCCGCCGCGCCATCACGGTGCCGGCCAGGATCGCGACCGCAAGCCCGAGCGAGATCAGCAGGGCGATCCGCGCCAGCTGATCGCGGATCGGCGCCAGCGCCAGCGCGGTCGGCTGCTCGAAGAACACGGACCAGCCGAGTTTCGGCACCGCATTGGACGCCGTCAGCACCGCACGGTCGTCGGCGTCGGTGCCCGACGGCAGTTCCGTGCGGTCCGGCTTCAGGAGGGCGGCGACCTGCGGCAGCCACGAAACATCCTTGGCCGCGTCGGGACCCTTGGCGGAACTGGCCAGCACCTTGCCTTTGGAGTCGATCAGATAGGCGAAGCCGGCCCTGCCGACTTGGGCGTCGCCGAAGAAATCCGACAGCAGCCGCAGGTCGATCTCGGCGACGGTGACGTCATTGGCGCCGGAATGCGATACCGCGATCGACATGAAGGGGCGGGTGCCGCGGAAAAACGCCGGCGCGTAGCTGGTGCCGCGCGTGAAGGTCTCGGTCATCGGCACGTCGCGGGAAAGATCGGTTCCGCTGCCGACCGCGATGGTGGTGCGCGACAGCCGCAGCTGCTCGCGGCCGTTCTTGTCGAGCAAAGTGAGCTGGCTGACGGCCGGCACCTGGTTCAACAGCTGGACATAGTCGGCGTAGTGCTGCTCCAGGGTCGCTCGGCTGGCGCGGGTCACCCAGCTGATCTGCCGTTCCAGGTCGGAGATCGACTGTTCGATCCGCCGGGCCGTCGCCTCCGCCTTGTCGCCCAGGGCGTCGATCAGCGTGGTCTTGGTGGCGCGGTAGCTGATCCAGGTTTCCACCGCCCCGTTCACCGCCAGCACGAACACCACGAGGCCCACCAGCGCGATGACGTATTTGGCGAACAGGCCTCCCCGCAGAAACCAGACTTTTTGCTCGACCCCGTTCATCCAGACCCTCGTGCGCGCCACCTTCACGAGGGGTGCACGCAACCGTTGCCCTATCGGCGGAACAGCCTTGGCCCAGCCGGAGGCCTGTTTAGCACAATTTGCACCGCCTGGCCGGGGGTCTGGCAGCGTGCCTAACGCTCCCCTCCCCCTTGCGGGGAGGGGTCGGGGGTGGGGGTGCCACAAGGACGGCCCCGATGAAGTGCGCATGGATGCGCGATGCCAAACCGCGATATCGTTGCCTGTGGCCACCCCCCACCCCAACCCTCCCCCGAAAGGGGGGAGGGAGCGAGAGATCTCCGCGCGTCAACGACGTGCCTGCGCCGCCCCTACTCCTTCGTCTTCCTTAATTTGTGTTCCAGTAATTTGTCTTCCAACTCGTCAACCACCTCGGCCAGCCGCTCCTTGGTGGTCAGGTCGGACGCCTGAGCCGCCAGCCTGCGGGTTTGAGCCAGCTTGCGTTCGAGTTGTTCCCGGTGGTCTTTTTCGTTCATGGCGCGATCTCCGTCC
>DATGVE010000086.1:0-4480 GCA_035300725.1 Candidatus Eiseniibacteriota bacterium | reverse complement strand
TGATGCTTCCATGTGACGCCAACGACGCGGTCGGCGGCGAGGTAACAGGTGCGCCAGACTTTGGTGTGTGGAATCGACCCCAATTGAGGAAAGCACCGACGCTTCGCTTCCTCACACGGAGTACACGCTCAGGGCTGAGGTCGCCGGCGGGTTAGGGCCGCAGTCGGTACTGGATACGACCACCAACCCGCCAGTCGTGAGCCAGCTTCACTACGACTTCGTCAGCTGGCTTGGCGATGACATCGTCGCTGCCTTTCCATGCAGCATCGTGACCGAGGCCCTGGCCAAAGCGATTGTCGACGCGAGTCTGACCGGGGCCGAGATCGACGAGGTGATCGTGACCAAGAATCCGCACTTCGAGCGGTTCTTCCCGGACACGGCGGCAATACTCCCCGAGTGGAAGTGGCTGCGGCCCACCGGCGAACCGCACGAGAGTGATATCTGGCAAGACGAACAGGGAATCCTGATCGTCAGCGAACGCGCTCTGAAGCTGCTGCGCAAGTTCAGCCTGGAGAACTGCCGCATCGGCACGTACGGCGAGTCCGAGTTCGCCTAGGTAGCGCGGATGCCGCTGAGATGAGCGCGCCGAGCAAGACCGTCGTCTCGACCTGGGCACCACTTCGCATCGGTGTATTTCGCGCGCTCTGGCTCGCGGTCCTGGTGAGCAACGTCGCCGTATGGATGCAGACGGTTGGTGCGCAATGGCTGCTCGTCAGCCAGCCGCACGCCTCGATCCTGGTCGCGCTGGTGCAGACCGCCGACTACCTGCCCGACCTGGTCTTCGGATTGGTCGGCGGCGTGCTCGCCGACACTTTCGACCGGCGACGCCTCCTGATGGCCGTCCAGGGCTTCCTCGTCGTCGTTGGCGTGGCGCTGGCGGCTCTGACTTTCGGCGGCCAGATGCCTCCCGCGCTGCTGTTGACCTTCACGTTCTTGATCGGTTGCGGGTCGGTGGTGACACTGCCCGCGTACCAGGCGCTGGTCCCCGACCTCGTACCTCGGGAGCAGCTGCACTCAGCGGCGGCGCTCTCGTCGATCAGCATCAACATCGCGAGGGCCGCCGGACCCGCGCTCGCCGGTGTGGTGATCGCCCGCGCCGGAGTGGGTGCGGTCTTTGCCCTGAATGCGGCGATGTACCTGCTGTTCCTCGTCGTGCTCGTCGCGTGGCGCCCACCCGCACGTGCAGCGCTGAACGTTCCCGAGCATTTCGTGTCAGCCCTGCGCGCCGGCGGGCGGTACGTGCGCTACGCGCCAGTGGTGCGCCGCATCCTGCTGCGCTCGGCACTGTTTCTGGTGCCCGCGAGCGCACTCTGGGCGCTGCTCCCGCTCATCGCCAGCCAGCGGCTCGCGCTGGGCGCCGACGGCTACGGGTTGCTGCTCGGCGTGCTCGGGGTCGGCGCCATCTTCGGCGCGGTCATCCTCCCTCGACTCCGTGCAAGGATGTCGCTCAACGCTCTGCTGGCGGCGAGCGGAATCTCTTACGCGCTCGTGCTGGCGGCCGTGGTTCTCATCGCCAACACGGTTGTCATCCTCATCGCGCTCGTGCCGGCAGGCATCGCGTGGATGGCCGTCCTCTCGACAGTCAACGCCGAGCTCCAGCTCTTCCTTCCGGCATGGGTGCGCGCGCGGGGCCTGTCCGTCTACCAGATGGTCCTGTTTGGAGCGCAAGGGTTCGGTGCGCTCACGTGGGGATTCATCGCCGCCCCTGTTGGAATCGTGCCGACATTTCTGATCGCGGCGGGGGTGATGATCGCCGGGGTCGCGACGATGCGAGTCTGGCCGCTCATCGACACCACGGGCATGGACCGCAGGACGGTTCAGTACTGGGCAGAACCAAGCCTGGCCCTGGATGCCGACCCCGAGGACCCGGTGGTCGTTCAGACCCTCTACACGGTCCCTTCTGAAAAGGAGGAACCATTTCTAAAGGCCATGGCAAATGTGCGACTGTCCCGCCTGCGCACAGGGGCGACGCAGTGGGGTCTGTTCCGGGACGGAGAGACGCCGCACCGGTTTGTCGAGCTGTACGCGGTTTCGTCGTGGGAGGAACACCTGAGACAGCACACCGACCGGCTCACCGCCACCGATCAGCAGTACGAGGAGGAAGCCGAGGCCTTCTCCGGTCCTCCCGAGACCTCGCACCTGATCGCGGTCGACCTCCCCGACTACGAGGTCTAGCGCATGCTGATGGACATCAAAAACCGGAAGGAGCGCGAATGTTCATGAGCATCAGGCGGTACAAGGTGGATCCTGGTCAGCGCGACGAGGTGGTGCGTATGGTCGACGAGGGCTGGACTGATCAGTTGCGCCAGCAGCATGGATTCCTCAGCTACCACCTGGTCGCGTCCGCCCCCAACGAGCTGATCTCGATGACGGCATGCCAGGACGAGGAGACGCTCGAGGAAGTCGTCCAGAAGAGTGGCGAATGGGTGGGCACTCATCTGACGGCCCTGACCGTGAAACTCGAGGAATCGCGCCTCGGCCAGGTGGTATCGCATCTCGGCGACACATAAGAGAGGAGGCGCACATGGCAACGAGGACCTCCGGCATCCGGCGCATCGTGGTCGGCGTGGACGGATCAGAGCCGTCGGCGGCGGCGGTCAAATGGGCGGTGCGGCTGGCGAAAGCATTGGGCTCGCAGGTCATCGCGGTCTACGCGGTCGACATCCCCGCTTACTTTCCTGAACCCTACGGCCTTCCGGTTCAGTTCGACACGGAGTGGCGGGCTGCCGTCAAGGACGAATTCGAAAGCAAGTGGTGCAAGCCGCTGAAAGTGGCTGGCATTCGGTACCGCACCCTGATGGAGGATGGGCGGGCCGCGTCTGTCATCAACGATGTGGCCGACCGGGAGAATGCCGACATGGTCGTGGTCGGCAGGCACGGTAGAGGGGGCGTCGCCGAGCTCTTGCTCGGAAGTACCAGCCATGAGCTGGTCCTGCACTCGAAGCATCCGGTGCTGGTGATCTCCGCGAAAACCGCGGCGTGAGCTCGACTTCCAAACACGACGGAGCTGTCGCCCGGCTCCTCGAGGCGTGGCGTGGAGAGGTCGAAGCTCGTGCCGTGTACACAATCCTCGCCTCGCGCGTGCGCGACCCGCGCCGGGCGCAGATCCTCCGCGAGATCGCCGAAGGCGAGGCAAGCCATCGCGCGCGGATCGAACAGCGATTGACCGAGCTGGGCCAAGCGATTCCCGATCCTTCAGCCGTCCGGATCTCACCCTGGCTGCGCCTGCAAGCTCGCTTTGCTCCTGTGATGAGGATGCTGGCGCACATGGAGTCCAACGAGCAGGTGGAGATCACCGACCGCTACAAGCGCTCCACCGGCGACGCGGAAACCGACGCGGTGCTGGCCTCCATCCGCTCTGAAGAGCAGGGCCACTCGAGGTCGCTCGACGCGATTCAAGCGACGCATGCCACCGGCGACCCACCTCCGTCTGGCGCCGAGGGCAGGCTGAATCGAATCCTTGGCCGCGAGACCTGGCACCGCACGGGATCGGGATGGATCTCGGGCGCGATCTACGGCGCCAACGATGGGCTCGCCGCGGTATTCGGCATCGTCGCCGGCGTCTCCGGCGCGACCGGCGGCTCGAGCTTCGTGCTCACAGCCGGGCTTTCGGGTGCGGTCGCGTCGGCGCTTTCCATGGCCACCGGCGCGTTCCTTGCCGAAAGATCCGAAGCCGAGGTCGTGGCCGCGAACGTGGCGCAGGAGCGCCGAGAGATCGAGGAGGAACCGGAGGAGGAGAAGGACGAGCTGTCGCTGTTCTATCAGCTGAAAGGCATCGACGCGACCCTGGCGAACGAACTCGCGGACAAGCTGGCCGAGAACCCGGAGGCGATGCTCAAGGTGCTAGCGACCGAGGAGCTGGGCGGGACCGAAGCCGGCGGCAATGCCGTGCAGTCCGCGGTCGCGGCCGGCGTCAGCACGTTCATCGGCGCGATGGTGCCGGTGATCCCCTTCTTCTTCTTGCGCGGGACAACCGCAGTGGTGGTTGCGGCAGTCGTCTCTCTCATCGCGCACTTCCTTGTTGGCGCCGCCAAGTCGCTCTTCACGCTGCGCACGTGGTGGGCCGCCGGCCTGGAGATGACAGCCGCCGGTGTCATCGTCGGGGCTGTGACCTATGCACTGGGCCTGGTGCTCAAAGTCTCCGCAGGCTGACCCCGAGCGAACACGCAGGCGCGATGATCTCTCAACCAGGCGCCGGGCGGTTGTATGACTCGCTCGCGAGCATTGCCCGGATCTCTTCCACGACTTCGTTACGCGTGCCAATGCTGTCCATGATTTGACTCGGAATTGCGTCGCCGTCTAGCAAGATCGCGAGAAATACGTGCTCGGTCCCAATATGTTTGTGGCCAAAGTCACGAGCGAGCTTTTGTGCGCCCAACAGAGCGGTGCGCATTCGGGCAGTAAGCACGGACACGGGATCGCGAAGAAGACGCTCAGTCAAAGCCTCGTCGGCATATTCAGACAGATCGATGTCAAAGCG
>DATGVE010000085.1:0-14751 GCA_035300725.1 Candidatus Eiseniibacteriota bacterium | reverse complement strand
AGCGGAGGGTTGGTGATTGCAGACGGTCACCCGTCGCGACGTCCTGAAGTTCGGCATAGCGGGTGCCGGGGCCCTGGTCGTGTCGGGTCTCGGCTTCGACGTTGCTGTTGCCGAGTCGACCAAGGTCAAGCTGAACCTCAGGATCGCGGGCGCCAGGGAGTCGCACTCGATCTGCCCCTACTGTGCGGTGGGTTGCTCGCTGGTCGCCTACACCCGTCAGACCAGCGATGGCAAGGTCCAGCTCCTTCAGATCGAAGGCGATCCGGACAGCCCGGTCAACGAAGGCCGCCTTTGCCCCAAGGGTGCAACGGCGATGCAGCTGGCGACGTCGCCACGTCGCGTCGAATCCCCGCAGTACCGCGCTGCCGGGGCGAAAGGCTGGAAGACCGTCACCTGGGACTTCGCGCTCAACAAGATCGCCCAGAACGTGAAGGCGTCGCGCGACGCGACCTTCATCGGCAAGGATGGAAACGGCAATACCGTCAACCGCACCGAAGGCATCGCCTTCGCGGGAGGCGCCGCATTCAGCTCGGAGGAAGGCTACTTCACAGCCAAGCTGATGCGCACGCTGGGACTGGTATACATAGAGCAACAGGCCAGGGTTTGACACGGCCCCACGGTGGTCAGTTTGGCCGCCACATTCGGAAGGGGAGCGATGACGAACCACTGGCGCGACATCAAGAACGCCGACCTCATCCTGATCAACGGAGCCAACCCCGCCGAGGCGCATCCCGTCGGCTTTCAATGGTTCATGCGGGCAAAGCTCGACCGCGGGGCCAAGATGATCCACGCGGATCCGCGCTTCACTCGTACGTCGGCCGTCTCCGACATGTACCTGCGGATCCGCACCGGCACCGACGTCGCTTACTTCGGCGGCCTGATCAACCACGTCCTTCAGAACAACCTCATCCAGGACGAATACGTACGCAACTACACGAACGCGTCGTTCATCGTCAAGCAGGGATTTGATTTCAAAGACGGACTCTTCTCCGGATACAACGGCGACAAGCGCGTGTACGACATCAGCAGCTGGAGCTATGAGATCGGCAGCAACGGGTTCGCGAATCGTGACCTGACCCTGCAGCATGAGCGATCGGTCTTCCAGCTCATGAAGGCCCACTACTCGCGCTACACACCCGAGATGGTGTCGAGCGTCACCGGCATTCCGGTTGACCAGTTCAAGAAGGTGGCGGACCTGGTCGGCCAGATGGGCAAGCCCGACAAGGTGATGACCATCGTCTACGCCGTCGGCCTTACGCACCACACGACGGGAGGCCAGCTGATCCGCTCGGGGGCTGTGCTGCAGCTGCTGCTCGGCAACATGGGGCTGCCCGGAGGGGGTATGAACGCCGAGCGTGGTCACGCCAACATCCAGGGCAACACCGACCACGCCCTTTCCTGGGAGAACCTGCCCGGCTACCTGAGGATCCCGGCGCCGGGCCAGAAGACCCTCGACGACTACGTGGCCCAGAGCGCGGCGAAGAAGTCAGACCCGAACTCCTGGAACTTTTTCGGCACTAACTACAAGAAGTTCATGGTCAGCCTGCTCAAGGGCTGGTACGGGTCCTCGGCGACCAAGGACAACGAGTTCGCGTTCGACTACATCCCCAAGCCTGGCCAGAACTCGTCGTGGATGTCGATCTACGACCAGGCCCTCAAAAACAAGATGGAGGGCGTAATCCTGTCCGGCATGACGGCCTCGAGCATCGGCCCTGACTCCAACCAGGTGCAGCAAGCGCTTGCCAACCTCAAATGGCTCGTGGTCATGGATCCCCTTCCGACTACAAGCTCGGAGTTCTGGCAGGCCCCTGGCGCCGATCCCACCAAGATCAACACCGAGGTCTTCATGCTGCCGGCCACGCACTGGATCGAGAAGGACGGCTCCTTCACCAACAGCGGCCGTTGGGCGCAGTGGAAGGATCAGGTCATACCTCCTCAGGGCAACGCTCGACACGACCACTGGATCTTGAGCGACGTCTTCAACCGCGTGAAGACCATGTACAAGGACCAGGGTGGAAAGTTCGCCGACCCGATCCTGGCCATGACTCTTGATTACAAGGATCCGCTGAAGCCGGAGCTGGACGAGATCGCCAAGGAAGTCAATGGCAAAGATCTCTCCACCGGAAAGCAGATGACCTCGTTCGCCAACTTGAAGGACGACGGCACCACCACGGCCGGAGACTGGATCTACACCGGCTCCTATCCCGACGCGGGGAGCCTGATGAAGCGCCGGGCCGGGATCCAGGATCCGAAGGCTAACGACCCCACAGGGATGGGCTTTTATCCCAACTGGGCGTGGAGCTGGCCGGCGAACCGTCGCGTGCTGTACAACCGCGCCTCTGCCGACCTCAACGGCAAGCCTTGGGATCCGGCCCGTCCCGGCATTCAGTGGACCGGGACCACATGGGTCGGCGACGTGCCCGACTACCCCGCGACCATGAACCCCAAAGATCCCAAGGCTTGGTTGCCTTTCATCATGAACGGCGAAGGCGTGGGCAGGCTTTTCAGCAACAGCATGATCGACGGGCCGTTCCCCGAGCACTACGAACCGGTCGAGTCGCCCGTGCAAAACCCGCTGCACTCGGCGGTGTCTGCGTCACCCGTCGCCTTCCTTTATGACCAGGCTTCGGGACGTCCCAACCGGTTCGGCACGCCGCAGGACTTCCCGTACATCGCCACCAGCTACCGGTTGACCGAGCACGAGCACTACGTCACGCAGCACGTTCCTCACCTGGTCCAGCTGCAGCCGGAGCCATTCGTCGAGATCCCGTATGAGCTGGCGCAGACCAAGGGCATCAAGTCGGGCGACAAGGTTCGGGTCTCCTCCAAGCGGGGCAAGATCGAAGTGCTTGCGTTGGTGACCAAGCGGCTTGGCCCCTTGAAGGTCGCCAGCCAGACCGTGTATCAGATCGGCATCCCGATCCATTGGGGCTACACGGGCATACCCGCCGACCGTGACCCGAACAAAGGCCGGTACTGGATGGCCAACGCGCTCACACCGTTTGTCGGCGACGCGAACGCGCGCACTCCCGAATTCAAGGCCTTCCTGGTCAACCTGGAGAAGATGTGATGGCGCAGGCAGCCGTCGCCGTCAACCCATGGACGCTGCGGCGCAACCGGACGGCAGAGCTACGGGACCGGCATGGATTCGCTCGGGAGCTGCTGGATTTTTACGGCGCCTTGCTCGGAGTGCAGGAGCAGGCATATGACGCGACGGGTAAGGCAAGGCCACCCGCCGGCGACCTGGTCGCGTACGTGGCCGAGATGGTAATGCCGTCCGTTGGGGACGTGACCATCGCCGCCGGCCCCCTGAAGCTTCGCGATGCCGTGGCCAGCCGCCTCGCCGCCACGGACTCTCGCGAGCTCGTCGCCGCGTGGATCGGTGGCGAAGAGCAAGACATGGTCGATCGCTACCTGGCGCGTGCCTCTGTGACCCCAGTCCTCGAGGCGTTGGGGCCTGAGGCGGCGGGCTCGTGTATCGGCGTGCAAGACAAAAGGCACTGCCCAGCGTGCGGAGGACCTCCGCAGCTCAGCTACTTTGCGATCGCGAGCGAAGACCTCGCAGCGGGCGGCCGGTTGCTGCAGTGCGCGCGCTGCCACGGCAGCTGGGGCTACGCGCGCATGACGTGCCCCGGCTGCGGCGAGGACTCGAGCTCACGTCTACCGATCTTCAGCGAGCAGGGGACGACATCGGGCGAGCGGGGCAGCGTCGTGAGAGGACTTCAGGGCAAGCTCGAGAGCAACGGGGGGACCCAGCACCAGGTCGTGTTTCCTCACATCCGCATCCAGGCGTGCGAGTCGTGCCGGCATTACCTGCTCAACATCGACCTGGCGGCCGACCCGGCCGCGGTGCCTGAGGTCGACGAGCTGTCCGCCCTTCCGCTCGACCTGTACGCCAGCGAGCAGGGCTTCTCGAAAATCATTCCCAATCTGATGGGGTTTTAGGTTATGGCCACAGCAATCAAGCCCGGCGAGTCGTACGGCTTCTTCACCGATACCAGCATCTGCATCGGCTGCAAGGCGTGCGAGGTCGCCTGCAAGGAATGGAACCAGCTCCAGGGCGACGAGCCGAAGTTCTTAGCCGACAGCTACGACAACACAGGCCAGCTCGACGACCAGAACTGGCGTCACGTCAAGTTCATCGACGAGGTGCCCGCCCAGTCTGTCGATTCCGGCAACGGCAAGGCGTGGCTGATGATGTCCGACGTTTGCAAGCACTGCAAGCACGCGAGCTGCATGGAGGTCTGCCCGACCGGCGCGATCATCCGCACCGAGTTCGACACTGTGTTCATCCAGCAGGATGTCTGCAACGGCTGCCGGAACTGCGTCGCCGCCTGTCCGTACAGCGTCATCGCCATCAACGCGGCGACAGGCACTGCGCACAAGTGCACGCTCTGCTACGACCGCCTGCAGGGCGGTCTCCAACCCGCGTGCGCCAAGGCGTGCCCCACCCAGTCGATCACGTTCGGGCCGCTGGCCGAGCTCCAGCAGGCGGCCGACGTCCGGCTGGCGGCGCTGCACTCGCAGGGTGTGGCCCAGGCTCAGCTGTACGGCCGCGACGACACTGTCTATGGGGGGCTGAACGCCTTCTTCCTGCTCATGGACAAACCCGAGACCTATGGACTCCCGAACGCGGCCAATGCCGGGCTGCCCTCTCGCAACAACGTGGGCGGCTACCTCGCCGCGCTAGTGACCGCCGTTCTTGGTGTCTTCGCGGGAGTCGTCGCCTTCCGGCGGCGCACCGAATCGTGATGTACCTTGCCGCGGAGCACTTCGTGCGAGCGCCGCAGTGGACCTGGTACATCCTCGGCTACTTCTTCTTCGCCGGCCTCTGCGGCGGCTGCTATGCGCTGGCGACGCTGCTGCGTTTGGTGGGCGACCCGCGCGACGAGCCGGCTGCGCGCCTCGGGTTCTATGCGAGCTTCGCCGCCTTGATCTTCTGTCCCATCCTGCTCACCGCCGACCTGGGCGCGAGCTGGTCGAAGTTCTGGCACATGCTCATCGACGTGACGCCGGGGGACACCGGCCTCAGCTTCAAGTACTGGTCGCCGATGTCAGTCGGCGCGTGGGCGCTGTTCATCCTCGGGTTGTTCGTGACGGTGTCGGCACTGGAGGCTTACTGGCTCGACAGGCGCAAAAGTGCCCAGCCGCTCGGCGGAGTCGCCGGCCGCGCCTTCAACATTGTCGGCGGCGTCCTCGCCCTGTTCTTCGCCTCGTATACCGGTGTCCTCCTCAGCGTGAGCAACCAGCCGGTCTGGAGTGACACGTGGATGCTCGGCGCCCTGTTCCTCGCCTCCGGTCTGAGCGGGTCCGCGGCGTTGATGGCACTCCTCACCCGATACCGGCCTGATTCGGTGTTCACCCTCGACCGAATCCTCGAGGCCGAGGCGTACTTCTCAATCCTGGAGCTCGTCGTGCTGGTCCTGTTCTTCATCACGATCATCGCGGCGGGGACGGCAGGGAGAACGCTGCCGATGTTCCTGCTGTGGCTCATCGCGCTTGCCGGCATCGCCGCGTCGCTCGTGGCGGCGAGGGGACACCTTCGCCTTCTGCCTGGCGGCCGCTCCGCGGTCATCGCTCGCGCAACCACCAACGTCCTGGCCGTGGCCATTCCTGTCCTGGTCGGGGTGCTGGCGCTGCGCGCGGCGGTGATCTTCAGTGCTCAGTAGTCCGCCAAGCTCAGACCAGGTCCTCGCCGTGCTGTCGGCGATTCAGGATCCCGACCTCGGCCGTGACGTGGTCAGCCTCGGCATGATCAAGGACCTCGTCATCGGCGCCGAGGGTCGCGTGAGCTTCACGTTCGAGCTGACGACGCCGGCTTGCCCGGTCAAAGATCGTTTCCAGACGTTGGCGCAAAAGCTGGTCGCCGACATTCCGGGCGTAACTGCTGTCGACCTGAAGATGACGGCCAACGTGCGCTCGGCCTTCAATCGGCCGCAGCCGAATCAGGTCATCCCAGGCGTCAAGCAGGCGATCGCCGTCGCCTCCGGAAAAGGTGGGGTCGGCAAATCCACTGTGGCGATTAACCTGGCCTGCGCCCTCGGCCTCACAGGGGCCAAGGTCGGACTGCTCGACGCGGACATCTACGGTCCGTCGATACCCGGAATGATGGGCATCCAGGACCAGCCGAAGGTCAGGGATCAGAAGCTGGTGCCGCTCGAAGCCTTCGGCGTCAAGCTGATGTCGATCGGCTTTCTGGCGGGCGCCGACAAGGCGATGGTTTGGCGGGGACCCATGGTCTCGAGAGCCATCGAGCAGATGCTCACCGACGTCCACTGGGGCGAGCTCGACTATCTGGTCATCGACCTCCCGCCTGGCACCGGCGACGCGTCGCTGACCCTGGCCCAAGCGGTGCCGCTGACCGGCGTAGCGATCGTGTGCACTCCGCAAACTTCCGCGCTCAACATCGCCGTGAAGGCGCTGCAGATGTTCCGCGGCCTGAACGTGCCCCCGCTGGGCCTGGTCGAGAACATGAGCTGGTTCGTCTGTGGGAAATGCAACGAGCAGCACTTCATCTTCGACCATGGTGGCGCCGAACGCGCCGCCCGTCGCCTGGGCGTTCCTTACCTCGGCGGGATCCCGCTGGAGAAGGGGATTCGCGAGGAGGCGGACGCGGGCGCACCTGTGGTCGTGTCGCGACCCGACTCGGCCGGCTCGAAAGCGTTTCGCGACGTCGCATCCGCGCTGGCCGCGCGGGTCTCTGTGCAGAGCTTTCGCCAGCTGCCCGTGATCAACGTTCGTTAGGCGCGGCCGGGGTCTCCCGTTCGAGCTCCTGTCTGACCTCGAGGATCAGGGCCGCGACATCTGTGTCATCGAAACTACCTTTCGCCGCCCGTATGCGCTCAGCCGCCACGCCGGCCATGTAGCAGGAGAGAGGGGCAAACCGCCGCTCCTGCGTGTGGGCCGCAACCCGAGCCAGCTCCAGCAGCTCGAGCGCCACCTTGGCGTCGAGCGAAGGCGCTTCGATCTTGGCCGAACGCCGTTCACCCGCCGCAACCCACCGCTCTCCTAGCTCGTCGAAAAATCGATTCATGCGTCAGCTATAGCACGACGCGATGAGTCGCCGGCTCAGGACGCGGACTGCGCCTCGCGCTCTTGGGGATTGATGGCGATCCCGAGGGCAGCCGACTTGCCGATTTCCGCGGCCAGCTTCCAGTGGCGCGCCGCGGCGTTGACATCGCCCCGTTCGTCGAGCAGTCGCGCGTAGTCCATGTGGCAGTCGCGCAGGCGGTTAGGCATGCCAACCTCACCGAGAATCGCGATTGCGGCTTCAAATTGACGGTCCGCCGGCTGCGTCCTATCCAGCCGCTCTTCCAGTTTGGCCTGAAGGATGTGAACGTCCGCGAGACAGACGCGCTCTCCGAACGCCTCCGCCGCCTGGGCTGCCTCCGTCAAATAGCGCTGAGCGTCGTCGAGACGGCCTTTCCTCAGGTTGACATCGGCGAGATTGGCCAGGACGTAACCGCGACCTCGCCGGTCGATGCTCAGTTCCTCAGTCCCGGCGAAGGCTTTCAGAAAGTGTTCTTCCGCTGAGTCGACCTGGCCCTCGATCAAGAGCAAATTACCCAGGTCGTTCTCCACGCGGTAGACGGCGCTGAGATCCGACTCGATGGAGTACAACGCCAGCGCCTTGTCGAGGTGCAGTCGAGCTTTGGCCGGCTGATGCAACTGCTGATAGGCCGCACCCAAGCCGTGGTTCATCTTTGCCATCTGCAGAAGGTCTTTGACTATGCTCGCTGCATCAACAGCGGCCTCGTAGTGGCTTATGGCCAGGCCCAACGATCGAGCCGCGACGAACATGCTTGCGATGTGGCCCAGGATGCGCGCTTCGAGTTGTGGCGGCCGCGGCTGGAGTTTGCGACAGCGGTCCAGGGCCTGGTTCGCGAGGGGAATCGCCTTCGGATCGTCCATCAGCCCCCACGCGCTCGCTTCCCAGTCAAGGGCGTCGACTGCCGACCACTCGTCGTCCTGGCGCTCGAAATGCTCCCGGGCCATCGGCAGGTGCATCAGGGCTTCTTGTGGCTGAACCAGCCTGCAGTACGCCTGGCCCAGATAGAAATGAACAAGAGCCGCGTCGTCGCGGCTCCACTTCTTCGGGAGCAGTGCCAGCCCGAGCTTGACAACGTCGGGGAAATCGCGGACCAGGGTCAGCCTTTCGAGCTCACGCAGCTCCCTCTGGGGTTCGGTCAGGTCCGGCTGGCCGTCGGGATCGAGAAGGAAGAACTCGATCGGCTTCTGTGTCTTCCTGGCGATCAGCCTCAGCGTTTCGAGAGATGGTTTGACCCGGTCGTTCTCGATCAGGTGGATGGCGGTCCGGCTGAGCTGGTCGGCGGCGACCTGGGCCAGGCTCAGCCTGGCCTCCAGCCTGGCTTGACGGACCGAGCCCTCCCGGATGGCGACGCCTTTGCGGCGACCTTTGTACTTGCTGCCGAGCATGGCGGTGAGCATATACCGCCAAGCCCGGCAGATCGCGAACTAAATTAACGAATGGCTTTACGGCGTGGGGCCGATTACGTCCGCCGCCACAGGGGCGATCGCGATCGCGAGCGCCGCAACTGTTAGCAGAAGGGACAGGAATAGCTTGCGCATTTGGTACCTCCTTTAAGGGGATGGGCCGAGTGTGGGCTGAGTTGACGACTGCTGTCAACTCAACTCCCCGGTTGCGGTACCCGAAGTGCGAGCAGTTGCCTGGCTACAAGACCAAAGTGCCGCCCTCCGAACGAGTTGCTTTTCAGTTGACTTGACGCTGGAGGCTGGGGCTGGTATGACGCGCCCAATTGCCGGCGCCGTCCGGCTCATTCATGGGAGACGCAATCATGCGTAGGTTGATCCTCTCGTCAGTTCTGACCCTCGGTGCTCTCGTCCTGACTGCACTCACAGTCTTGGCCGACACCATCGGGCCAGGCGTCTAGTCGATTAGGTCGGCCCGCGTGGCTTTACTCATAGCACCGTTTCGCTTGACGTGATATAACCGCCAAATCAGCAATCGCCAAACGAAGCCACGCGGGCGCCTTCTCGGCGTCGATGTCGACAGGACCCTGATCAGGCAGGCGCGACTCGACGCCGGTCTGAGCATGTCGCAGATGGCCGGTACGGAACTGACCCGGCAAGCCATTTTCCTGGTTGAGGCCGGCAAGACACGGCCGTCGATGCGAACTCTCGAGCTCATCGCGAGCCGTACAGGAAAGTCGCTGCAATCCTTTTTGTTGAACAATCCTCTTCCGGGCGGTCCTCGAGCCGCCGACGCTCGGGTGGGGGAGCTCCAGACTCTTTGCCTCCAGCAACGATTTGACGATGCAATCGCGCTGGGCCTTCCGATGCTCGAGCACACGATGGCGCCGAGGTTCGAAGCCCTCGTCAGGCACTACGTGGGCCAGGCTCTGGTGCGCTCCAACCGACCTGACGAAGGCCTGGAGCATCTACGCCGAGCTCAGGCGCTTCTGGAAAAAGATCCGGACCCTTGGCTGGCCGTTGAGTGTGCCGACTGGGAGGCGTGCGCACTCTACCTCAAGGAGGACAGCCACGCTCTGATGGTTGCGGAGAACGCGCTCAGTTTGTGTCGCGCTACAGAGCCTCGCCTCCCTGGAACAGAGGCGCGGATACTGGAGCACATCGCCACGATCCACGTCAAGAACCACACGTACGACCGTGCCGTCGCTTTCTATGAAGAGGCGCTCGAGGCGGCGGGCTCGATGCGCGATCTGCCCCGCATGGGAAGGACATATCACGGACTCAGCATTGCTTACCAGGAGCGGGGCGAGCTGAGCAGGGCGATCGAGTACACATACAAGGCACTAGCGCTTTACTCTCTCGAACACGACACGGCGCTGATCGCTAATGGCGAGAACGAACTCGGCCTGCTGCTGACGCGACTCGGCCAGATGGAGCGAGCGGGCGATGCATTTCGAGCCGCCATTGCACATCTCGATGAAGCGGGCACCACACGGGGAAAGAGTCACGTGCTGCTGAGCCTCGGTGCACTGCAGGTGAAAATCGGCAAGTTCAACGACGGCATCCAGATCGCCAAAGAGGCCATCGATCTCGCGAAGTTGCAAGGTGAGGTTCACGCTCAGACCACAGGACATGTTCTGCTCGGTCAGCTGTACGAGCGCAAGAACCGGCATCAGCTGGCTGACAAAGAGTTCGCCAATGCACTTCGATTGCTCAAGAAGGAAGGCCTGAACGACAGGCTCGCGGAGACACATGCCTCGTATGCGGAACTCCTGGAGGCGCGAGGTGACCACAAAGGGGCAAGCCGCCACTGGAAGGACGCCGCCAAGCTGGCCCTCGGGACTCAGGCTGTCAAGGCGACACCCGCCCGAGCGGTCTAGCCAACAACCCGGATCCGGCTAGACGCCGAGGTACTTTTTCTGCAGCGAAGGGTCGGCGCGGAAGGCGGCCGCGGAGCTCTCATGGGTGATCGCGCCTCTTTCCATCACGTAGACGCGGTCGGCGACCGCGAAAGCGAGCGCCAGATTCTGCTCTGCGATCAGCACCGACAGCGCCATCTCCCGTCGCAAACGCGCGACCAGCTCACCGATCTCGCGGACAACCAGCGGCGCCAAACCCTCCGACGGCTCATCCATCAGCAGCAGACGGGGGCGCGTCATCAGCGCTCGACCGATCGCGAGCATCTGCTGCTCGCCCCCTGAAAGGGCGGTCCCGGACACCGCCGCGCGTTCGGCGAGGACCGGGAATAGCGCATGCACCTCGGCCAGGCTGCCGCCGCGCGAGCCCAGGACAAGGTTCTCGCGCACGCTGAGGGTCGGGAAGATTCGCCGACCCTGCGGAACAAGCGAGAGCCCGAGCCTCGCGATCCGGAACGAAGGCAGGCCTGCCACGGGCTGGCCGTCGATGGCGACCGACCCCGACATCGGACGAAGCGCACCCGCGATCGCCATCAACGTCGTCGTCTTGCCTGCTCCATTGCGGCCGAGCAGCGCGACAGCCTCGCCGGGCGCGATTCGCAGTGAAAGGTCGCGAACGACGACACTCGCGCCATAGCCGGCGCTCAGACGCCGCACCTGGAGCCGGTCAGACCGCTCCAAGGTATGCCTCCTGGACGCGCGGGTCGGCGCGGACGGCCTCGGGAGTGCCATCTGCGATCTTCACCCCGTGGTCGAGCACCGAGATCCTCTCGGCGATCGCGAAGACTGCGTCGAGGTCGTGCTCGACAATCACCAGAGTCACGTCGCGAGGCAGGGCAAGCAATCGGTTCAGCGCCGCCTGCCGCTCCACGCCGGATAGTCCGGCCATGGGTTCGTCAAGGAGCAATGCTGAAGGCGCTCCTGTCAGCGCAAGCTCGAGCTCGAGGATCCGCTGTTCGCCATGACCGAGCGTGGCAACCCGCCGGCCGGCGAGGTGGGGGAGACCCGCGGTCTCCAGCCTACGCTTGACTTCTTCGCCGACCAACCTTTCGCCGTCCGGCCAGAACCGCCAGCTGCTGTGGACGCGCGCTCGCACAGCGAGGGCGACATTCTCGGCCACCGTGAGCTGACCGAACAGAGTCGAACGCTGGAAGGTACGCCCCAGACCCAGTCGTGCGCGCCGCCAGGGCGGAAGCGACGTCGCGTCGCGCTTGCCAAGCCGGACCGAGCCTGCCGCGGGGCGAAGCTCTCCGGCGATCACGTTCAAGAGAGTCGTCTTGCCCGCTCCATTGGGTCCGATCAGCGCGCGCCTTTCCCCCGACGCAACCTCGAGGTCGACACGGTCCAGCGCGGCCACCGCGCCGAAGCGAACAGTCAGGCCGGCGACAGCCAGCTCCATTCAGGCCCGCCGGACCAATCCCACCAGGCCGCGCGGCAGGAACAGGACGAAAACTATGAACAGAGCTCCCAGCACGAGCTCCCAGCGATCCACGTATGTCGAGAGTCCGAGCTGCGCAAACAGCACGACGAACGCTCCGAGCAGCGGGCCCACCAGCGAGCGCGAGCCGCCGACGACGACCGCGATCAGCCCCAGGCCGGAGACCGTCCAGTAAAGAAGGTCGGGGGTGGCAAACCCGTTGGACATCGCCGCCAGCGAGCCGGAGATGCCGGCCACCGTGCCGGCAACCACGAAGGCGACCAACCGGTAGCGGAAGATTGGAAAACCCAGCGCCCGCATCCGCCGGTCGTTCTCGCGGATGCCCTCGAGAGTCTTGCCAAATGGCGAGCGAGCAAGCGACTCCAGGAAAACAAATACCGCAATGGCGACCAGCAGGCAGAGCACGAAGAAAGGTCCTCGTTCGTAGAGCGACATGTTGAACGCGTCAAGGCCGGGAAGAGTCGGTCGCGGGATGCCGATCAGCCCATCGGTACCTCGCGTCAACGACGTCCAGTTGACGGCAAGCCCCCACAGCATCTGGCCGAATGCAAGCGTGAGCATCAGGAAGTAGATCCCGCTAGTGCGCAGCGATAGGGCGCCGATCGGCAGCGCGGCAAGGCCTCCGGCGACCGCGCCCACCAGCAGCAGCGGCAGCAGGCCGTCGACGTGGCCAATCGCCAGCAGCGCGCATGCATAAGCGCCCACGCCGTAGAAGGCAGCGTGCCCAAGCGACGGCAGCCCCGCATAGCCGACGAGCAAATCGAGTGACATCGCGAAGATGGCAAAGATCAGCGCCTGGGTCGCGATATAGATCCAGAAGCGGGGCGCCCAGAGCGGGATCGATGACAGTGCCAGTGCAAGGCACACGAGAAAGACGAGACGGGAAGGAAACCGGCCCGGGATCACGACCGGCGGCCGAGCAGTCCGCTTGGCCGGACCACCAACACGGCAGCCATGACCGCGAAGATCAGTCCTATCGCGAACTGCGGAAATATCGTGCTGCCGACCACGTAACCCAGCCCGATCACGGCAGCGCCGAGCAGCGCCCCTTCGATCGAGCCAAGGCCCCCGATGACCACGACCACCAACGCCAGGATCAGGACATTGGCGTCCATCCCCGGGTAGATCGCGAACTCCGGCGCGGCGATGACGCCCGCAAGGCCGGCAAGCGCGGCACCGAAGGCAAATGTGAGCGTGAAGACCCGCGGCAGGTCGATGCCCAACAGACCGGCCATCTCCTTGTCCGCGACCCCGGCGCGCAGCACCATGCCAAGCCGCGAGACACGCCATCCTGCCACCAGGAGTGCGCCGATGACGATCGCCATGCCGAGCACGAAGAGGCTGTAGGAGCTGAAGGTTGCGCCAAGAAAGTTGACAGCGCCGTCAAGCCCTGGCGGCGGCGGGATCGACCTCGTCGTCGGCCCGAAGCGCGAGCGGATCAGGTCGACGAAGACGAGCGTGAAGCCGAACGTCATCAGGACCTGGGTGAGGTGTCCATGCCGGTACAACCGGCGGAAGAACACCAGCTCCAGCAGGGCGCCGATCAGCGCCAGCACCACAGGCGCTGCCAATAAGGCAAGCCAGAAGTTGTGTGTCGCCATCACCACTGTGTAGGCCGTGTAGGCGCCGATCATGTAGAAAGACCCGTGCGCGAGGTTCAACACGTCCATCAGCCCGAAGATGATCGACAGGCCAGCGGCCAGCAGGAAGACGAGGCCTCCGAAAGCGAGGCCGTTGACGATCAGCTGAAGGGTGTTGCCGATGACGACGTGAACCTTACCCAGCGTCACAGTGAAGGCCGGATTTATTCCGGCCGTCACCAATGTCTTCGCACCACCGACGTGGCGTGTGCGCCAGCCTCTTGAGATCATCCCATCCCGGGGAAGGTGAGCAGGCGCCTTGGCGAAGCCAACGCGCCGATGCATTCAACAAGTCACATCCTTATCGCCGCTTGCGCGCAGCGGAAACCGACGAGGTTTCCGCTCATTATTTCCCGGGGTCGGCGACTCCGGGATACTGGTCGATCACCTGATTCGTCCAGCCGAGCTTGGGGTCTTTGACCGTCTTGCGGATGTAGATCGTCTGGACGACGTTGTGAGTGTCCGTGTCGAACTTGAAGTCGCCCCGCGGGCTCTTGAACGACACAGCCGCGATCGCTGACATGAAGGCGTCTTTGCTGCTCGTGTTTCCCTTCGTTGCGTTCAGCGCGTCGACGATCACGCGGGCTGTGTCGAAGCCCTGCACCGCGAAGACATCCGCCTGGCGGCCGGCGAACTTCTTCGAGTATTTGGTGATGAAGTCCTGGTTCTCTTTGTTGGTCAGCGTCAGCGCCCAGTGCAGTCCGGTGATCGCGCCATCGGGCGCCGCATCGGTGATTGCGGCCAGCACGTCCTGCTCCACGAAAAATCCAGCACCGGAAACGAGGCTGAGCTTCTTGAGCGTTCCGAGCTCGGCGGCTTTCTTCAGGAAGGTCACGGCGTCGGTGCCGGACATGAAGCTGAAGATGCCGTCGATCTTGTCGGTCTGGATCGCCTGCACGAAAGGCGTCTGGTCTCCGTTGTTCGGAAAGGGCGTCGCGACATCAGGCCCCACGATCGTCCCGCCGCTGGCGGTGAAAGTTTCCTTGAATGAAGCAACTGACTCCAGGCCCGCGCCGTACCTGGCGTAGACGAGCTGGATCCTTTTCTTGCCCAACTTCTCGGCGACGTAGGTCCCCATCGGGTGGGCCGGCTGCCAGTTGCTGAACGACGTCCGGTAGATGTAGGGCGACTTGGCCGCCCGCGAAAGCGAGTTGACGCCTGCATTTGCGATCAGAGTCGGCATCTTCAGACCGTGAAGGTAGTCGCGGTTGCCCGCGGCGTTGGGGCTGGAAACGTAGCCCGCGACCATGTCGACCCCGTCCTGCTCGACCACCTTCTTCGTCGCTGCGACCGCGTCGGCGAGGGC
>DATGVE010000084.1:0-30485 GCA_035300725.1 Candidatus Eiseniibacteriota bacterium | reverse complement strand
TCGGCCCATTTCCGCCGAGCGCCCTGCGGGCGCTGACGCCGGCGTTGGGGGGCCCGTCGCTTCGTCGTCACGCATCTGGCGATGCGCTCCTCCTCGCGCCACCCCCGCCTTGGCGTCGGCGGTCTGGGCCGCGCCTTGGCGAGCTATTCCCAGACACACCACCGGGGGCACAATTGGAGGTGCCCCCGTAGCCCAATGGCAGAGGCAGCCGGCTTAAACCCGGTCCAGCGCGGGTTCGACCCCCGCCGGGGGTACTCGGCTCCTACAATCGACGGACATGGGCGTCCGCTCTGAAGAAGACCCCGACGACGAACCAGATGAGGAGCCGAACCATCCTGGGCATGGCGCGGCTTCCGGAACTGGGATTCTGCCGAACGTCGGACTCCCGCTGCGTGAGTGGGAGTTCTCGACCCAGGTCGTGACGGTCGCCCAGTTGGTTGACGGCGTTACATTGGTCAAGCTTTTGAAAGAAGCCGGCACGGACGGCTGGGAGCTCACCGATGTGATCGACGGGGGGGAGAAGCGCGTCCTCCTGATGAGGAGACCGAAGCGCTCATCGGTTGAGTCGCGGCGGGTGGGATTCGCGCCTCCAGCACACAACTGACAACCACACCAGCTCGGCGCAAACGCCGCATCCTGGTGGTCGAGGATGACGCGCCGATCCGGATGCTCGTCGCGGAACTCTGCAAACTCCAGGGCCATGACGTGCTCGAGGCGGCAACGGGCGCGCAGGCGATCGAGCTGGCTGTGGGCGGTCAACCCGACCTGGTGCTCATCGACTGGGTGCTGCCCGACATCAGCGGCACCGAGGTCATCAGGGAGTTGCGCCGCCAGGGCCTGATCAATCCGATGGTGATATTGACCGGCCGTACCACAAAGATGGACGAAGTCGTGGGCCTCGAGGTCGGCGCCGACGACTACATCACGAAGCCGTTCGACTCGCGCATCCTCGCCGCCCGCATCAACGCCCACCTCAGGCGTTCGGCATTAGCCGAATCAGGCGCCGGGAGAGAGGGCGTGCTAAGCATCGGCGCCCTTCAGATCGACAACGCCGCACGTCGCGTGAAGATCGCGGACGAGGAGATCCCACTCACCATGACCGAGTTCAATCTGCTCGCGGTGCTTGCTGCGAATCCGGAGCGTGTCCTCACGCGCGCACAATTGAGAGACAAAGTTTGGGGATACCCGCACGACCTGGATGACCACTCGGTCGATCCGCACGTGCAGCGTCTGCGCCGCAAGCTTGCCGACCGCTCGACCGCCGGCGTGAGCCTGGAGGCGGTCCCGGGTCTTGGTTACCGCCTCTCGGTCAAATCCGTTTGACCCAAGTCTATTCAAATAATGACGCGCGGCCGATTGGGGTCTTCGACTCTGGCGTCGGCGGGCTGACGGTACTGAAAGAGATCCGCGAGAAACTTCCGCTCGAGTCGACCATCTACGTCGCCGACCTTCTGCACTTCCCCTATGGCCCGCGCTCCCAGGACGAGGTGCGCGGCTTCGCCATCGACATCATTCGCTATCTGGAATCGCGCGACGTCAAGCTCGTGGTCATCGCGTGCAACACGGCGACAGCCGCGGCCCTCAACCAGGCGCGCGAGCTTTTCGAGCTGCCGATCATCGGAGTCATCAGCCCCGGCGCGCAGGCCGCTGTCGAAGCAACGAAGAACAACCGCATCGGCGTGATCTCCACCGAAGGCGCCATGCACAGTCAGCAGTATCTGCACGCAATCAAGGAGATCGACCCCATGGTTGGCGTGTACCAGAAGGCCTGCCCGGAGCTCGTCGAGATTGTCGAGACCGGCGAGGCTGACTCGCCGAGAGCGGAAAGAGTTCTACGCGACGATCTTGCCGACATCGTGCGCCTCGGCGCCGACACGCTGATCCTAGGGTGCACGCACTATCCCCTTCTGAAGCCGGCGATCAACCGCGTATATCCAAGCGCCTTCACCCTTATCGATTCGGCAACGCCAACCGCGGCCAAGGTCAAGCGACACCTCGAACACTCGCGCCTGCGAGCAACCGGTGGAAGCCAACGCCACGAGGTCCTGGCAACTGACTTGCCGAAGCACTTCGACGAGATTGCGGCGACTCTATTCGGCGAAGCAGTCGAGGCTGAGGAGGTCCGGATCTGGGAGCATCAAACGACGTAGACGTCTTCGGCCCGGTGGTCGCCGATCTCGCCACGGTCGAGGCGGCTCTTCGTAACGAGATACACCGCGATCCCGACGTCGTCTCGGCCCCGATGGCCGACCTCTTCGCCGCAGGAGGCAAGCGCCTCCGCCCGGCCCTGGTGCTGCTGGCGGCCAGGTGCGGCCATTACGACCTCGAGAAGTTGACGGTCGCTGCGATGGCGGTGGAGCTCACGCACGCGGCAACTCTCGTCCACGACGACGTCATCGACCGCGCATCAGTCCGGCGCGGGCGTCCCACCGTGGCGGCGTCGTTGGGCGACGAGCCCGCCATCGTCATCGGCGACTTCTATTTCGCCAAGGCTTACGAGCACGCTGCGCGTACCGACTCGGCGGAGGTGGTCGGCATCCTTGCGCGGACGGTGATGGAGATCTGCGCGGGCGAGGTGCGCCAGCAGGAGATTCGCTATCGCTACACCACAGACGTCGACGAGTACATGCGGCGTATCGAGGCGAAGACAGCGACGCTTCTCGCTGCATCCTGCGACATCGGTGGGGTGCTGGCGAGATTGTCAACAGCTCAGCGCACAGCGCTGCATGAATACGGCCGTCTCCTCGGCCTTGCTTTCCAGATCGCCGATGACGTGCTCGACTACATGGGCAGCGAACACGAGATCGGCAAGCCGATCGGGCAGGACGTCGCGGAAGGATTCGCGACGCTGCCGCTCATGCTCGCTAAACAGGACAAAGGAGCGGCAGGCCTGCTCGAAAAACTTTTGCAAGACGGGCGCAAGCTGAATGCATTCGATGCCGCCGAAGTCGTCGAGATCGTGCGCACGAGCCGAGCCCCGAACCTGGCCCTCGAGCGCGCACGAGAGCTTGCTTCGAAAGCGAGCAAGCAGCTCGATGCCCTCAGCCCAGGTGAGGCCCGCAACACCCTGGCCGCGCTCACCGGCTACGTGGTTACCCGAAAGCTCTAACCTGTCTGCGTGTCCCGGGTGGGGATGGTGACATGAGCAACGTCAAGCTCGTCGGTGTCGGACCAGGACATCCAGGCTTGGCGACCGTCCAGGCAATCGAAGCGATCAAGGACGCCGACGTGATCCGCCACAGCGACGGCTGTGGTGTTGGTTTCCTGCACCTGGCGGCGGCTAACGCAGACATCGGCCCGTTTCAATCGACCGACGAGGTAGTGCGCATCGCGCGCACCGGCAAGCGGGTCACGGTCCTGTTTCCCGGCAACCCATATGCGTTCTCAAACGGCAGCGGGGTCGCGGAGAAGCTCGAGCGCGCAGGCCTGGACTTCGAAGCAATGCCCGGCCTCATCGTCGAGCTGGCCGCGCCGATCATGAGCGGCATCCCCCTTTCGATCGAGGGCCACTCAGCGTCCATCGGCTTCGGGCTGGTCAAGGGTGCGGAGACAGTCGTCTTGAGGCTGGCCTCCGGCTGGTGGGAGTCCGGCATCGCCGCCCTGCTTGCCGATGGAAGGTCCACCGAAACTCCCGCGGCGCTGATTCTCAACCCCGGCGAGCCCGGGCAGCACCGCGTCAGCGCCCCGCTGGGCGAGCTGGCGCGCAAGGCAGCCACCTACGGTCTGCGTGGGGATGCGCTGCTGGTCGTGGGACCTGGCGTGATGATGTCCGACCGCCTCGACACGATGTCGAAGCGTCCCCTTCACGGCCGTCGCGTCCTCATCACGCGCGCCCGCCACCAGGTGGATCCATTGCGTCGAGAGCTGGTCGAGCTGGGTGCCGCTGTGGTCGAGGTCCCGACCATCGAGGTCCAGCCCATGCCGATGGACGGACGGGTGAACAAAGCGATCGCTCACCTGGATGCGACTGCTCTGGTCATCTTCGCGTCGGCCAACGCGGTCGACATCTTTTTCCAGATGCTCCTGTCGTCCGGCTCCGATGCGCGCGCGTTTCACCGCTCGAAGCTCTGCGCCATCGGCCAGGAGACCGCCGAGTCGCTCGAGAGGCACGGCCTCCGCCCGGAGCTGATCACCTCCGAGTACACGGCGGAAGGTCTCGCCAAGGCGCTGGAAGGCTGGGAGATGGATGGCATGCACGTGCTGGTGCCCCGAGCGGAGGTGGCGCGCGACGCACTACCATCCCTGCTTGCCAACCGAGGTGCTGAGGTCGAGATCCTTCCTGTCTACCGAGCCATCTGTCCAGCTGGGACCGGTGACGCCTTGCTTCGACTCTTCAACAGCGAGGGCGTCGACGTGATCACGTTCACCAGCTCGTCCACGGTGAACAACTTCGTGCGCGCGTTTCCTGAGGACCGCCTGCCAGCGGTGCTCGGCGACGCAGAAGTCGCGTGCATGGGCCCGGTCACCGCGGACGTCGCCCGCAAGCTGGGGCTCACGGTCTCGATAGTGGCGCGTGAGTACACGACACACGGGCTCGTGCAGGCGATCAGCGAGTCCGCCGCGCGCAAGTGAAGACCAAAACATGAAGGTCAAAACGGCACCGCGCAGGCCGGCGCCTTTAGAACACGACGAGCCCGAGCTGCACGAGCTGTGGCGCGGGCGGCCCTGGGCGCCCGTCCTGATCGTGGCCGTCCTGATCGCCGCGGTGCTCGGCACAGGACTCGCCGTGGACAGAGCGCTCGCTCCTCAAATCCCCGCACCCCTCGCCGGATGCAAGACGTCGGTCCAGATCGCGCCCCATCAGTTCATCGGCCGGCAGCCGATCTGCGTCAACGCAAAGAGCACCTACACGGCGACTGTCAACACGACCCAGGGACCGATCGTCATCCAGCTGCACCCGGAAATTGCCCCGGCCACGGTGAACAACTTCATCGTGCTCGCGATTCACGGCTACTACGACGGCCTGACTTTCTGGAAGACCGAGGATTGGGTGGTGCAGGGCGGCGATCCGCGAGGCGATGGGCGCGGCGGCCCCGGTTACAGCCTCCTCGACGAACCCAGCACGATGGCCTGGGGGCTTTACGCGGTCGGCATGGCGCGAGTGCCGGGGGGCGCGGTGAACGGCAGCCAATTCTTCATCGAGAAGGCGCCCTGGCCCGATCCCGGCCCGACGGCGGTTTACAACCGGTTCGGGACGGTGATCTCGGGGATGGACAAGGCCCAACAGCTCCAGGCAGGCGATTCGATCAAGTCGATCACGATCAAGGTTTCCTGACCTCCGGCTGACCGGCTCCTTACACCCCCGGCCTATAATCGCCTCAAATGCCTATTCACCCGCTGTGGATCGTCGCCATTCTCGTGGTCGTGCTGATCATCTTCGGACCAGGACGGCTGCCCGAGCTCGGTTCAGCGGCCGGCAAAGCGATGCGCGAGTTCCGCAAGGCGACCTCTGAGTTGACCGAGAGCATCACAGCGGCGCCTTCGACACCCGCGGCGCCGCCCGCCAACCCGACGCCCGCGGCCTCAACGACCGCCACCACGGGCGACGGCGCAGCCAAGAGCACGGAGCCGGCCTCCTCCACCAAGAACTGACGGCGGGTCCCCCTGTGGCCCTCCTCGACAGGGTTCTTCGACGCGGACCCAGCAGTCCGCCGCCTGCGGCCGAGGAGGATCGGATGTCGATCATCCAGCACCTCGAGGCGCTGCGCCGTGCCCTGATCATCGTGGTGGTCGCGTGGGGCGTGGCGACCATCGCCGCCTGGTTTGTCTCCGGGTGGGTGGTCGATTGGTTGATCCATCGGGCTGGTCTAGCTCACGGGGTGTACCTCGCACCCGCAGGCGGATTCATGGCGGAGCTCAAGGTGGCCCTCTATATCGGAATCGTGCTGGCTTCGCCGATTGTCATCCAACAGATCTGGTGGTTCGTCAGCCCAGGGCTCTTCAAGCATGAGCGCCGGTTCGCGCTGCCGCTGATCCTCGCCACCATCGTCTTCTTCCTCCTGGGCGTCGCGGCAGCGCTCTTCGCTCTACCTCTATATCTCAAAGTTCTCAACGGCCTTTCCCCGCCCAGCGTGACCTACCTCGCGGATATCGGCGAGCTGATCGGCTTCATCCTGACGATGGTGCTCGGCTTCGGCCTGGTGTTCGAGCTCCCGGTGGTCCTGTTCGTGCTGGGCATGATGCGCATCATCAGCTCCCGCTGGCTCTACAAAAACAGGCCGTGGTGGTTCCTCGCCCTCGGGCTCCTGTCGAACTTCCTGACCCCCGGAGCGGACCCGCTGACCCCGCTCATCATGTTCGTTCCGCTCTACATCTTCTACGAAGCAACGGCGCTGATCCTCAAACTGAGCAAGCGGTGAGCTCACGACCCGACGGGCGTCAGCCTGACCAGCTCCGCCCGCTGAAGATCGAGCTCGGCGTCAACGTGCACGCGGAAGGGTCGTGCTTGATCGAGATGGGTCGCACTCGCGTGTGGATCACCGCCAGCGTCGACGACCGCGTGCCGCCGCACCGCCGCGGCAGCGGACAAGGCTGGATCACCGCCGAGTATTCGATGCTTCCGCGATCCACGCACGACCGCGGCACGCGAGAAGCGGTCCAGGGCAGGCTTGGCGGTCGCACGCACGAGATCCAGCGGCTGATCGGCCGGTCGCTTCGCGCGGCGGTGGACATGAGCAAGATCGGCGAGCGGACGATCACGCTTGACTGCGACGTCCTGCAGGCCGACGGCGGCACGCGTACTGCTTCGATCACAGGAGCGTTCTGCGCGCTGTACATGTCGCTCAAGCGAATGAAAGATGCGCGCATGCTCGAGCAAGTTCCGGTCCGCCAGTACCTGGCCGCCGTGAGCTGCGGCATCGTCGACGGCACGCCGATGCTCGACCTGGACTACACCGAAGACTTCAAGGCCTCGACCGACCTCAACTGCGTGATGATGGAAGACGGCGGCCTCGTCGAGCTGCAGGCGACGGCTGAGGGCGCGCCATACACTCGCGGCGAGCTGGACTCGATGCTCACGCTGGCACACAGGGGCATCAAGGAGCTGTTCGTCGGTCAGAAGCGCGCAATCGCAACGCTTGGCTAAACGCCGGCAGCTGGTCATCGCGACCGGCAACATGGGAAAGCTGCGCGAATATCGCGAGCTGCTGGCGGGCGCTGGTTTCGAGCTCGTCGCTTTTGACAGCGAGGTCGACGAGGTGGGGGAGACCTACGCGGAGAACGCCCGCCTGAAGGCCGAAACCGCGTGCAGCCGGTCAGGCCTGCCGTCGCTGGGCGATGACTCGGGCGTGGAGGTCGAAGCGCTCGGAGGCTTTCCAGGCCTTCGCTCCGCCCGTCTCGGCCCAACCCAAGAGGACCGAACCGCCGAGCTCCTGAAAAGGCTCGAAGACAGGACGCGGCCGTGGAACGCGCGCTTTGTCTGCGTAATCGCTCTGGCCGCCCCGGGTCAGACGACGCAGTTCTTCGAGGGCGAATGCCGGGGCGAGATCGTGCCGGAGTGGCGGGGCCAGGCGGGCTTCGGCTATGACCCGGTGTTCCTGGTCCCGGGCACCGGAAAGACATTCGGCGAGATGACGCCGGAGGAGAAGCGCCTGTACAGTCATCGAGCCCGCGCAGTGCGCGCGCTGCTCGAGTCGGGCGCTGTGGATCGCCTGTCTGCTTGAATCGTTTGGTACGGGCGGTGGCTTAGCTCGGTAAAGCGCCTGGTTTGGGACCAGGAGACCGCGAGTTCAAATCTCGCCCGCCCGACCATCACGTTTCTTAGCTCTGAAAACGGCGGGCACTTCTTTTCTCAGGCTCCAGCTCTTAATCCCGCCTTCACCTGGACGGTGCACAATGGGAGTGTCCCCAAGCAACAGATCGGGGTGTTCAAGGAGGCCGAGATATGGCAGAAGCCAAAACTGCGGTAGCGCACAAGCCGGTATGGATCGATCTCTCGTCTGGTGATGCGGCCGGCTCACGTGACTTCTACTCGAGGCTCTTCGGCTGGAAGGTAGAGGTTTATTCCGACCCTAAGTTCGGCGGATACGCGATGGCGAGAATCGGCGGCAAGGACGTAGCCGGGATCGGCCCGAAGCAAATGGACGAAGCTCCAACCGCGTGGACGGTGTACGTCGCCAGCGCGGACGCGGCGGACACCGCCAAGAAGGCGGAGGCCGCGGGCGGCAAGGTCATCATGGAGCCCATGACCATCGGCGACTCAGGAGTCATGGCCATCCTGCAGGACCCGAGCGGAGCGTACCTGGGCGTTTGGCAGGCGAACAAAATGGCCGGGACGCTTGTGATTGGCAAAGCTGGCGCGTACGGCTGGGCCGAGCTCAACGCGCGGGGGGTCGACAAGGCCAAGACCTTTTACAAGAAGGTGTTCGGTTGGGGCGAAAAGAAGAGCGACATGGCCGACGGCCTCGAGTACACGGAGTTCCTTGTGAGCGGCGAGAGCATCGCCGGCGGCATGGAGATGAACTCCATGGTTCCGGCGCAGGTGCCGAGCTACTGGCAGGTCTACTTCACCGTGGAGGACGTCGACAAGTCGCACCAGAAGGCGGTCGAGCACGGCGCGCAGGAGATGCTGGCGCCGCAGGACTTTCCGGGCGGCCGATTCTCAATCCTCAGTGACCCACAGGGAGCCTCCTTCGGCCTCCTGAAGATGAAGAGCTGACCGAGAGCTAACGATTGATGCGGGCCGGCATCTCGCCGGCCCGTTTTTTGTTTCGCCTACAGGCTCAGTCGTGGGTCGAGCAGGGGATACAGAAGGTCGACGATGAGGTTCGCGATCCCGATCAACAAGACGTAATAGACGAACACACCGACCGCTGTCGAGTAGTTGCGGCTCAGGATGGATTGGATCAGCTCGTGGCCCAGCCCCGGAACCGCAAAGGCCTGCTCGATCACCAGCGAGCCTGTGATGAGGGCGGTCGCGACCGGGCCAACGATGGTCAGGACGATGATGCCGGCGTTGCGAAGGACGTGGACCCGGATGACCTGCTCCTCGTTCAAGCCTTTAGCCCGGGCGGTGGTCGCATAGTCCCGGCGGCGCTCCTCGAGGATCGCCGTGCGCGTGTGACGAGCGACGTAACCTGCGAATGGAATGCCGAGCGCAAATGCGGGCATGAATATCTGCAGCCCCTGACAGCAGGGATTGGGGTCGTAATAGAAGACTCCAGCGGTCAGGTAGTAGAGGACCGTGACGCCGACAAAGACCATGAGAAACGCCCACACGAAATTCGGCACCGAGTAAGCGGCGAGAGCAAGGCTGATCAGGATCCGGTCGGTCGCGGTGTTGGCCTTTCGCGCCGAGGTCAGCCCAATACCAACGCCCAGGCCGACTGCGATCACCGCGGCAAGAAAGCCGATCTTTCCGCTCAGCGCCGCCTCGGGCTGCAGTATCCGGGCCAGGTCGCCATTCGCGATCCGCGCCATCAAACGCACGTACTGCACCGGCAGCGGCAAGTCCAGACCCAGGCGATGCATCGCCTGCTCGTACTGGAGCGGGGTCTGGTGTGACTCGCGAGCCACGGGATCGCCAGGCAGAAAATGAAGCGCCGAAAAGATCACCACCGAGCCGATCAGCGCGCTGGTCGGTACCAGCACCAGCCGCCCGGCCAGCCGCCACAAGAACGGTCCCACGTCCCGCATTACGGTAAGCGAGGGCGGTAGTACGCTTCAGGCGTGATCCAGGCCCCCGTCGGCGGCTCGGTGGAGACCGGTTTCGAACCGGTCCAGGAGGCGTTCGCCGCCAACTTCGAACGCTACGGCGAGGTCGGCGCCGCGTGCTGCGTCCACGTCCACGGCCGCCGCGTGGTCGATCTCTGGGGCGGGGTCACGGCGCCGGGCGGAACCGATCCCTACACCGCGGAGACGATGCAGATGGTCCTGTCCGTCACCAAGGGTGTTGTCGCAATCGCCGCTCACACGCTCGCCCAGGACGGCCGCCTTGACTTCGACGCCCCGGTGGTCGATTACTGGCCCGAGTTCGCCGCCGAAGGCAAGTCCAAAATTCCCGTGCGCTGGCTTTTCAGCCACAGGGCCGGCCTCGCGGCGATCGAACGCCCCGTCACCCTCGAGGACGTCTACGCCTGGACTCCCGTGGTCGACGCTCTCGCCGCGCAGCGTCCCTTGTGGGAACCCGGCACCGCCCACGGCTACCACGCCATCACCTACGGCTGGCTGGCCGGCGAGGTCCTCCGGCGCGTGTCGGGCATGAGCGTCGGCAAGCTCATAGCTGAGCGGATCACGAGGCCGCTTCAGGCGGAGTTCTTCATCGGGCTGCCCGAGGTGCTGAACTCGCGGGTGGCGCCGCTGATCCCGTCGCCTCCGCCGCCCCCCGGCGCCCCGCCCGACGCGATGGCGCTGCGCCTAGCGGACACGACCACGCTCGCGTACAAGGCCTTCACCAACCCTCGCGCCCTGGCGGCGCTCAACGAGTACCCGTTCCGAGCGGCCGAGGTCCCAGCCGCGAATGGGATCGGAACCGCCAGGGCACTTTCACGCATCTACGCAGCATGTATCGGCGATGTGGACGGAATCCGTCTGCTCGACGCCGAGACGCTCGCCAAGGCTTCCCGGACACAGGCGCGTGGGGAAGACCTGGTACTGGGCTACGAGACTCACTACGGAACCGGCTTCCAGCTTCCGTTCCCGTTCCGGCCGATGGCCGGCGCCGGCTCCGTGGGCCACTACGGCATGGGCGGCTCTGTGGCGTTCGCCCACCCGGAGCTCGGCTTCTCCTTCGCCTACGTAATGAACCAGATGATGCCGTCGGCCCAGGTGGATCCGCGCCACGCGGCGCTGGTGCAAGCCTTGATCAGGTGTCTCCGATAGCGCGTACAGCGGCCTAAGATGCGAGCGGCAAGGCCATGAGGGGACGGGCGTGAGCGCGGCTGACCTCGTATTCGGCGTCTGCCTCCTCTTGGGAGGCGGCCTTCTGCTGCTGACGCTGGTGGTCGACGACATCTTCGGCGGCCTGCTCGGCGCGCTCCACCTCGGCTTCGACATCGCGGGCGTCTCGCCGACGCCCCTGCTGCTCGGCTTCGTCGCCATGTTCGGCGCGGGCGGGCTGTTCGCAGTGCACAGCATGGGCCTCGGCGTTGGCCCCGCCACCGGGGTCGCCAGCGTGGCGGGCTTGCTCGGCGCGGGCGTAGCCTTCGGCGCCTTCAAGGTCTTGAAGCAGGCCGAGTCGACCGACACCTTCAGCCTCGAGGACATGGTCGGATCGACCGGGCGAGTCTCGGTCGGCATCCCCGCCAACAAGTTCGGCACGGTACTCATCAGCTTTGCAGGCGCTTCGCACAACATGACCGCCACAGCCGATTCCGAGATCGCCGCGGGACGGACGGTAAAGGTCGTGGCCGTCGCCGGCGGCAACCTCGTCGTCGCCCTCAGCCCCGTCACAAGTAATGAAGGAGCACGGTCCGATGCCTAGTTTCGTGACGACAAGCCCGTTCCTCGCCGTCACCGTCGTGGTGATCCTCATCCTGATTCTCGCTTTCGTCGCGAGCCGCTACAAGGTAGCCGGCGCCAACGAAGCGATCATCGTGGCCGGCTCGCGAGGCGCCAAGGTGCGTGACGAGCGCGGTCGCGTGACCTCAACTCCAGGCGACAAGGGAGTGAAGGTCGTCGTCGGTGGCGGCACGATAGTCATGCCCCTCCTCAACCGCATCGGCAGGCTCAAGCTCACGGCTCGCCAGATCAACGTGCAGCTGAGCGACGCGGTGACGAGCCAGGGCATCAAGGTCCAGGTCCAGGGTGTGGCCACCTTCAAGATCGGCCGCGACGTGGAATCGCTGCGCAACGCAGCCGAGCGTTTCCTCGACGCGAAGCCCGAGCAGGTCGACTCGATAGTCAAGAACGTGCTCGAGGGATCGCTGCGTTCGATCGTCGGCACGCTGACCATCGAGGAGCTGATTCGCGACCGCCAGAAGCTCTTGCAGCAGGTGCAGGACGCGGCGAAAGGCGACCTCGCGACCAGCGGTCTGCAGATCGACGCCTTCACCATCCAGAGCTTCTCCGACGAGTCGAACTACATCGAGCTGCTCGGCCAGCAAAGCGTTTCCACCGTGACGCGCGACGCGCGCATGGTCAAGGCCACGACGGATCAGGAGGCGGCGGTCCGAGAGGCCGAGGCGCAGCAGGTCAAGATCAATGCGGCCAGGGACGTGTCGCTCCGAGAAGCGGAGACCAAGACGCAGGTCGCCGCCGCGCAAGCGCGTGCCGACCAGGCCGGACCTCTCGCGGCGGCAGAGGCCCAGCAGGAGGTGGTCCGCAAGCAGACCGAGCTGGCCCAGCTCGCCGCCGAACGCAAGGAGATGGAGCTGCTCTCGTCCACCGTCAAGCCGGCGGCCGCGGAGGCGCAGGCCGTGATCGCGAAAGCTGAGGGCGACAAGCGCGCTCGGATCGCGTCCGCGGAGGCCGACGCCGAAACCACTCGGCTGGAAGGTGGGGCGGAGGCGGCGATCGTGCTGACCAAGGGTGAGGCCGAAGCCAAAGCCCTAGCGATGCGCGCGGACGCCTACAAGCAGTTCAACGAGGCGGCCATCATCCAGACGGTCCTCGCGGCGCTGCCGGACATCGTGCGCGCGGCCGCCGAGCCGATGGGTCATATCAACTCCCTGACGGTGATGAGCGCGGACGGCGCCTCCGACATCGTGAAGAACGCCACGCGCGCGATGATCGAGTCGACGACCGCGATCAAAGGTCTGACTGGCCTGGACGTGCCCAGCCTTCTCGGTGGGGCGATGGGCAGAGGCTTTGGCGAGCGCTTGCGCACCGGCGATGGCGATGGAGGCAGCGACGTCGGGAGCGCTGCCGACCGGATCAGCCAGATCGCGGGCGAAGGGCTCAGCACGCTGAAGGCAGCCAGGGCTGAGGCTGAGGCGAAGGCCAAGGAGGCTGAGGCCAAGGCCGAAGATGACAGCAAGAAGGCGGCCGCGGCTGCCGACAAGGCCGCCGTCGCGGCAGAGGCGAAGGCGACAGCCGTCGCTTCGAAGCTCGCCTCCTCCGGCGCCGTGCAAGGCACCGCCGCAACAGTGGTCCAGAAGCCGGCCGCCGCTGGCTCTCCGTGGTCCACGGTTCCCCAGCAGAAAGCCGACGCCATGCCGGCCGAGTCCCCTTCCGAGGGCAGCGTTCTGCAGTGGGGCAAGTGGATGGCCGACCAGCTGCGCCAGGTGCCCAACATCCAGCTCTACGACGCGCTGCGCCTGATCGACCTGGGCGAGAAGGGACCGGCCCCGGCGCGAGCGGTCTGGCAGACCGCGCAAGCGGTGCTGGTGAAGGATTATGGAAACCTCACAGTCGGCGACCTGCTGAAGAGGTTTCATCCATAGAGCGGGCTAAGCCCGCTTTGTGCCATAAAAGCGGGAAGCCCGCTTGCGCGAGCTTCCCAAGGCTGGGGTGGGGGCGTGGAGTCGAGATCAGGGGCCGGTTTATCGGCCGGCGATATAGTAGCACGACGTTCTGATGTCCACAAGATATAGACACTTTGGGGATAACCGGCCTTGAAGCTCCCTATTCCTATCGACATGGAGCCGATGCTGTCCGCGCCAGGGGACGGCATCCCGAAGGGCGACACCTGGGAGTACGAGCCCAAATGGGACGGCTTCCGCACCCTTGTCTTTAGAGATGGCGACAAGGTCGAGCTGATCAGCCGCGGCGCCCGGCCGATGACCCGCTACTTCCCCGAGCTGCTGCCCGCCTTTCGGGGTCTGCGCGAGTCACAGGTCGTGCTCGATGGCGAGATCGTCGTCGTAGCGGAGAACGGGCTGGACTTCGGCGCGCTCCAGCAGCGGATCCATCCGGCGGACTCGCGAGTCCGGATGCTCAGCGAGGCCACGCCGGCATGGTTCGTCGCGTTCGACTTGCTGGCCGAGGGAGGCTCGGACCTCCGCAAGCTGCCGCTGGGCGAGCGGCGCAAGCGGCTTGAGAAATTGCTCAAGGGCGTCAAGCAGCCCATCTTCGTAACGCCTTACACGCGCGAGCACCAGACCGCCGAGAGCTGGTTCGAGCGGTTCGAGGGCGCGGGCCTCGACGGCGTGATGGCCAAGTCATGGGATGGCGCGTACGTCCCGGGCAAGCGGCAGTGGGTGAAGATCAAACACCAGCGAACCGCCGACTGCGTGGTGATCGGATGGCGCAAATCAAATGACGGAACCACTCTCGGCTCGCTGCTCCTCGGCCTCTACGACAAGAAAGCGACGATGCACTACGTCGGCCACACCTCTTCGTTCAACGCGGCCGAGCGCAAGGCCCTGATCGCAAAGCTGAAGCCGCTGCAGACAGAGATTCCGGAATCGGAATGGAACGCCAACCCCGGCCGCATGCCCGGCGGTGTGAGCCGGTGGTCGCGCGGAAAGGAGACCGAATGGGTCGCGGTGAAACCTGAGCTTGTCTGCGAGGTCGCTTACGACAAGCTCGAGGCGGGCGAGCGCTTCCGCCACGCGACTCGGTTCCTTCGCTGGCGCACCGACAAGCCGCCGCGCAAGTGCGGCTTCGACCAGATCGCGTCAGCGGCCGAGTTCGACGTGCGTGGGATTTTTGGAAGCAAGTAGCAGCGGCTTCGCGCCAGGACCGCCCGGCCCGTAGTACTTCATCGCGGCGCGGCCGAGGCCTGTGACCGTAATCCAGTCAAAGCCGGCGCCGACGGCGACCCCCACGCCGAGCGGCACCACCCTCGCCGCAACCTTGGCCACGCCCGACGTGGCCACGCGCGCGAGGATGCGGGTGAGGATCCGCCCGCCCCCATGCGCGAGAAGCAGGCCGGGCAGGTGCCTGAAGGCCGCGATCGCGAGGCGCTCTCCGCCCGCGACGAGCACGTCCTCGCGCAGCTTGACCGCGCCGCTCGTGATGCCGACCACGACCAGGGCTTCGAGCACTCGCTCATCCGAGTCGGCGAGCTCGTGGCCGAAAATCATGGCGATCCCAAGCACGAGCTCAACCTCCTGCTCCAGCGCGTAGATCGTCTGGCTCGTGATGGTGCCGATCGCGAGCGCGGTGCCGAGCCCTGGCGCGATGGAGACCGCTCCGCTCAGCGCCCCGGTGGCAGCCACACGCCGGCGCGTGGAACGGATGAGGTCGAGCGCCAGTTGATGGTTGGTGTAGTTAGGGTGATCGGTCCGCAGCTGCTCGACCTTGGCGTGGATCGCGGGTTCTCGGGTGCTGACGGCGTGCGCGAGTGCCCCGAGGACCGACCGCACCTGAGGCGGAAGTTGATCGAGGTCCATTTCAGAAGGGTACCGCGAGGAGTCGTCGGTTGAATCACCAGTTGCGACTAAGTCGCAATAAGCGTTAGGCTCGCTTCGTGGCCTCCAGCCGGGCGCGCGCAGGGCGCCCGTAATGTTCGCGGTCTTGCGCGATTCCTTCGACACTGAGGAGCGCAAGCGCCTGGCCGGGTTTTTCGGCGGGGTGGGGCTCCTACACATCGCCGGCTGGGGACTGCTGCTCGCGGTGGCCGCCGGCCAGCCGACCATCCTCGCACTGGGCGGGCTCGCGTACACGTTCGGCCTGAGGCACGCCTTCGACGCGGACCACATCGCGGCCATCGACAACACGACACGCAAGCTGCTCCAGGACGGAAAGAAACCGGTGGGAGTGGGCTTCTTTTTCTCGCTTGGTCACTCCACCGTCGTCTTCCTCGTCGCGGCTGCGTTGGGCCTGGCCGTGAAGTGGATCGTCGACGGTGTGATCAGCAACGGGGGTCAGCTGCGAAATATCGGAGGCGAGCTCAGTACCATCGTCTCGGGCGGCTTCCTGATTTTGATCGGAGTCCTCAACCTGCTGGTCCTCATCGACATCATCCGCGTGTACAGGCGCTTGAAAGTGGGCGGCTACGACGACAAGTCTCTGGAGATCGACCTGACCGCCGGCGGCATGATGAGCAGGATTTTCGGCCGCCTCTTCCGAGTCATCAAGCACAGCTGGCAGATGTATCCAATCGGCTTTCTCTTCGGCCTCGGCTTCGACACGGCGTCGGAGGTGGCGATCCTTGCGATCTCCGCCGGCGCCGCCGCCAAGGGCGTGCCATTCGTCGCGGTCATCGCTCTGCCCTTGATCTTCGCGGCCGGCATGTCGCTCATGGACACGGCTGACGGGGCGTTCATGGCGAAGGCATATTCGTGGGCGTTCACAAGCCCGATCCGCAAGGTCTTCTACAACCTCACGATGACCAGCCTTTCCGTTTTTGTCGCGCTGTTCGTAGGTGTTGTCGAGCTGCTGCAGGTCCTCATCCTGAAGTTCGATTTGAAAGGCGGGTTCTTCAGCGCGATCGCCGGGTTCGACCTCGTCGGCCGGGCCGGATACTTCATCGTCGCCGCCTTCGTGGTCGTCTGGGTGGCGGCCCTCTTGATCTACAAGGCGCGTCGCATCGACGAGCGCTGGAGCGAGAGGATCAGCCGGGTCGCCTAGACCGCCAGTCCGTAGACCCGGATCGCGTTGCCGCCGAACACTCCTTCAATTTCTGCTCTGTTCGCCTCCCGCAGCGAGTATCTCGTCGCCTCCAGGACCTGTTCGTAGGTCGCCGCGAGCAGACACACCGGCCAGTCCGAGCCGAACATGCAGCGCTCCGGCCCAAACCAGCCGATGGCGCGGCGCACATATGGCGCGAGCTCGTCTGGAGTCCAGCCCTTCCAATTCGCTTCGGTGACCAGGCCCGAGACCTTGCACGTCACGTTGGGAAGGTCGCTGAAGCCGGCCATTGCCTGCTCCCATTCGGGGTCTCGCGGACCCGCTTTGATGCGTGGCTTTGCCATATGGTCGATCACGAAACGGATGTCGGCAAATCGACGCGCGACCGCGAGCGCAGCAGGCACCTCTCGCGTGCGCACCAGAAGGTCGTAGACCAGACCTGCGTCACCGACTGCGCGGATGCCGCGCAGCACATCGTCGCGCAATAGCCACCGTTCGTCCACTTCGTCGTGCACCTGGTGCCTGACGCCGACGAGCTTGTTTCCGCCGATTCCCATTCGCAGCTCTGACAGTGTGTCGCCGACCGAGGGATCGGTGAGATCGACCCAACCGACCACACCGGCGATGAATTCGGTCCGCGCCGCGGTGGCCAGAAACTCTTGTGTTTCCTCAAGGCTCGATATGGTCTGGACGAGCACGGTGCGATCAACACCGTTCGCGACGAGCAGGGGCGCCAACTCCCGAGGGCCGAAATGCCGGCGAATCGCGGCGAGCTCCTCGCCCATCCAGGGGTAGTCGCGCAAAGCCGGATCCCAGAAGTGATGGTGCGCGTCGACGACCCTCATGGCACAGGGGCCTCGGCCGGCAGCAGGCGCTCGGCCTTGAGCTCCTCCCAGAGCTGCGCCGGGATCGGCGTCTCGAACATCCGGACGTTCTCTTCCACCTCGGCCGCCGACCGGCAGCCGATCACCACAGACTTCACCGCCGGATGCCCCAGCGGAAACTGGATCGCAGCCGCTTTCAGCGGCACGGCGTGACGTGAACAAACAGTGGCGATCCGCTGCGCCCGTTCGAGAAGGTTTGCTGAGGCGGGCTGGTAGTTGTAGTGAGTGCCGGGCGTGGGGTCGGCCAGGATGCCGCTGTTGTAGACACCGCCGGCAATGATCGCAATGCCGCGCTCCAGGCATAGGGGGAGAAGCTCATCGCCACCTGTCTGGTCGAGCAGCGTGTAGCGGCCCGCGAGCAGGAAGCAGTCGAAGCTAGCCTCGCGCGCAAAGCGCGTCAGCATTTCCACCTGGTTCATTCCGGCGCCCACCGCATTGATCAGGCCGTCGTCCCGGAGCGAGTCGAGGGCGCGATACGCACCTTCCAGCGCCTGGTTGAAGTGGTTGTCAGGGTCGTGGATGTGAAGGACGTCGATGCGTTCCATGCCGAGCCGGATCAGGCTTTCCTCGAACGAGCGCATGACGCCGTCGTATGAGAAATCAAACACCGGGTTCAGCGGCGGCGCTCCTCGAAAGACCTGACCGGGCCCGGCCGGAGCGTCCGCCCGCAGCAGGCGGCCGACCTTGGTTGCGAGGGTGAAATCTCCGCGCATGCGCTCCCGGAGCACCTTGCCCAGACGCTGCTCGGCGAGGCCGTTGCCATACAGAGGTGCGGTGTCGAAAAACCGGATGCCCGCTCGCCAGGAGCGATCGACCGTGGCGACAGCAGTGTCCTCGTCGAGCGCCTCGTAGAGACCACCCAGCGGCGCGGTGCCGAGACCAAGCCGCGTGACATCGACTGCGGTGCGTCCGAGCGGTACGCGGTCGGTTGCTTTCAGAGGTCGAGGCCGTCGCGAAAGATGACGTACTTCGTGATGCCGACTCGCCGCATCGCGGTCAGCACGTCAGGCCAGACCGCGCGGTGGTACTCCTCGTAACGCTTCTCGACGCCGGGTTTCAGGCGAGTGTGAAGCCCGACCTTCACGCTGATTCGCCGGCGGCAAGCTGCGCCGCCAGCCACCGCTCGCCGCTCGCGATATGCGCCGTCGCGGCGGCGCGTGCAAGCTCTGGATCCCCTTCAACGATCGCCTCGTAGATGCGCCGGTGCTCCTCTCGCGTGTCGTCGAGCGCTTTGTCCGCGGCCCGACCGTGCCAGAGACGGACTCGCATGGTGCGGGTCGACAGGCTGGCCAGCAGCGAGGTGAGCACCGCGTTGCCCGCCGCCTTCGCGATGACGGCGTGAAAGGCCACGTCGGCCTCCACAAGCTCCTCCACGCTTTCGGCCCTGCGCATGCTCTCGAGCGTAACGCCCATTTCTCGTTTGCCGTCCTCGTCGATTCGCGCGGCGGCTAGGGAGGCGGCGGCCGCTTCCAGGATCCTTCGCACTTCGTAGAGGTCGAGCGCGGTGTCTCCAAGAAGCAGGTGGCTGACAAAGCCCGTGCTCTCGAGCAGAAGCGCAGGTTCAAGGCTGCTGACGTAGGTGCCATCACCTTGCCGCACTTCCAGGACTCGCAGCTGAGACAGGGCGCGGACCGCCTCACGCAGAGAATTGCGTGACAGGCCGAGCTCGGCCGCCAGCTCGCTCTCCTTGGGCAGCCGGTCGCCTGGGCCCCAGGTGCCCGAGATGATCCGCTCGCGGATCTTGTCGATAGCATCGTCGGTGACGCTGGGGGCGCGGTTGCCGCGGCCACCCGGGCGCAGCGCTAAAGGCGTTTTCATCGCCACTGGATTGTCCAGCAACTGGCCCTCGATGCCAAGAGGTCGGATCTTAGGCGCCCGCAGGCCGGCTTCTGGACGCGCAGACGGTGCGGGCGATTGACAAACATCGGAGCTTTAGCATATAACCGAGCGCGGGTGGGCACAACGATAGTTCGGGCGACGGCACGGGACGTCCGGTTTCCAACCTCGCGAACCCTCGACGGCTCGGACGCCATGAACCCTGACCCGGACTACTCGGCCGCCTACGTGGTCCTCGAAACCGACCATCCCGCTGGCGTTGCCGGCCATGGCCTCACCTTCACCATCGGTCGCGGCACCGAGCTGTGCGTGGCGGCGGTGGAGCTGCTGGCGCCGCACGTCGTCGGTCGCACCATGGAGGAGATCGCCGCCGACATGGCGGGTTTCTGGCGCGGCCTGGTCGCCGACAGCCAGCTCCGTTGGCTGGGGCCGGAAAAAGGAGTCGTGCACCTCGCCACCGCGGCGCTGGTGAACGCGGTCTGGGACCTCTACGCGAAGCTCGAGGGCAAGCCCCTGTGGAAGCTGCTCGCCGACATGTCGCCCGAGCAGCTTGTCGCGTGCATCGACTTCCGCTACATCGACGACGCGCTGTCGAAGGCCGACGCAATCGAGATGCTCCGGGGGCAGGCTTCGACCCGAGGCGCGCGCGAGGCGGAGATGCTGAGAGATGGCTACCCCGCCTACACGACTTCAGCGGGTTGGCTGGGCTATTCGGACGACAAGATCCGCACGCTCGCCCGCCAGGCGATGGCCGCGGGATTCACGCACCTGAAGCTGAAGGTCGGCGGAGACCCGACCTCCGACCTGCGGCGAGCGCGAATTCTTCGCGACGCGATTGGGCCGGACAACCACGTGATGCTCGACGCAAACCAGGTCTGGGGCATCGAGCAGGCGATCACCGCGGTGCGTGCCCTCGCCGAGGTGAACCCCTGGTGGATCGAGGAACCGACGAGCCCCGACGACATCCTCGGCCACAAGAGGATTCGCGAGGCGATCAAGCCCATCGGCGTCGCGACCGGGGAGCACGTGCACAACCGTGTGATGTTCAAGCAGCTGCTCCAGGCCGGTGCCATCGACTTCTGCCAGGTGGACAGCTGCCGCCTCGGAGGGGTCAACGAGGTGCTGGCGGTGCTGCTGCTGGCGGCCAGGTTTGGCGTGCCGGTGTGCCCTCACGCCGGCGGTGTCGGCTTGTGCGAATACGTCCAGCACCTCGCGATCTTCGATTACATAGCGGTGAGCGGTTCGCTCGACCGCAGAACTTGCGAGTTCGTCGACCATCTGCACGAGCACTTCGTCGAGCCGGCTCGCGTGAAAAACGGGCGCTACGTCGCGCCTCGAGCTCCTGGCTACAGCGCGGAGATCAAGCCTGCCTCTCTGGAGGCGTTTGCCTACCCGCGGGGGGTCGCCTGGGCGGGACATCCGATGGCTGGGGATTGAAATTGGGCCCTTGACACGGCTTCAAGTACGAACTATCGTGCGGTTGCGACCTAAACATCGGATTACTTGCCATCTCGGCCACGCGGCAAAACAAGGAGGAGTCAGCTTGAGAGCGCACTTCGGAAGTCATATTCGAGCCACGGGGGCGATGGCGGCGGTCGCTGTTCTCGCGCTGGCGTGTGGGGGCGGAACGACTGGCGGAACCACCTCCAAGCCAAAGATCGGCGTCGTCCTCACGTACAACTTTCCTGGGTTCTGGGGCAACTACCTCAAGTACGAGGCTCAGTACGAGTCTGAGCTCGGGGTAACGCTCGTCGGTCCGAAGGTCGCCAACGTGGAGGCCAACGGCAACGAGGCCGCCCAGCAGATCCTTGACGTGAAGGCCCTGATCGCGCAGGGCGTGCAGGCCTTGATCGTCAACCCTGCCGACAGCGCCGCCATCGGGCCGGCGCTCGATTACGCCAAGAGCAAAAACATTCCGGTGGTGACGGTGGACGTGGCTCCATCACAGGGCAGCGTCTACATGATCGTCCGGGCGGACAACACCGCTTACGGCAGCAAGTCTTGCGCTTACATCGCCTCGCATGCGACAAGCCCGGGCACCATCGCGATGGTCGAAGGTGACCTGACGTCCTTGAACGCCAGGGACCGGGCAGCCGGCTGCACCCAGGTGATCTCGTCGCAGTACTCCAACTTCAAGGTGAAGGCGTACGAGACCAAGGACTGGGGCACCGATCCCGCGGTCCAGAACGCAACCACGGCGCTGACCGCAATCTCCGACCTGCGTGGCATCTACGTCCACTGGAGCGTGCCGGAGGACGGGATCATCGCGCAGATGAAGCAGAAGGGTAAGTACTCGGACGTGGGCGCGGCCAACCACATCATGCTGGTCGGCAACGACGGGTCGCCGCACGAATGCGACCTCATTCGATCAAAGGCGCTCGACGCGACCATCGACCAGCCGGCCGACAAGTACGCGTACTACGCGATCTATTACGCCAAGCAGGCGATCGCCGGCACGAAGTACGCAGATGGCCAGTCGACTGACCACAGCAGCAAGATCGTCACCGTCCAGGGAAATCTCGAGGACGCACTCGCCGCGCCGCTCGTCACCCTCGCGGGCGACCCCGGGTCGACCCAGGTCAACAGCACCGACCTCTGGTGCAACAGCAAGTAGTTCCGGCGTAGACAATTCTCCTGATGCAGCGTGACTCGTCCACGGGGCCGGTTTCGGTTCCGGCCCCGGTGGGCGAGGCTGACCACGTTTCCAAATCGTTCGGCGAAACGCGTGCCCTGGTCGACGTCTCGCTGAACGTCCTGCCGGGCGAATGTCACGGTTTGGTCGGCCGCAACGGCGCCGGCAAGTCGACCCTCGTTTCACTGCTCACCGGGCTGAGCCGGCCGGATCACGGCTCGGTCCGCCTCGCCGGGCAGGCGGCCCCGGGCCTGGCGGATCGCGGCGGCTGGCTCGAGCGCGTCGCGTGCGTCTACCAGCGGTCGATGGTCGTCCCGCCGCTCACCGTCGCCGAGAATGTGTTCCTCAACCGGCCGACCGCCGATAAGAAATCGCTGGTGAACTGGCAGCGGATGAGGCGTTTGGCGCGCGAGCTGATGCTCGATTGGGGCTTCGACATCGACGTCGACCAGCAGGCGGGGCAGCTGACGGTGGAGCAGCGGCAGGTGGTGGAGATCGCCCGCGCCCTGTCCATCGGCGCTCGCTTTCTCATCCTCGACGAACCTACGTCGTCACTCGAGAAAGCCGCCGTCGAGCGGCTGTTCGAGCGCGTCCGTCGACTGCGCGAAGGCGGCGTCGGCGTGCTCTACATCTCGCACCACCTCGAGGAGATCTACGACATCTGCGATCGCGTGAGCGTGCTTCGCGATGGTGGGCAGGTGCTGAGCGGCCGAGTAAAAGACATTACCCAGGGCGACCTCGTGGCAGCCATGGTGGGCAGCGCGCCGCCCAGACGGGTCACCGAGATCGAGGCTGTCCAGAAGCGAGGCGGGCTCGGCAAGGAGCAGCTGAGCGTCGATCATCTGAGCGTGCTCTCGCGCGCCGGATCTGTCGCGGACGTCAGCCTTTCGGTCCGGGCCGGAGAGTGCGTCGGGCTCGTGGGCCTTGACGGGTCGGGGAGCGCCACCGTCGCCGACGCCGTCGTCGGCATGTTGAAGCCCCGGTCGGGAACCATCTCGATCGACGGATCACCTGTCCGCCCGGGCAAGGTGAACGCTGCGCTTGGGCGCGGGATGGGCTATGTGCCGCAGGACCGGCACGCGCGCGGGTTCGCGCCTCAGCTTGGCGTCGCTGAAAACCTGACTCTTGCCCTGCTCGACCGGCTTGCTCACCGCCTCGGCTTCGTCGCTTTCAAGGAGCGCGACGCGATGGCCCAACGGCAGGTGGACCAGCTGCAGATCGTCGCTCACAGCCTGGACCAGCCCGTCTCCAGCCTCAGCGGCGGGAATCAGCAAAAGGTCGTGGTCGGGCGCGCGCTTGCCCCCGACCCGACTCTGCTGGTGGTCGTCAATCCGACAGTGGGTGTCGACGTGGCCTCGAAAGAGGCGCTGCTCGAAGCCCTCGGGACCGCGCGCGACAAGGGAGTGGCGATCCTCCTCGTGTCCGACGACTTCGAGGACCTGCGCATCTGCACCAGGTTGATGGTCATGGTGCGGGGCAGGATCGCCGCCGAGTTCGACCAGCCGCCGTGGGACCGTCAGAGTCTCATCGCGGCGGTGGAAGGTCTCGAGGTCGCGGTGTAGTGCGGAACGCAATGACTGAACCGGCGACCGACCCGGCACCCGCGCCTACGCGGCCGCAGGCGCGCCGGGACATCCGTCGCGTGCTGCTCAACTCGGTGCGGGAGCTGACCCTGGTGCCGGTCATTGTCGTTTTGATGATCGCCGGCGCGATCGTCAACCCGATCTTCTTCACCCCTTCCAACCTCATCAACGTCGCCGAGGGGGGAGCCGCTCTGGGCATGGTCGTCGTCGCGGAATCGCTGATCCTGCTCACCGGCAAGTTCGACATCTCACTGCAGGGCACGTTTGGACTTGCTCCTCTTCTGGCCGCGTGGCTCATCGCGCCCAAAGCCAGTGAGGGTTTGGGCACTCAATGGAGTCCGTTCATCGGGCTGCTCGTCGTCCTTCTGGTCGGGTTGGCCGTCGGCACCTTCAACGGGATCCTGGTCATCAAGGCGAACTTCAACGCCTTCATCTTCACGCTGGCGATGAGCATCCTGCTGACCGGCCTGCAGCTCGGCTGGCTTGGCGGGAAGACCATCTACAACCTGCCCAAGGTCTACATCTATCTCGGCTCGGAGTCATGGTTTGGCATTCCCATCGCGGTCTGGATCACAGTCGCGACGTTCGCCGGCGCGGCGCTGTTCCTTCGCTATCACCGGATCGGAAGGGCCATGTACGCGATCGGCGGCAACCTCGAGGCGGCGCGTGCGGCAGGCATACAGGTCGATCAGATCCGGATCGGTGTGTTCATGGTGGCGAGCGTGCTGGCGGCGATTGGTGGGCTGATGCAGGCCGGCCGCGTGACGGCGGTGACCGCTGGCCAGGGCTCGAACTTGATCTTCGGAGTCTTCGCCGCCGCGGTGATCGGCGGCATCTCGCTGGATGGAGGCAGAGGGCGCATGGTGGGCGCGCTCACCGGAGTCATCCTGCTGTCCTTAGTGACGAACATCCTGACTCTTTCGGACATCAGCTCGACGTGGATTGACGCTGTGGACGGCGCCATCATCCTGATCGCGCTCGGCCTCGCCAAGCTCATCGGCACCGAGCGGGCGTAGGAGCCGGCATTGGCAAGACTCAAGGGCAAGGTGTGCATCATCACCGGAGCTGGGTCGGGGATCGGCCAGGCCAGCGCGAGGCTGTTCGCGAAAGAGGGAGCGCTGGTGGTGGTCGCCGACATCGACTTGCGCGCCGCCCGAGCGACAGCAGCGGGCATCCGCAAGGCGGGCGGCGAAGCGGTCGCTGAGCAGGTTGACGTGACGGATGAAGCGCAGACTGTCGCTCTCGCCGGACGTGTGGTAAAGAAATTCAAGCGCATCGACGTGCTCTTTAACAACGCGGGGATCAGCGGAGTGGGGGACGTCCAGGAAACCAAACCGGACCTGTTCGACCGCGTGATGAGCGTGAACGTGCGGGGCGTGTATCTCATGAGCCGCGCGGTTGTGCCGCACATGATCAAGCAGCGGTCTGGGTCGATCGTCAACATGTCGTCCTGCATCGCCGAGATCGGGCTTGCTCGCCGCGTGTCCTACGCGGCTTCGAAAGGCGCGGTGCTCGCGATGACGAAATCGATACAGGTTGACGTTGCCCCGCACGGGATTCGCGTCAACGCGCTGCTGCCGGGAACGATCCTCACGCCATTTGTCGAGCGCTACCTCAAGGACTCTTACAAAGATCCCGAAGAGGGCTATGCCTCCATTCGCAAGCGACAGCTGACCAGCGAGCTGGGAAAGCCGGAAGACGTCGCCTACGCGGCGCTCTACCTGGCGTCAGATGAGTCGAGATTCGTGATGGCTTCCGGTCTGGTGGTCGACGGCGGGGTGACCGGCGCCAAGTAGTCAGGCGGTGTTGGCGCCTTCCCGGAACAGTCCTTCGATGTCGAGGTGCCGCCCGCTGAACGTCAGGTGACCCTCGGCGTCCCTGGGCCACTCGTCCTCGGGACGGTCCCAGGCCAGCTCGAGGCCGTTCTCGTCGGGATCCCGAAGGTAAAGAGCTTCGTGAGTCCCGTGGTCGTTCACTCCGTCCAGCGGCCAGTCCGCGGCGACAAGCCGGCGCAGCGCGTCGCCGAGGGCGGCTCGTGTCGGATAGCGGATGGCGACGTGGTAGAGCCCCGTCGTTCCGGGCGCTGGCGGCGAGCCGCCTTTCGACTCCCAGGTGTTGAACCCGAGGTGATGGTGGTATCCGCCGGAGGACAGGAAGAGGGCGTCCGGCATGCGGAACACGACGTCGAACCCGAGGATGTCCACGTAGAAATGATGGATGCGGTCGATGTCAGCCGTCTTCAGATGCACGTGTCCGATGTCGACGCCCGCCGCGATAGGTCGCGCGCTTCGCTCGCGGGCCGTGACGCCGGCTAAGGTCTCCGCGTTCTTGTTGACGGTCATTCTTCGGGTGGCCCCACGAGCTCGAGCGCCTTGCCAACATTCCCCGAGCCGATGATCGCAATGTTCATATCCCTATTCTCCCTCTCCCCGCAGGGAAGAGGGTTGGCGAGAGGGGCGAGGGAGATGGACCATCCGGACGAGCAGAGACGAAGCCGCGATGCTGACCACTACGGCGCCGATGAGGCCTGCGCTCACCTGTTTGGTGATCAGTCCGGCGGATAGCGCCAGCGCACCCAACACGTAGCTGAACTCGCCGACCTGTCCGAGGCCCACCGCGAGCTGCAAGGACCGGCCGGTCAATCCGCCGATCTTCGCCAGCGCCCAGACCACGAGCACCTTGGCCGCTACAACAAGCGCGAGGAACAGCAGCAGCCACGGGAGGGAAGGCCCAAGGGCGCTTGGATCGATCACCGCTCCCAGGGCGACGAAGAACATCACCGCGAACAGGTCTCGGAAAGGCAGGAGGCGCTGGCGGGCCTCGGCCGCGACCGGACTTTCGGTGATAGCCAACCCCGCGATGAATGCAGCGAGGGCCAATGGCACGCCGAAGAACCTCGAGCCCAGCCCGGCGAGCACCAGACCGCTGGCGACGGAAACCAGCAGGAACAGGTCATGCTCGGCCTGAAGGCGTCGCAATAGCCAAGGAAGCAGGAAGGCCGACGCTGCGGCAATCACGCCGAACGCGATGATGCCGACCGCAGCTGTGAGAGGCGAACGACCACCCAGGCCGACCACAGCAAACAGGACGAGAGCGGAGGTGACGCCAACCAGGTCCTGGATCAGGCTCCAACCCAGGAGCTCGTCATCAGTCGCCGGATCGGTGGTTCGTTTGCGGCTCCGCGTGATGTTGACGACTACGACGCTCGACGACATTGCAATCGACAGGCCCACGATGGCGGCACCTGGCGGGTTCATGCCGAAGGCGACGCAAACACCTGCGGACAGCCCCCACGTGATGAACACCTGAAGCGGTGAGAGCAGCAGGAGGCGGCGGCGTTCCCGCGCGAGGCGGAGCGGATTGATCTCGATGCCGACCTCGAACAGCAGCAGAACCACGCCGACGTCGGCCAGGACGGCGAGCTGCTCGCGGTTGGCAACGTAACCCGGAGTGAATGGAGAGACTGCGACCCCGACGACCAGGTAGCCGATGACGGCCGGAAGGCCCACACGCCGGGCGAGCTTGCCGGCGAGTGCCGCGAGCAGAAGCAGCAGGCCCAGCTCGAGTACTGCCGGCGCGGTGTGCTCCACGGGCCGGAGAATATCCCACGACCGATGTCTGAACTGAACTGGAAGCCCGCCCGTCAACCGGACCGAACCGCGCTTGAGGGTGAATCCGTGATTCTCGAGCCCGTCGATCCATCCCGCCACGCCAGGGCCCTCTACGCTGCGGCTGATGGAGCCCCCGCCATCTGGGACTACCTTGCCTACGGACCTTTCGAGAACCGGGAGGCATTCACCGAGTGGCTCGAGGCACGCGCCGCGTCAGAGGACCCGTTGTTCTACGCGGTGGTCGATCGCGCCTCCAGCGCAGCGCGCGGGATGGCGAGCTACATGCGCATGGACCCCGAAAATGGCGTGATCGAGATCGGTCACATCTGGTTCGCCCCAGTCCTGCAGCGCACGCGGCAGGCGACCGAGGCGATCTTCATCCTCGCCAGGCACGCGTTCGACGATCTCGGCTACCGCAGGCTCGAGTGGAAGTGCGACTCGCTCAACGCTCCGTCGCGCAGGGCCGCGGAGCGGTTCGGTTTTGTCTATGAGGGCGTGTTCCGCCAGCACATGGTGATCAAGGACCGCAACCGGGATACCGCCTGGTTCGCGATGACCGACGGGGATTGGCCGCTCCGGCGGGCGGCAGTTGAAGCGTGGCTTGCGCCGGACAACTTCAACCCGGCCGGCCGCCAGCGCGAGTCGTTGTCGGCGCTGCGCGCACAGATCGAAGAGGAAGGGCAGCCCGGCTTTAGATAGTGCGGAATAGACGCCCCGGCGAATGAATTGACGCGTTGATAGATGTCACCAACCAAGGAAGCCATCGATTCAGCGCTGGAGCGCGGCCAGACGATCGACATCACCACGACTGGTCGTGAATCCGGCCTGCCCCGGCGCCTGGAGATCGTGTTCCACAACGTAGGCGGCCGGATCTACATCAGCGGCATCCCGTCACCCAGGCGCCGCAGCTGGCTCGCCAACCTGGAGGCGGATCCGCACCTCACCTTCCACCTTAAGGGCAAGGTCCGCGCCGATCTGCCCGCGACGGCTCGCGTCATCGACGAGGAGAAGGAGCGGCGAGAGATCCTGCCTCACATCGCGCGAGCGTGGGGCCGCCGGGACCTGGAGCAGATGGTTCGCTACAGCCCACTCATCGAGGTTACGTTCCAGCAGTAACCCTGGAGAGTCCGCAGAGACGACGCAATACGATGTCGCGGACGTGGTCGAATCGTTGGCGCTCGGGCTTGTATACGTAGGGGCGCTGATGATGGTCGCGGCCGCGGTATTCGCGAACGTGGTCTTCTTTCGCTATCCAGTAAAACGGAGACTCTCGACTCACGATCCCGTCAGTCGGCGTGAAACCGACATGACGTTCGCGATATCGCTGTTGCAGTGTGCTGCCGTTACCTTCGGCGGCGCCTGCGTGCTGGTCCTTGGATTGGTAGTAGGTAGTGGCGCGGCAGCTTGGACTCTCTTGATTCCGTTTGTGCCTCTCGCGGTGGTTGCAGTTTCCGTTGTGTATTTGAAACGACTTTCGCTCTAGACGGCTCAGGCGCGCGACCAGATGGGCCCTATTGGCTGTATCCATGGTCCGCTGTCCCTGACCCCATGAAAGAAGAAGGGCCGGCCGTCGGGCCAGCTCTTTCGATCGGCGCTCTGGATTCGACCCGTTGGGCGCCGAACGTGTGTATCGCGCTATTTGATACGACCTCTTTGGCGCCAGACGCGCGGAATTCTGAGAGCACTTAGAGCCGCTTGCCAAAGAAAAAGGCCGGCTGGTTAGGCCGACCTTTAGTCAGCGAGTCAGGCTCAGCTGCAGCCGGTCGTCGCTCCGCAGTTCATGCATTTGTAGCACGAGCCAGATCGCACGGTGATTGCTCCGCAGTCTGCGCACGCGGGTGCGTCGGTGTTGACGAACGCGATCTTCTGGAATCCGCTGTTGCCGTTGGTCGGCGCCGCGATCACCTTCAACTCCGTCTGGGAAGCAACCGGTTTGGCGTTGTCGGCGGGTGCCTTCGCAGGCTCAACAGGTGCGGGTTCGCGCCTGACGATGCCCGCCTCGTCCTGCTCCTCCACGGGCATGAAGTGGCTTGCCATCCAGCGGAAGATGTAGTCGACTATCGACTTCGCGATCGGGATCTCCTTGTTCTTGGTGAACCCGGAGGGCTCGAATCGCATGTGGCTGAACTTGTCGACCATGAACTTCACCGGCACGCCGAACTGAAGTGAGTACGAAGTCTGCGTCGCGAAGGCGTCCATCAAACCCGAGATCGTCGAGCCTTCCTTGGCCATCGTGACGAACAGCTCGCCCGGCATGCCGTCCTCGTACAGGCCGACCGTCAGGTAGCCCTCGTGGCCCTGGATGTCGAACTTGTGGGTGATGGCCTTGCGCTCGTCGGGCAGCTTGCGCCGCACCGCGCGGTACTCTACCTCAACAGGAGCCGCTTTCTTGTCCTTGTCGAGCGAGGTGGAGAGCGGCTGTGAGCGCTTGCATCCGTCGCGGTAGATCGCGATGCACTTGAGACCGAGCTTCCAGGACTCCATGTAGGTCCTCTCGATGTCCTCGACGGTAGCCTCGGTGGGAAGATTCACCGTCTTGGAGATGGAACCTGAGACGAAGGGCTGGACCGCAGCCATCATTCGCACGTGGCCCATCGGAGCGATCGAGCGTGAGCCGTTGACCGGCTTGAATGCGCAGTCGAAAACCTTGAGGTGTTCGTCCATCAGGTGGGGAGCTCCTTCGATCGTGTCGTTCTGGTCGATGTACTCGACGATCTCCTTCACCTTCACCTCGTCGTAGCCCAGCTTGCGCAGGGCGGCCGGGACAGTGGTGTTGACGATCTTCAGCAGGCCGCCGCCGACGAGCTTCTTGTACTTGACCAGCGCCAGGTCGGGCTCGATGCCCGTGGTGTCACAGTCCATCATCAAACCTATAGTCCCAGTAGGTGCGATGACCACGGACTGCGCGTTGCGGTAGCCGTGAGCGCGGCCGAGCTTGACCGCCTCGTCCCACGTCTCGCGAGCGGCGTCGACCAAGTCCGCGGACTCGGGTGACGTGCTCAGCTGGTGCGCCGCCTGGCGGTGCTTCTCCATCACGCGCAGCATCGGCTCGCGGTTCCTGGCGAACTCGCTGAACGGGCCCTTGACCTGCGCCATGCGCGCCGACTGGGCGAACGCGCGGCCGGTCATGATCGCGGTGAGCGCGCCGGCGAAGCGGCCGCCCTCCTCCGAGTCGTAGGCGAGGCCCATCGACATCAGAAGTGCGCCGAGGTTGGCGTAGCCGAGTCCCAGCGGTCGGAGAGCTTCGGAGTTCTTGCCGATCGCGGGAGTGGGGTAGGAGGCGTTCGAAACGATGATCTCCTGACCGGTGAAGCACACGTCGATCGCCTGCCGGTAACGCTCGATGTCGAACTTACCGCCTTCGGTCGTGACGAACTTCATCAGGTTGAGCGAGAGCAGGTTGCAGGCGGTGTCATCGAGGAAAACGAATTCCGAGCATGGATTTGTGGCGTTGATCCGGCCGGTGTTGGGCACCACGTTCCAGTCCTGGATCGTGGTGTCGAACTGCAATCCCGGGTCGCCGCAGATCCACGTCGCCTCGGCGATC
>DATGVE010000083.1:0-2966 GCA_035300725.1 Candidatus Eiseniibacteriota bacterium | reverse complement strand
CGACGTGGGCGGCCGTCCCGGAGGCCGAGAGCGTCGACGCCAGAAGGCGCGGAATCCGGCCCGATGCCAGCGAAGAATCGTCGCCGGCTGGACGAGTACGGTTGCCTCACGCCAGGCCGGCGCGACACGAGCGGCGAGAGCCATCGTAACGCGCTGCCAAGAAGCCCATCGGACGCGACCTGTGATCTTCCGGTGCGCTACGATGAGCTGCTGTCGAAGAAGCGCGTTCTCCGCGACGAGTTCGGCGCGACGGCGAACGAGATCCGCGGCGAGTCCCGAAAGGAACCGAAGAAGGTCGATCATGCGTGGCGTCTTACCCCGTCCGCGCGCGGATGGCATTTGTAGCCAAGGACGACCGCCGGTAGCCGAGCGACATCCCTTGGAAATGGTGACCATCATCCGTGTGCACCATCTTTGGCCAGATTGCCGGAATCGCAAATCGCGTAGAGCCCCGCTGGCGTGGGAACGTTGATGGATGACCCACGGCAAGGGTCTGATCGTTTGCGAAGCTGGCGCGAAGCCGGAGAGGCCTTCCCGTTGATTTCCTGAGCTTCAGTCATCCACTTCCGGCGACCCTTGCGCGATGCAAAGGAAATGGATGGACGGATGCGGCTCGAGAAGCGACTCTGGCAATTCCCCCGAACCGGGCCCCGCGGAAGACGAGCACAGGCTTCGGGCAAATCTGGACCAGACGCATCGCCACGCTTCCGCCAAAAGTCCGAGCCAACGCGCTTCGGTCGCGGTGCCCCACAACGACCAGCATCACGTCCCGCTCCGCCGCGATGGAGGCAAGCGCCTCGGCAGGTCTGCCATGGGCCACGCGCGTTTCAGCGCCCAGAAGTTCCAAAGACTGGGCGCGCAACGCCGCCTCCGCCCTGGACTGCTCCTCTTCATTGAGCGCGTCCCGCGCGGCCCGGTGCTCCGAAAGCGGGGACGCTGACCAGGGATATGGAATGACGCTCACGAGCAGGAGCCTCGCGCGCTGCGCGAGGGCGAGCTGGGCGGCGAACCGCCCTGCAGACCGTGCCTCGGGAGTTCCGTCATACCCCAACAAGATGCGTCTCATTGCGTCCTCCGCAATTTGACTGCGCTGGCCAGCTCGCCGACACGCCTCTCGACGGGTCATATGCAGAGCAATTTTCGGGCCGTTTCAAAGGGCGGAGAGTCGTGCGCTTAGCTCGCGCGGCGCCGGAGATCCCTTTGCAGGCAGTGCCATTTCGGCATACAGGTAACGCATGCCGAGAACCAAGAGCTGGGGCTCGGGGCGCACCTGCCTGCTGGCGGTCCCCAGCGGGGTCGATGCCAAGCCGGTTGTTGCGGCGCTGGAATCGGTCGGCTTCGCCACCGCCTCGGTTTCGACCGAGTCCGGCGCGCTGGCGGCGCTCGAGCGCGCGAATCTGGCGGCGGCGTTCGTCTCGCAGAAGCTCGGTCCGCTTGCCTTGTCGAGCATCACGGCCCGCGCCGCGCACAGCCATCCGCAAGTTCCGGTGATCGTCCTCGGCTCGTCGACCTCCGTCCAGGATGCGGTGGATGCCATGCAGCACGGCTGCGCCGACTACGTCCCGCTTCCGGTCGAGCCTCGCCTGTTGCTCGAACGCGCCAGGAAGCTCCTTGCGCCGCAGTCAGGCCTTGAAGCCGGCACGCCTGCATTGCAGCCAGGCTTCATGGGGCTGGTCGGCAACTCGTCGGCCATCCGGCGCGTGCTGGAGAGCATCGAGAAGATCTCGCGCTATAAGACCAACGTGTTGATCCTCGGCGACTCGGGGACGGGCAAGGAGTTGATCGCGCGCGCCCTGCACTCGCTCGGACCGCGCCGGCAGAATGTCTTCGTCCCGCTCAACTGCACCACCTTGGGCAGGGATATCCTCGAGAACGAGCTGTTCGGCCACGAGAAGGGCGCGTTCACGGGCGCCAACGAGCGCAAGAAGGGGCTCTTCGAGCTCGCCGATGGTGGGACGTTGTTTCTCGACGAGATCGGCGAAATGGATCCTGGAACGCAACCCAAGCTGCTCCGAGTCCTCGAGCGCAATGAATTCCGGCGCGTGGGCGGTTTCTCCAAGGTCAAGATCGATCTCAGCGTCATCGCCGCAACGAACCGCAACCTGGAAGAGAACATTCGCGCCGGGAAGTTTCGCGAAGATCTCTATTACAGGCTCAAGGTCGTCACCATCGTCATTCCCCCTCTGCGGGAGCGTAAGGAAGACATCCCCGCGTTGATCGAGGCATTCATCACGGATTTCAACCGCCGCCACGATGGCAAGATTCAGGGCATCGCTCCTCAGGCGCTGAAGTTGATCATGGAGCACGACTGGCCGGGAAACGTCCGCGAGTTGAAGAACGCCATCGAGAGCGCGGCCATCCTCGCGAGCGGCGACAAAATCGGTCCAGAGTCGTTCACCGAGATGGGTTCGCTTCAGGCCGGCGACTTCACGGCCGCTGCGGCACGCACTTCCGGTGCTTTGAACCTTCCGTTGGGCGTTACCTTGGCGGAGGTCGAGCGCGGGTTCATCCTGGCGACTCTGCGCCGGTACGGGACGAAAAAGGCGACGGCGCGCGTGCTCGGGATCGGGCTGCGGACGCTGTATACCAAGCTCGATGAATATGGGGCTGCACGGGCTGATGCCGATTCAGCATGACGGGTGGGAGCCACTGCGCCGCACGCCGGCGTGCTTCGAGCCATGACCAATAGAAGGCCGACGCTGCCCGGACCTTTGCGGCAGAAAATGAATCGAACACCGGTTCGGCGCCGTCGTGAACCGCCGTGGCGACGCGCACCGCTCGTTCCGCACCCTCCCCCGGCGTTCTCGAAATCGGCGCTCAATTCGTCTCCGCCGCCACGGCGGAACCACGGCTCGCGGCCGCCGTCATCGAGGGTGTTGAGCAGCTGAAGAGGAACTAGCTTCCTTCATGGTGCTAGTCGGTTTCGGGATGTTGAGCGGGTGTGACCCCCAGGTTCCGAATCTCCA
>DATGVE010000082.1:0-25357 GCA_035300725.1 Candidatus Eiseniibacteriota bacterium | reverse complement strand
CGTGGCCGGCCGCGTCTTCGGCTCCGAAGACGGTGAGCGAAGCACTGAGCGATGCCGCCACAGCGAGCACCGCCAAACCGACAGCTGCAACGGTTCGTCTAATAAAGTGCATATGTCTCCTCGCAAATATCTACTTGACTTGATTGAATCGTGGGTTGACGGATTCGCCGCGCGGCACATGTACTGTCTTCGAGGGAGCGGAATCGTTACAGGGCCTTCGGCCTCTGACGAACACAGACGACCGGGAAGAGAGGTAATTTCCTAAAGCCCGTAACAGACGGGCCCAGTGGAGACACCAAGTAGCGATGATCTCTGACCATGTCGTGGTTGCTTGAGCTGTGGCGGCGGCTGGGGCCACTCCGCCACAAGGTTCCGCTTACCCCTGGCAGGAGGTCGCCACGAGCAGCAACTTTGATGCCGAGCTAGAGGCGCTAAAGCAAGGTGACGAGGCCGCCTTTGAGGCGCTTATCAACCGCTACCACGGACCGATGATGAGGCTCGCGATTGCCTACGTCCGAGATCGCGGAGTGGCCGAGGATGTGGTTCAAGAAACCTGGCTCACATGCCTGCGAAGTTTGGCGAAGTTCGAAGGTCGGTCGTCGCTGAAGACCTGGCTCTTCGGGATCTTGATCAACGTCGCCCGATCCCGGCGCCGCAAGGAGTCAAGAATCCACGCACTGGCATCGTTCATCCGCGGGGACGATTCAGACTCCCACCGACCGACGGTGGATCAAAGCCGGTTCGGCAGCAACGGGCTTTGGATCACTCATCCGGACAGCTGGAGCGATATCCCGCTCTCTAACGTGCTCAGCCTCGAGACGTTCGCGCAAGTCAAAGCCGCAATCGAGACCCTTCCGGAAAAGCAGCGAGAGGTGATCGTCCTCCGCGACGTCGCCGGTTTTGAAGCTGAAGAGGTTTGCCAGCTGCTTTCGATATCGGCCGCCAACCAACGCGTCCGCCTACATCGCGGCCGGGCCGCGGTGCGCAAGCAGCTAGAGGATTACCTGAAATGACTTGCCGAGAAGTCGTCGAGCTCATGAGCGAGTACCTGGAAGGGACGCTCTCGAAGGGCGATAGGGCCAGGTTCGAGGATCACCTCGCCGGCTGCGATGGCTGCAAGGCATATCTTGCCCAGCTTCGCACGACGCTGAGAGTGCTGGGTACGTTGCCAGACGAGCCCGTGCCTGAGCCGCTCAAGGCGGAGCTGCTGAGAGCCTTCCGCGATTGGAGGAGGTCGGCCTGAATCCTGCGTCACCGCCCGGCGCGCGCAGGGCGCACTAAATGAAGTTGAAGAAACGTTGGGTGGTCACCGCCGGCGTCACTGCACTCGCAGCCGTCCTCCTCATCCCGGTCGTCTTATTCGGGATCATCCCGCTGTTTGTCCGCTCCACCCTGAACGAGCCACCGATGGTCCTCTCGAGCTCCGCGCCGCCGGCCTCTGCTTCGTCATCGGAAGCGATTCCGACGCCTTCCTTGCATTTCGCGGGCGACCTGCGGCGCATCGACCGCGTCCACTACGGCAGCGGTCGCGTGACGCTGGCCGGCGGCGTGCTGCGCTTCGAAAACGTTGACATCGCCGGTGCGCCGAACATGTACGTCTACCTGTCCGACAGGGTCGACGGTCAACCAGGAAGCTTCATCGACCTTGGTCCCCTGAAGGCAACCAATGGTTCCTTCAACTACTTGGTTCCGGCAGGGGTGGCCAGTGGCTCGGCTCGATCGGTCGTCGTCTGGTGCCGCGCCTTCTCGGTCACTGTCACGTTTGCCGTTCTGGCCTGAGTCCAGAGGCTTGACAGGGCGCCTTCGGCCGCTTACCGTTCTCTCCACACAATGGAAAGGCCTTCCACATAGTGGAAATCGACCTATCCGGGCAGCGAGCGATAGTCACTGGCGCCAGCACAGGAATCGGCCGCGCGACCGCCGTCGCGTTGGCGGATGCAGGGGCCGACGTCGCCGTCCACTACGGCACCAGTAAGAAGGAGGCCGAGGAGACCGCGCGAGCGGTGGAATCCCTCGGGCGGCGCGCGTTCCTGGTCCAAGGAGACTTCCGCGAACCCGCGGCCGTGGGCAAGGCGGTGGAGGCGGCGGTCCTTGCCCTTGGTGCCCCAGTCGACATCCTGGTCAACAACGCCGGCTCATTGATCGCCCGGAGTCAGGTAGGCGAGATGGATGCTGAGCTCTGGCACGAGGTGATCGCGCTCAACCTGTCCAGCGTCTTCTTCGCCACCAAAGCCGCACTTCCTCACCTCGCTCCAGGCGCCCGGATTGTGAACGTGTCATCCATCGCCGGACGTTCCGGCGGGGGACCGGGCGCCTTTGCTTACGCCGCCGCCAAAGGAGGCGTGATCTCCCTTACGCGCGGAATGGCGAAAGAGCTGGCAGCGCGAAACATCCGTGTCAACGCGATCGCGCCGGGCGTCATCGAGACTCCGTTCCATGACCGGTTCAGCACGGCGAGATGCTCGAAACGTTTAGGAAAGCCATCCCCCTTGGTCGTCTCGGCACTCCCGAAGAATGTGCCGGCACCATCCTCTTTCTGGTCTCCCCGCTGGCCTCGTACCTAACCGGCGAAACCATCGACGTCAACGGAGGGCAGTGGTTTGCCTGAGGCAAAGGACGGGATGTTGGGCAAGGGCCTCAACCTCCTGGTCGCCCTTGGAGACCACCCCGAGGGGGCCGGCGTCTCACGGCTGGCATCGGACGTTCGGGTTCCCGCCAGCACCGCCCACCGGCTGCTCAACACGATGGTCCCGACGGGCTTCGTCACTTTTGACGAGGAGAGCAGAAGGTACTCACTCGGCTTGCGTGTGTTCGAGCTCAGCCATCAGGTCTCTCTTGTTCAGACCATGAGCAGTCTCGCGCTGCCGGTGATGCGGCGCCTGACAGAACTTAGCGGCGAGCAGACCCTGATGTCGGTTCGGCGTGACCTGGAGCTTGTGTACCTGGAGAAGGTCGAAGGGCGGCACCAGCTCCAAAACAATGCGTCCGTCGGCGGGCATGGGTCTCTCCACTGCAGCTCGATGGGCAAGGCGCTCCTCGCCTGGCTTCCCGACGACGAGATGGAGGCCGTCGTCAGCAAGCTGGATCTGGAGCGGAGGACCGCCAACACGATCACAAGCGCGCGCCGGCTGATCGCGGACCTGCGCACCAGCCGCCTGCGCGGCTATACGACCAACGAAGAAGAGACCGAAATCGGCGTCCGTTCGGTTGCGGTCCCCGTTCTGGACCCTCGCAGCAGGCCGGCCTGTGCGATTTGCATCACGGCCCCCGTGTTCCGTTGCACCCGGGAAACGCTCGACGGCTACGTACCCGTGATGAAGGACCTGATTCGCGATACCGAGTTCCGGCTTCCGCGCGGCCGCGCGGCCACCAACGTTCAGGAGGTTTGAGCAAGTTGAATTTGAGCAAGCTGAACAAGAGAATCCGTCGGCTTCTCATCGCATTAGCGGGGGTGACCTTCACGCTGACCGCCTGCGGATTGCCGACTCCCAACAGCAACGCGCCGTCGGGTAACAGCAAAATTCCTGCTCTCCCGACGTCGCCGATCGAGCTCAGCGTCATCGACGTCGCCGGTGCTCAGCAGTTGACCCAGGGGATGTTCGACGACTACAAGGCGTCTCACCCAAACCTGGTCAGCAAGATCACGATCATCAAGGCGCCTGCGCCGGAGATCGCGAGCAGGATCAAGGCCCAGCAGCAGGGTGGCAACGTCCAGACCGACCTCGTGCTCACCGGTAGTGACGGCCTGTCCGCGGGCGTGGCTCAGAACCTTTGGATCCAACTCCTGCCCAACTACGCCCAGAAGTTCCCCAACCTCGAGTCGAACTACTTGCCCGCTGCGCTGAAGATGCAGAAGCTCACACAGGGGAATGGGTTGCTGTTCACCTACACGCCATCAGGCCCGCTGCTCGAGTACAGCTCGAAAGTGACTGACGCGCCGACGAGCCCGCAAGGTCTCCTCGACTGGGCGAAGGCTCACCCGAAGAAGTTCGAGTACGCGCGGCCGGCCAACTCGGGCCCTGGCCGCACCCTCCTCCAGGGTCTTCCGTACTTGTTGGGCGACAAGGACCCCAAGGACCCGATCAACGGTTGGGCCAAGACGTGGGCGTACCTCCAGCAGCTCGATCAGTACATCGACTACTACCCGACGGGCACGGCGGTCACCATGAAGGATCTCGCCAATGGGACCCGGTTGATGATCGCTTCGACCATGGGCTGGGACATCAACCCGCGCGCGCTGGGGACGGTGCCGAGCGACGTCAATGTGAGCCTGCTCCAGACCAACGGGTTTCACTGGATGTCAGACTCCCAGTACATGGTGGTGCCGCGGGGGATCCCCGACACGCACCTCGCCGTGGTCCTTGACTTCCTGGCCTATGTGCTGACGCCGAAGGAGCAGGCGGTCACGTTCGACAAGGGCTACTTCTACCCCGGCCCGGCGGTGAAGAACGTCGCCGTCACGCTGGCTCCAAGTGACAGCCAGGCAGTTGTCCAGAAATTCGGCCGGCCGCAGTACGACCAGTGGATCAAGGCCTACCCGGTCGAGATCGCCCTGGACACCACCGCACTCAACGCGGCCTTCGACAAGTGGGACCGTGACATCGGTGGCGGAGGCGGCCGCTATCACGGATGACCGCAACCGGCACCGGCTTTTCTGAGCTGCGCCTGGAGGGCGTGACACGCCGCTTCGGCGGTGCCAGCGCCCTCGAAGGGCTTGACCTGACGATCGAGCGGGGCGAATTCGTCGCCCTGCTCGGCCCGTCGGGCTGCGGTAAGACCACCGCGCTCAACTGCGTGGCCGGACTTCTGCGGCTTAGCGAGGGCGCGATCTGGATGGACGACCGCCGAATCGACGACCTGCCGCCCGAGCGGCGTGGCTTCGGGATGGTGTTCCAGAACTACGCCCTGTTTCCACACCTCAACGTGCGCGAAAACGTGGCCTTTGGGCTCCTGATGCGCCGGCGCCCACGCGAAGAGGTGACTCGGCGCGTCGCCGAAGCGCTGGAAATCGTGCAGCTAGCGGAGCACGCCGCCAAGCTCCCTCGTCAGCTGTCGGGCGGCCAGCAGCAGCGGGTTGCGATCGCCCGCGCGCTCGCCTTTGCGCCTGACCTCGTCCTTATGGACGAGCCCCTGAGCAATCTTGACGCCAACCTTCGAACTCAGATGCGGACTGAGATCCGCCGCATCCACCAGGCCCAGGGACTGACCACCGTTTACGTCACCCACGATCAGCAGGAGGCACTCTCGCTTGCTGATCGGTTGGTAGTGCTTCGCGATGGCCGGTCGCAGCAGGTCGGGACCCCCGAAGAGGTCTATGCCCACCCGGTCTCCGCCTACGTAGCTGGGTTCATGGGCTACCGAAACCTACTCCAGCTGGAAGTCACCGGTTCCCAGGGCGGCCACGTGCAGCTCCATGAGCCTGGCCTCGCCCTTGAGGGAATCAACGGCCAGGGTGACATCCGCCACAGAGCGATCGCGGCGATCCGTCCAGAGGACTTCGTGGTCGGTGCGCAGGGGCCGAACCGCGTGGACGTGACTATCGAGGTGGTCGAGTACCAGGGTCACGAGCTCAGCGTCGAGGCCGTCACGTCCGGCGGCCGCAAGCTCCACTTCAGAACCCCTGCTCGCCTTAAGCCCGGCGACCACGCGGTCCTCGGGGTGAAACCCGACCGCGTGCTGGTCTTCGGCGAATGATGAAGGCCACGCTCGCGCAGAACGCTCCTCGCTTGGCAGCCAGGCGTCAGTCGCGACTGGCCGAGCGGGGCGTGGACGGGGTTCTGCTGCTGCTGGTGCCGGGACTTCTGGCGGTGCTGGTGTTGTTCTTCCTGCCCTTCGCCTATGGACTCCTCCTCTCGTTCCAGCCGCAGGCGGCCGGCAGTGACCTCCTCGCCAATTACCGCGCGTTCTTTGCGGACTCCTACCTCTATGACACCGTGTTCACAACACTTCGGATTGCACTGCCGGTGTCGATATTCAACGTCGTCGCCGCAGTTGCCGTCGCCTACCGCGTGCGCAGCGAGTTCCGCGGCAAGCGGCTCCTGACGACGATATTGGTGGTACCGATCACTCTTGGGACGGTGTTGATCGCGGAAGGCCTGCTGACGTACCTCGGACCACGCGGCTGGCTCAACCGCGCCCTGGAACTGCTGGGGATTGTTCACGAGCCGATCCAATTCGTCCACAACTATTGGGGCGTTGTCTTTGCCCTGGTGATCTCAGGTTTTCCTTTCGCGTTCCTCCTGCTGCTGTCGTACCTCTCCGGGATCGATCCCAACCTCGAACGCGCGGCCGCGACACTCGGTGCGGGTCCATTCGAGCGATTCAGGCGTGTGACGCTGCCGCTGCTGGCACCGGGTGTGGCGACCGCTTTCTGCCTGGCCTTCGTCCTTGACTTCTCGGTCTTCCCGTCGGCCATCATGCTGGGCGAGCCCTCGCGCGGCACGCGCGTAATCTCGATCGCCGCTTACCACGCCGCCTTCGAGCAGTTCGACTACTCGATGGCGTCCGCGATCGCGATGATCATGGCCGCAATCGAGCTGGGTGTCATCGCGGTGGTCCTTTTCGCCCGGGGGCGTCTTTATCGCGGCTCGGCGGGTGGAGGAAAAGGATGAGCGAGGTACAGGCGCGAAGGTCCCGGCCGCGGGCGTTCGGGCTGGTCATCTGGGTGCTGCTTGCGATCTATCTCATCAACCTGCTTGGACTTGTCGGCTCGGTGGTGGCCGACTCGTTCGCCACCAACTGGTTCGACACCTGGTTCCCAGCCGGCTACACGTCGCATTGGTACGCAGACGCGTGGAAAGACTTCGGGATCTCGGACCTGTTGGTGACAACCGTCCAGATCTCTCTTGCCGTGGTCTTGATCGATCTCCTGCTGGGAGTTCCCGCCGCCTACGTCATTGCTCGCCGCGACTTTCCGGGAAAGCGGCTCGTGCTCTTGGCGATTCTGCTTCCTCTCGTCGTCCCGCCGATGACTTACGGCATCCCGCTCGCGACCGCGCTCTACACGTTGAGGCTGGGTGGTAGTTTCTCGGGCGTCGTTCTCGCGAACGTGGTCCCAACCCTTCCTTTCGTGATCTTGGTCTTGACCCCCTTCATCGAGCAGGTCGATATCAACCTGGAGGCTGCCGCCCGGATGTGCGGAGCGAACAGCTGGCAGATGTTCCGCAGGGTTCTTGTCCCACTCGTCCTTCCTGGCCTACTTGCCGCGGCGATCCTGGTTCTGATTCGCACAGTCTCGATGTTCGAGTTGACCTTCCTGACGGCTGGGCCGACCAGCCAGACTCTCATCCTCTCCCTGTACTACGCGGTCTTCGCCTCCGGAATCCGGGCGCCCCAATCGGTGGACGCGATGGCGGTGGTCTACTCGCTCAGCACCCTCGTGCTGTTGGTCATCGCTCTGCGCTTCGTCAATCCGACGCAGGTCGTCAGCCAGGCGCCGGCCGAGCGGGCGGCGCGATGACGAGCCGGCTTCACTTCAAGGCCTCCGCGGCCGGCACAGGGCTGCTGGTCAGTCCTCAGAACTCGGCCTCAGACGGGCTCGAGCTGGAGATCGTCAAGCTCCCACCGGGCGGCGACGAGGCAAATGTTGCGGACGGCAAGGAGACTCTGCTCGTGATCCTGGGCGGCCGCATCGATGTTGATGCGGGCGGGGAGAGTTGGCACGGGCTGGGCGAGCGTGCCAACGTTTTCGCCGGTCGGGCGACCTCGGTTTACCTACCGCCTGGCACCGAGTACCGGATGAGCTCAGCGGAGGGCGCGGAGGCGGCGGTGTTCCGCGCCCCGGCCACGGCTGGCGGCGTTCCCTATGTGATTCGGCCCGATGCAGTCAAGATCGCGACTCGAGGCAGCGAGAGCTTCGAGCGCGAAGTCCACACCATCCTCGATGCCGGCCGGCCCGCAGCGGCGCTGGTGGTGGGCGAAACGTTCAACATGGCCGGCGCGTGGTCGAGTTACCCGCCCCACAAGCACGACGTCCACGACCCGCCGCGTCAGGCGAAGCTGCAGGAGGTCTACCACTTTCGGATTGACCCGCCCCAGGGTTTTGGAATCCAGCGCATGTACTCTCCCGAACGCAGCCTGGACGAGGCGTTGGTGGTGGAGAACGGAGATACCGTGGTCATCCCATACGGCTATCACCCGGTCGTGGCCGCGCCCGGCTACCGGCTGTACTACCTCTGGGCGTTGGCGGGGGAAGGGCGGGAGCTGCACATTGTCGAAGATCCTGCCCACAGCTGGGTTGCTCGGAAGCCTTAGCGTTCGCGACGCGTCGCGGGTCGAGCTCGACGGTGTCGAGCTCGCACTGACCGGCGACTGGCGCCTGCTCGCCTACGGCGACTCGCTCGATGGGCTCGCCGGCGAGCGCAGCAGTCGTGATGGCCGCCCGGTGCTGGTCGGGCCTGCCGATCACGCGAACCTCGAATGGCTGCGCACGCGTTTACCGTGGCTGCATCCGCGGCTGCTCGGCACCGCCTGCTCGGCAGGATTCGGCGATCGTCTCGGCTTTGCCACCGCCGGCCACGTGCGCGCGTTGCGCTCGGCAGGCCACGGCATCTCGCCAATATTCGCTCAGCAATCGATCCGCGAGATGGCGCGATCCGGCCGCACACCGCAGCAGGTGCTCGACGACGCTACGTGGGGCGTCTTCGCAGAAGGCTGGCGCGATGGTTTCGGCGCCGACGCCGATCACGTCAAGAGTGAGGCTGACGTCGACGCATGCGCCGCCGCGGGCTACACCTTCTACACGATTGACCCCGGCGAGTTCGTCTGGAACGAAGCTGACACCGTGTCGCCGGACGAAGTGCGCGCAGCGGTTGCCACTCTGCCGTGGCCTGACCTCGAGGATTCCGCTCCCGAGATGCTGGCTCGGTATGCGCATGGCAAGGCTCAAACGGAGACCGCGGCGATGAAAGCCGCTGCCAAATACGGCCGGGCCATAGTCCACGTCGTCCGCCTTCACCGGCGAATCCACGAGCGGCGCGGCGACCGCTTCGAGCTTGAGGTCTCCGTTGACGAAACCGCAAGCCCGACCACGCCTGAGCAGCATCTCTACATTGCCGGCGAGCTTCACCGGTTAGGAGTCGAGTTCGTGAGCTTCGCGCCTAGGTTTCCCGGCCGGTTCGAAAAAGGCATCGACTTCATCGGAGACCTTGAGGAGTTCGAGCGTGTCTATGCCGGCCACGCTGAGATCGCTCGCAGCCTCGGGCCCTACAAGCTCAGCCTTCACTCGGGGTCCGACAAGTTCTCCGTCTACTCCGCGGCCGCCAAGCTCTCGGGCCGGATGGTGCACCTCAAGACGGCCGGTACCAGCTGGTTGGAGGCCCTGCGGACAGTCGGTGAGGTCGACCGGGAGCTGCTGGCGGAGATCTACCGATGCGCCCTGGAGCGCTATCCGGTGGACCGAGCCTCGTACCACGTCTCAGCGGAGGTGGCCACAGCGCCACTCGCCGTCGACCTCGACGACAACGCTTCACGCCAGATCATGCATGTCACGTTTGGAAGTATTCTGGCCGAGTTTGGGGGTCGCATCCTACCCCTGCTGGCGGATCATCGCGACCGCTACGAGGCTGCCGTCCAGCGCCACTTCGAGCGCCACCTGAGGCCGTTCCAGGCTTGACGTCGTGACGAAGAAAATCGCATCGGCCGATCGCGCGATAGTCGTCACGCTTGACGTTGGCACCTCATCGGTGAGGGCCATTCTCTACGATGGCCGCGCTCGTCAGGTCCCCGGCGCGGCAGTGCATCTTCGCCATCAGCCCCGGATCAGCTCCGACGGACGGTCGGAGGTGGACGCGGACGAGCTTGTCGGTCTGGCCGGCCGCAGCCTTCTCCGACTCCTCCACCTGGTCGGACCGCGACGAGCAAGCAGAATCGCCGGCGTCGGCGTCTCCACTTTCTGGCACAGCCTGGTTGCGACGGATCGCGCCGCCTGCGCGCTGACGCCTGTCTATCTTTGGTCGGACACCAGGAGCCGCAACGCAATCGGACAGCTCGAAGATCGAGTCGACTCCGAGGCGGTGCGACAGCGCACTGGTTGTCCCATCCACCCGAGTTATTGGCCGGCGAAGCTGGCCTGGCTGCGCTCGGAGCGCAGTGATCTGTGGAATCGCCCGGTCCGGTGGATAAGCTTCGGCGATCTGCTGTTTTGGCGGATGTTCGGAAAGCTCGGTACTAGCGCGTCGATGGCCTCGGGAACTGGTCTTTTCCGGCTCGCTGATCGGGGTTGGGACACGGAATTGCTCTCGGAGCTGGGTGTTTCGCCGGAGAGCCTATCGCCCATCACGGACGTCCAACAGACTCTCACGCCCGCCTATCGGCGGCGGCTGCCGCCGCTGGCCGATGTTCCATGGATGCACGCCATCGGCGATGGAGCGCTGGCGAATTTTGGCAGCGGCTGTCTCACGCCGGCCAAACGCGCCCTCACGGTTGGCACGTCAGGTGCCCTTCGCGTGATGCATATAGCCCCACCCGCGCACATCCCGCCCGGCCTCTGGTGCTACCGACTTGATGAGGACCGTGTCGTGACTGGAGGCGCGTTGAGCAATGGCGGCAACCTCCGGGCCTGGTTCCTCGAAAACCTGGGTCTAAACGACGCGAAGCTCGAAGCTCGACTTGGCCACATGACGCCGGCTGCACACGGTCTAACCGTCTTGCCCCATCTGGCAGGCGAGCGCGGTCTCGGCTATTCACCTCACGCCTTCGGGGCGATCGCGGGCATCACGTCAGCCACGACTGCCGAACAGATGGCTCGAGCGGGGCTCGAGTCCATCGCGATCGAATTCGCCCGTGTTGACCGCAGGCTTGATGAGGTGATTCCAGGGGCAAAGACTCTGGTGGCCAGCGGCAGCGCCCTGTTGAATTCGCCGGCGTGGATGCAGATGATGGCCGACGCGATCGGGCGTCCGGTTGCCACGGGGAAAGAAAAGGAAGCCTCCAGCCGCGGGGCGGCGCTCTTTGCCATGGAGCGGCTGGGGCTCGCAGAGCCAAGCAAGCTGGATCCCGGTGTAGGTCGCGTCTTCAAGCCACGTGCTGCAGCCACCAGCGCATATCGAGCTCTCGAGGCGCGCCAGGAGATTCTGTATCGAGCGTTGATCAGGGATCGGATTTTGGGAACCTGATGCTCATGAACCGAGCCGAGTACCTCATTTCGATGTTCAGCCTCGAAGGGCAAGTTGCCATCGTGACCGGTGGCACCGGCGCCCTCGGCAGCGCCATGGCGAAGGCATTGGCGATGGCGGGCGCGAGGGTAGGCGTGTTGAGCCGTGGCCGCGAACGTTCGGAACGAGTTGTGTCGGAACTTCGGGCGTTTGGTGGCGAGGCATTGGCCCTCACAGCCGACGTGCTTGATCGCGACTCGCTTGTATCTGCCAGGGACACGGTTGTGGCTCGGTGGGGATCAGTGACCACATTGGTCAACGCAGCGGGCGGCAACCTTGCTGCCGCGACCATCCCTGAAGGCGGCGATATTTTCCAGATGTCCCCGACTGCGTTCCAGCAGGTCGTCGACCTGAACCTGACCGGCACCCTGCTGCCCAGCCTCGTGTTTGGGCAGACCATGGTTGAAGGAGGGAGCGGCTCGATTGTCAACGTCTCCTCTATGGCGTCTTCACGAGCTCTGACAAGGGTGGCGGGTTACGGAGCAGCGAAATCAGCAGTGGAGAACTTGACCCGCTGGCTGGCCGTTGAGCTCGGACGCCGCTATGGCGGGGCGATCCGGGTGAATGCGATCGCGCCAGGCTTCTTCATCGGCGCCCAGAATCGCGACCTGCTTTTGGAGCCGGATGGCACTCCCACCGCAAGGGCCCGAACAATCGTCGCCCATACCCCGGTGGGGCGGTTTGGTGAGGCGGACGATCTCATGGGGGCCCTTGTCTGGCTGTGCAGCCCGAGCGCGCGCTTCGTCAACGGGATAGTGCTTCCGGTGGACGGTGGATTCAGCGCGTTCGGCGGCGTGTGAGTCCGTAATGGAAGGGCACAGTGAATTGAACCGCGGCCTTACCGAGGGCGAGGTTCGCGAAGTGCTCGCGAACGCGTTCAGCGAAATGCGCGTGGATGGCCGGCGCATTTTGGTGCTCATACCTGACGACACACGCCACGCTCCAATTCCAATGCTTTTTCGCTTGCTGAACGAAATTCTGGGGACTGAGGCGGCGCGGCTGGATTTCATGATCGCCTTAGGTACTCACCCGGCCATGACACCGGCGGCAGTTGACAAATTGGTCGGCATGCCGGAATCGGAGCGCATCCGGCGCTTTCCGAATGCCTCGGTGCTCAGCCACACGTGGGACCGTCCGGAAAGCCTCGTCCAGATCGGCGTCATCGAGGCTTCCGAGCTCGAAGAGCTGACGGGCGGCCTCATGAGCGAGTCTTTCCCTCTCGAGGTCAACCGCCTCATCGTGGAGTACGACCAGGTCCTCATCTGCGGGCCGGTCTTTCCGCATGAGGTCGCGGGCTTTTCCGGCGGTGCCAAGTACATCTTCCCGGGAGTAGCCGGTCCGGCCGTCATCAGCGCGACGCATTGGCTCGGCGCGCTGGTGACCAGCATGCGGACGATTGGCATCAAAGACACCGCAGTGCGGCGTGTTATTCACCGGGCGGCGGAACTGGTGCCAACGCCAATGCTGTGCATAGCGCTCGTTGTGCACGGAGATGTTCTACACGCCGTGTACGCGGGCGGGCACGTCGAGGCCTGGAGCAAAGCGGCCGACGTCTCGGCCCAGCTCGAGATCACGAAAGTGCCTCATGGCTACGAGCGCGTGCTGTCGATGCCATCCACGATCTATCACGACCTCTGGACCGCGGCCAAGGCGATGTACAAGACCGAGCCGGCTGTAGTCGACGGGGGTGAGGTGGTCATCTACGCGCCGGCCCTGACCGAAATCTCTTACACGCATGGTCGCCTGATCGATGAAGTTGGATACCACGTTCTCGATTACTTCACCGCGCAGCCGGAGCGCTTCGCGGCCGTGCCTGGCGTCATCAAAGCTCACAGCACACACGTCAAGGGATCGGGCTCATATGACTCGCGAACTGGCGATGAACAGGCCCGAATCCGGGTCACGCTGGCGACAGGCATCCCCAAGGAACGCTGCCTGCGCGTCAACCTGGGCTATCTGGACCCACGGACGATTGACGTGGACGCCTGGCTGGGTCGCGAGGCCGAAGGCGTGGTGGTCATCCGCAACGCAGGCGAGACACTCTATCGTGCCGAGGATGTGTCATAGACGTCACGCGGCGGTCATGATTTCCGAGCCGTATGAAGCCTCCTGAAAGTCACCTGGATCTGCTCGAGCGTCCACTGTTCGCTCATCTCGCCACCGTTCGGCAAGACGGCGCGCCGCAGGTCAATCCGATGTGGTTCCTGTGGGATCCCGAAAACGAGGTCATCAAGCTGACACACACCAAGCGTCGTCACAACTTTCGCTATATCCAGGCGGAGCCGAGGATCGCGCTCTCGATCACAGATCCGAACGACCAGTACCGATACCTTCAGGTGCGTGGGATCGTCGAGAAGATCGAGGACGACCCTACCGGCGCTTTCTACAACGTATTGAGCACTCGATATCGCGGACATCCAATCGAAGTGCGAGACAAAGACGTGCGCGTGATCATGCACGTCCGCCCGACGGCGTTCAAGGCGCGCAATTCATGACGATTTCTTACCAGGCATCTTGGCCAGGATGTCCGGCCGATCCGCATCGAGTGCCGGCACCGAGGCCTCGCCGTCGTTTTCAAATGCAGTCTCTCCCGGCGACCTGAGCACCCATCCACTCGATCCGTCAGGCAGGTTGACGCTTCTTCGCAGATCCAGATCGCTCACCACCGCATGCTCCCAGACATCCTTGATCGAGTTGATGCGGGCGTACGCGAGATGCGCCGCTTCGAGACGTTCGATCCAGAATCCACTGGATTGTGCCCGCAAGACTTCCTCCACCGCAGCATCCACGTCGCGGCGATTGCCGACGCGCAGCTCGTTGGTCTGGAATCGCGGTTGCAGCAAATCGGGGCGACCCAATACTTTCTGGCAGAAGACGACCCATTCCTTGTCGTGCTCGACGGCGATCGCGATGTGGCCGTCGCTGCATTCGTAGATGCCGTATGGCACTACGTTGTGGTGCCGCAGCCGCCGGCGCTCGTATTCAACGCCTGAGTTCGCAAACGCCGTCAGGTTGGGTCCGGCGAACTCTGTCATCGCCTGGAACATGGAAAGGTCGATAAATCGGCCGCCTCCATCGCTCGCTCGCTGCAGAAGTGCTCCCAGAATCAGGATTGCCGCGTAGAGCCCCGTTCCGGTATCGGCAATCGAGACCCCAATTCGTGCGGGTCCACGCTCGTCTCCGGTCAGGCTCAGCAGTCCAGTCTCGGCCTGGAGCAAAAGGTCGTAGGCCTTGCGGTTGCGGCTTCGGCCTTTGGTGCCGTAACCCGTGATGTGGCAGGTGATCAGGCGCGGAAAGCGATCACGAAGGGCGACTTCAGTCATCCGGAGGCGATCGGCTGCTTCGGCGCTCATGTTCATCACGAGCACGTCAGCATCATCGAGCAGCTGATGGAGCAGCTCGAAGTCGGCTGGGTCATGCAGATCGAGGCGCAGGCTCTTTTTCCGTCGCGACAGCCAGACGAAATGCGAGCTGTTGCCCTTCACGTAGGAATCCCATTTGCGGGCGAAGTCGCCGTCCGCGCTTTCCACCTTCACCACGGTTGCGCCGAGGTCGGCGAGGATTCGGCTGCACAGCGGTCCGGCGACCGACTGTTCGAGCGCGACCACGCGCACCCCTTTCAAGGGCAGCCTGCCTTTGGCGGCGTTGCTAGCCAAAGAGCCGGTCCTGCTCCTCTCTCAGCTCGTATAGGAATCCCGACCGCTCGACCTCGACGTCGTCCCAGCTCAGCGCCTTGTCTTTAGCCACCGCCCGCTTCAGCCGCCCGCTGTACGCGAATCCGAACGGCAGCAGGCGCTGCTCTTGCGACACCTCGTAGCGTTCGGACAGCCCGTACACCGCATAGCCGCCCGCGCCGTCCAGCTCGTCACCCGGCTTCAGGTCCCGCTTGGCGACAGCGATCAGCTCCGCCACCAGCCCGCCGCGCAGATCGCCGGTCGGCCGGCCCTGCACCACCGCGCGGGCGACCGACATCGGCACCTCCACGCAAGCCAGGTGGTAGGGGCGGAACAGCCCCCAGTTCGGACCCCACTGCTGGGCGGTGCCGCCGAAGCCGGGCTCGAACAGCGAACCCATCGAGGAGCGGACGCCGGCATGGTCGGAGGTGATCACCGCGAAGATGCCGGGGAAGACCTTGTCCTCGTGCACATATTCACCTGAGGGGTCGATGGCGTTGGCCATGTCGACTACCCCTTCCGAGCGCAGGATGCCGCCGTCCTTCTCGAGGCTGAAGACGCGGCCGAGGTCCTGCCAGCGACAGTGAGGCTCGTGCATGCCGCGGACCTCGGGTGGCATCCGTAAGACGTTGGAGACCGCCGCCATCTCGGTCTGTGACTTGGTGCCGTCACGGAAGGAGCAGTACATCTTGGGGTTGTTATGGTTTCGCTCCGCCTGTTCCCGGTAGGTGTCGGGCGTGGCGTGGTGGTCGTCCCTGAACAACACCGTCCCGCGGCCGGCGCACACGACCCTGAAGCCGAGTGTTTGCGCCCACTCGGCGAGCTCGAAGATGGCGCCCGGCTGGTCGCCCGCGGCCAGCGTGTAGACGACGCCGGCGCTCCGTGCCCGCGCGGCCAGGATCGGCCCCACTACCACGTCCGCCTCCACGTTCAGCATCACCACGTGGCGGCGGTTCTCGATGGCGTCGGCCGCCACGCGGGCCCCCACTTCGGGCAGCCCGGTCGACTCCACCAGCGCGTCCAGCTCCAGCTGAGGCACGAGGCCGGCGTCGCCCGTGGCGACAGGCCGACCCTGGCGCAGAGCGTCTTGGGCCGGGCCCAGCTGGTCGGTCACGACAGGGTCGCCGCCGTTCTCGCGCAAGCTGGCCTCGGCCCGCCCAAGATCAACGTCGGCGGCCGCCATGACCCTCATCCCGGGCATTGTCGCCACCTGGTCGACGACGCCTCGGCCCATGCGGCCAACCCCCACTACGCCGACCCGGACTGGATTATTTTTGCGGGCTTGGAGTTCGGCGAGGTACATAATCCTCTAGGCGTCCGAGACTATCAGGCTCGGCTCGAGCGGCGACCAGACGGTCGCCTTTTGGGGAGAGGTGGTATGACGAAGAACGACGAGCTGCAGGAGATCTTCGATAGGGACCCCGAGCTCTTCGAGTGGACCCGAAGGACATTTCTCAAGAAGACCGGGCTCGCGGTGGCCGGGGTAGCCCTCGCCGATCTCTGGGCGGTGGCGTGCGGCGGCACCCCCACCAACACGGCAACCACGGGCAAGCCGCCCGTCCCGCGGGCTGGCGCCCGGATCGTCTACACGCAGTGGAACAGCTTCGTCAAGGCCGGCGACACAGAGGTCATCCGGCAGGCCAAGGAGTTCAGCGACAAGTTCAGCTGTGAGGTGGTCGTCCAGACGATCACCCAGGACGACTTGATCGCCAAGACCGCCGCCTACGTGCAGGCCGGCGACGGCCCGGACGTGATCTCCATGCAGTACTCCTGGCCCTTCCTTTACACGAGCGCCTGCCTGGACGTAACCAACGAGGTCAACATCCTGAAGCAGAGGCTTGGCACCGTCCATCCCGTCAACGACGCCTACTGCAAGGTGAACGGCGTTTATCGGGCGGTCCCATACACGATCGTCATGAATGCCTGGACCTACCGCACGGACTACTTCACCAAGGCCGGCGTCTCCGGCTTCCCACAGACTTTCGAAGACTTCATCACTGCTGCCGGCAAACTGAAGAGCGCGACCGGAAAGCCAATGGCCCAGACCGTTGGCCACGCCTACGGCGACTCGCTCACCATGTGGCTGCCTGTCCTGTGGGCGCACGGCGCGGCCGAGAACGACAAGAACGGAAAGGTGACCATCAACTCGGCGGCGACGCTGAAAGCCATCGACTGGGCCAAGCGTGCCCAGGCAGCAGGCGCGGTGTTCCACCCCGAATGGCTTGACCCGGACAACAACCAGGCGTACCACTCCGACAACATCAGCGCCACGCTCAACGGGCCCTCGATCTACGTCAAGGAACGGGATACCAACAAGAAGTTCGACAAGGTAACTGACAACGCGGTCATGCCTGCGGGACCGAATGGCCTGTTCACGATGAACCTGATTTTCAACCAGGCAGTCATGAAGTGGACCAAGGAGGCGGAGACGGCCAAGGCCTTCGTGCTCTGGCAGATGGACAAGGACAACTATCTGAAGTGGATGGGCCCTGCGGCCGCTGCCGGCTACGACATCGGGCCCTTCGCGGCGATCAACGACGCGCCCATCTTCCACTCGGACCCCAAGCTCAAGGCCTTCCACGACGTCGCCTACGACCCGAGCGGCAAGCCGGTGGGTTACTGGCCAGGCTGGCCCGCCCCGCCCAGCAAGAAGAGCAGCCAGGCTCAGGCGCAGTACATCACCGCCGACATGTTCGCCAAAATACTTGCCGGCACCGACACCAAGACCGCCGTTCAGGAGGCCGAAGACCGGCTCAAGAACATCTGGGACAAGCCTTAGGCGGGGCTCCAGGATCCATTGAGAATTGTTCTAAGGGCGGAGACCGCTAACACCGGTCTCCGCCGCCACCGGCGGGCGGGCATTCTCGACAACGAGACGTTCCTCGGCTATCTGCTGCTGCTCCCCACGATTGGGATCCTCACGGTTTTCCTGGCCTTCCCATTCGCCTACGGTGTGGTCCTTTCGACGACTTCGACCGAAGTCGGTGACAGCTCGCTCGGCCAGTTCATCGGGTTCGCCAATTACGTCTACGAGACGGCCAAGGACGGAGTCTTTCGCACCGCCTTCATGAACACGCTCTCGTACACGTTCTGGACTACGATCGTGAAGTTCGTTCTGGGCCTCTCGATGGCCCTACTTCTGAACCAGGTCTTTCCCGGCCAACGCTTCGTGCGGGCTGCACTGCTGCTGCCCTGGATCATCCCCAGCGTGCTCTCGACTCTGTCCTGGCGGTGGATGTTCGACCCGACCTTCAGCGTCATCAACTGGGTCATGAACTCGGGGATGCACCTGCCGATGTGCCACGGGTCCTCGACCTGCGTCAACTGGTTGGGCACGCCGAACACGGCGATGCTCTCGATGATGATCGTCAACATATGGCGAGGCGTGCCCTTTTATGGCATCGCTTTCCTGGCCGGTCTGCAGACCATCCCGGTCGAGCTCTACGAGGCGGCGAGGGTCGACGGAGCCAGCCGCATGAAGCAGTTCTTCAACATCACGCTGCCCATGCTGCGCCCGGTGCTGCTGGTGGTGATCCTGCTATCCACGATCCTCACCTTCGCCGATTTCCAGCTCCCTTGGGTGTTGACGCGAGGGGCACCGTACAACAGCTCGCACCTCTTGGCGACCTGGGCTTACACGATGGCCATCCCAAGCAACTACCTCGGCATCGGCGCCGCCATCTCGCTCTTCCTCTTCCCGGTTCTGACGATAGTGATTGCTGTCGTCCTGCTGATGCTCAGAAAGTCGGACTGATGGCCGAAATCGCGCGACGCAGTCGCAAGGTCAGCGAGAAGCGGAAGGGCCGGGTCGAGATCGGGGATCGCTTGGTGTCGCGGGTCTTCCGGATCTACATCCCGGTGCTCCTCTTCATCTTCATCACACTTTTCCCTTTCTACTGGATGTTCATCACCAGCCTCAAGAGCGACACCGAGCTGCTCGACTTCCACCAGCTTCCGATCTTCGTGCGTGAGCCGACCCTCAAGAATTACCAGGACCTCTTTACGCACACCTTTTTCCCACGTTGGGCGCTCAACACGGCCATCGTGGCGGTCGTCTCGACGGCGATCTCTCTCTTCTGCAGCATCCTTGCCGGCTACTCGCTGGCGCGGCTCCGCTTTCCAGGCGCCAACTGGATCGGCTGGGCGATTTTCGTCACTTACCTGGTTCCGCCAACGCTGCTCTTCCTCGGCATGGCCAAGCTCATCCAGACCCTGGTCCTCTACAACAACCTGTGGGCGCTCATCCTCACCTACCCGACCTTCCTGATCCCCTTCTGCACCTGGCTCCTGATCGGCTACTTCAAAGGCATCCCGCGCGAGCTGGAGGAGTCAGCACTCGTGGACGGTGCGACGCGGCTCCAGGCAATGGTCCGGGTCGTGGTCCCGCTGGCGCTGCCCGGCATCCTGTCGGCGGGCATGTTCGCCTTCACCCTCTCCTGGAACGAGTACCTGTACTCGCTGATCTTCATGAACGACCCCGTGACCAAGACCATCCCGGTCGGCGTCACGCAGGACCTGATCCGGGGTGACGAGTTCTTCTGGGGCCAGCTGATGGCCGCCGCGCTGCTCGGTTCGGTGCCCGTGGCCTTGCTGTATTCGTTCTTTGTGGACCACTTCGTCGCTGGCATGACCGCCGGGGCGGTCAAAGGGTGAGCCCGAGGGGGCTTTGACGCCTGTCGCCAGGCGCCGCCTGGAGCTGGCTTTACTCCTTTCCCCGGCTCTCTTTTTCGTTCTGGGCGTGATCGCCTACCCGCTCGGCATGGCGATCTGGTTGAGCCTTACCGACGCGACCATCGGAGAAACCGGGCGCTTCGTCGGCCTTACGCAGTACCGGTTCCTGTTCAGCGATCCCGCCTACCGCGCCGCCCTCCTGCACACAGTCGACTACACCGGATTGGCGCTTGCCTGCAAGCTGGTTCTCGGCACCCTTTTGGCGCTTGCGCTGCTGCCCCGATTTCGCGGCCGCCGCCTGATTTACGCGCTCATGCTGCTCCCACTTCTTTTTCCGATCGTGATGGACAGCATCACGTGGTACTTCCTCTTCTCCGACGTACACGGCGGCATCAATTCCATACTTCTGATGCTCGGGCTGGTGCGCGAGCAGTACCCGTTCCTCGGCTCTGGCGTCAGTGCGATGTTGAGCCTGGTGGCGGTCAACGTCTGGCACGGCACACCGCTGTTCACCATGCTCGCGCTCGCCGCTCTGCGCTCGGTTTCCCGCGACCACCTCGATTCGGCGCGCCTGGACGGTGCGGGCTCGCTGGCGCTCTTCCGCTACGTCCAGCTGCCCGCGCTGGTTCCGGCGCTGACCCTGGCCGGTCTGCTCTCGGTACTTGGGACTTTCGGCGACTACGCGATCGTCCACCTGATGACCGCCGGCGGACCCGGCGGCGAAACCCAGATCATCAGCAGCCTCGCCTTTACAGAAGCGCTGCGCGGTGGAGACCTGGCGGGGGGTATCACGACCGCGCTCTCGGTCGTGCCGGTTTACCTCGCGGGGCTGCTGCTCGTGCTGCGCTTATTGGTGCGCAAGTGAGGAGTGTGATCCGTGTCGCCGGCCTGGGCCTTGCCTTGCTGCTCGCGTTGGCGCCCTTCTACTGGATGGCGATCGTCTCGCTCAGCGCGGGCGCCGAGCAGATCACCCTGGGCAATCCCTGGGTGCTGCACGTGGCGCCATACTTCGGCAACTACCTCGACCTGTTCAGGTCGGCTCGGTTCGGTCGCTGGATGCTGAACACCTTGATCGTCACCGGTGGAACGGTGGCCATCGGCGTCGCCGCCAGCCTCGCCGCAGGTTACGCCCTGGCTTCGCTGCGACCGCGCCGTGCACACGGCATCGTCACCGTCCTGATGGCGACCTATGTCATCCCGCAGACAGTCCTCGCCCTCCCGCTGCTGGTGGAGATGAGCAGCTTGCACCTGGCCGACAACCCGGTTGCGTTGCTGCTCGCCTACCCGGGCCTCGTCATTCCCTTCGGAACCTGGGTCTTCTGGAACCTTTTCTCAGCGGATGGCATCCGCGAGCTTCTTGAGCAGGCTCGGCTCGAAGGAGCGCGCGGAATCGGCTACCTGTCCGATCTCATCCTGCCGGTGGCGTTGCCGGCCATTGCCGCGGTGGCCATCTTCGGCGTCGCGATTGTGTTCAGCGATTACCTGTATCTCTTCACGCTCATCACCGGCGACCAGGCGACGACGGTCATGGGTGGCGTGGAGACCACCAATGTGGATGTCGAAGATCCCGGGTTCGCATTCGCCGCCATGCTGCTTGGAGCGGGACCGGCGGCGCTGGCCTGCGCCTGGTTCGCGGAGCGCTACTCGGGCGGTTTCGCACGCGCTCTCGGCGCCGATTAGGATTTCGGCGTATGGCGTCCGTTACCTTCGAGAAGGTCACCAAGCGATTTGGCGCCGATGCCGTCGCGGTCAACAACCTCTCGCTGCACATCGAAGACACCGAGTTCATGGTCCTGGTCGGGCCGTCCGGCTGCGGCAAGTCGACCGCGCTGCGCATGCTGGCGGGCCTGGAGGACATCACGTCTGGCGAGATCAAGATCGACGACGAGGTTGTCAACAAGATGCCGGCCCGCGACCGGGACGTGGCCATGGTTTTCCAGTCCTACGCGCTCTATCCGCATATGACAGTCCACGACAACATTGCCTTCGGCCTAAAGATGCGAGGCTCCCCAAGGACCGAGATCGAGACACGCGTCAAAGAGGCGGGCCGAATCCTCAAGCTCGACACCCTGCTCGAAAGGAAACCCCGCCAGCTCTCTGGTGGCCAGCGCCAGCGCGTCGCCCTCGGCCGCGCCATCGTCCGCCAGCCTCGGGTGTTCCTGCTCGACGAGCCCCTCTCCAACCTGGACGCGATGCTGCGGGTGGAGACCCGGATCGAGCTGCAAAAGCTGCATCAGCGCCTGGGCACCACCTTCATCTATGTCACGCACGACCAGGTCGAGGCGATGACCATGGGCGACCGGATCGCGGTCATGAAGGATGGCATCCTGCAGCAGGTTGCGCCACCGCGGGAAATCTACGACGACCCTGTGAACATGTACGTGGCGGGCTTCATCGGCAGCCCGCGCATGAACTTCATGCCGGTCACGGTCTCCGACCATCGGGCCAAGGCCTCAGGGTTTGAGCTCGACCTGCCCAAGGCGCCCGGCCTGGCGCGCGGCTTCCTGGGCATCCGGCCGGAGGACTTCCTGCCTAACGTCCCGGACGGTGGCACCGCGATCGACCTCAAGGTCGAGGTGCTCGAGGTCCTGGGCGCGGACCAGTTTCTCTACGGCAAGGTGGGGGCGGACGACCTGACGGCGCGGGTCGATCCGCACATGAAGGTCAGCGTGGGTGACAAGGTGCGCATGGGGATCAACCTGCGGCGGCTGCATCTCTTCGACGGCGAGAGCGAGCAGGCGGTCTTCTAGGCCGAGTCCGCAGCCCTCAGTGCTTGGCGCGCCGCCTCTCGATCAACTCGTCGGCGTCGAACTCCGCAGAGCGCACCCAGCCGAGCAGGCTCTGCTCGGTGGCGATGACTCGGTCAGCTGCCGCAGGGACCTCACCCGCGATCTCGCGCGGGATCAGCAGCACGCCGTGCTGGTCGGCGTGGATCAGGTCGCCTGGACTTACCCGCAGCCCGCCCACCGTCACCGGCTGGCCGGCTGACTCCACCCGCACGTACGCATGCGATACGCCCGGCCCGCGGGCGAAGAACTGGAAGCCCATCGCGCGCGCCTCTTTCAGGTCTCGGACGCAGCCGTCGGTCACGCAGCCGACGCATCCCAGGGCGCCGAAGATCGTGGCGTTCACCTCGCCCCACAGTGACCCATGGCCCGGCGGATCGTCCAGGTCCCGCACCACCACCACTCGTGGGCCTGGCACCTGGCGCACGTGCTCGTAGAGAGCTGTCTGGTCGCCGTGCTCCAGCCGGCCGCGCGCGCGGATGGTTCCGGTCGCGGCGTAGCCCACCATGGGCCCGAGGTCGGGAAAGATGCAGCGGATGTCCATTGACATGTAGCCCTCGTCCCGGGGCCTGACTCCAAATGTCTCGATGGCGTTGCTGAGCGTGGGCGAGTCGAAACGCTTCAGTGCCTCCAGGATGGCGGGATCCAGGGGCGCGTCAGTAGCCACTTTTGGCGGCCTCGCGCTTGACGCCGCGCAGAGCTTCCAGCACCTGGGCCGCGCCGCCGCGCAGGAAGAGCGCGTCGTTGTCGACGTTGATCATCCGGAACCCCGCCTCGCGCCACCGAATGGCCGTCTCCGGCCCCGCGCAATGGATTCCGGCGGTCACGCCGTGGCGGACGCAGGCAGCCAATATGGTCTCGATCAGGCGCCGGTGCTCGGGGGCGCTGGCGGTTGCGTCTGGCTTCAGCCCGTGCGTGACGGCGAGGTCATTGGGGCCGACGTAGACCCCGTCGACGCCCGGCACGGCGAGGATCTCGTCCAGGGCGGCCATCGCTTCGACTGTCTCGATCATGACCACGCAAACCACGGCGCGGTTGGCGCTCTCAGGTCCGAAGCCCGTCACCTGTAGCGAGGCCCGAGTTGGACCCCACGAGCGCATCCCTTGCGGCGGGTAACGGCAGGCACCCACCGCCCGGCGCGCCTCTTCGGCGGAGCTGACCAAAGGCACGACCACACCCTGGGCGCCGGCGTCGAGTGCTTTCATGATGTCCGCCGGCTGGTTTGAAGGCACTCGCACGAAGGCCGGCGTCCCGGTCGCCGACAGCGCCTGCAGCATGGGCAGCATCTGGTCGTATCCGATGAGACCGTGCTGGGTGTCGATGCAGATCCAGTCGTAGCCCGCGCGGCCCATCAGCTCGGCCGCAAACGGACTGGGGATGACGCACCAACCACCGAGCGTCGGTTCACCCCGCTCCCAGAGCTCGCGGAGCGTCACCGCCTCAAGCGGGCTCCGAGCCTGACCCCGTTGACCACGTTGGCCGGCTCCTCACCGTCGAGTACCCGGCTCAGGTTGTCGCGCACCACCTCCAAAACGCGCGCCTCAGACTCGGCGGTAAAGCCGCCCACGTGGGGTGAGAAGAAAACGTTCTCCATCCGCCGTAAGGGGTTGTCGGCAGGCGTCGGTTCTTGCTCGAAGACGTCCAGCCCGGCGCCGCCCAGGTGCCCTGATTCCAGGGCGGCGACGAGTGCCCTTTCATCGACCACCGGTCCGCGCGAGGCGTTGACCAGGAAGGCACCCTTCTTCATGCGCTTGAGCGTCCCGGCGTCGATGAAGTGGTGAGTCTCCTGATCCAGAGGCACGTGCACGCAGACGATGTCTGCGCGCTCCAGCACGTCTTCGAACGACATCCGCTCGGCGCCTGCGACGCTCCTCTCCACGATGTCCGCATAGATGACGCGCGAGCCGAAGGCGCGCAACCGGGTGGCCAGCGCCGAGCCCACGTTGCCCAGCCCCACGATGCCGACAGTGAGCGCGCCCAGCTCGTGGCCCATCATCTCGGGCTTGGGCCAGCCACCGTCCCGCATGCCGCGGTCACCCCACGCACCTCGGCGGACCAGGTTCAGGATGGCCATGATCGTCCAGTCGGCGACGGCATCCCGGTTGTAGCCGGCGGCGTTGGCGACAGCAATCTCGAACTCCGCGGCCGCGCGGTGGTCGATGACGTCATAACCGACCGCGGGCATCTGGATCAGCAGGCAGCGGCGCATCTGCTCCAGCACTTCGCGAGGCAGCCGGTGCTTGTGGCGCTTGTCGGCGATGACGAGGTCGGCTTGGGAGCACGCGCTCAACACCGCGTCGGGAGCGGGTGGATCCGGGACTGTGACAACCTCCACCGGATGACGGCCGGCAAAGAGTCCTTCGACCTGTTGCTTGGAGTATGGGGACAGGCAGACGACGCGGGCGGCCACCGGCGGTCAGGCTATCACGAGAAAGGTTCGCGGCAGCGTACCCTCGCGGGAAACCGAAGTCGAAACACTCGAGGAGGGAAAGAGCATGGGTTCCCAGGCAAAGGTTGCTGTCGTCACCGGCGGCGGCAGCGGAATAGGGCGAGCCGTTGCCCTGGCGCTAGCCGGGGAAGGTTACTCGGTCGTTGTGGCCGGCCGGCGAAAAGAGCCGTTGGAGGCGACGGTGGAGGACGGGACAAGACTCGGCGCACGAATGCTTAGCGTTCCTACCGACGTAGGCGACCCAAGGTCGGTCGGAGCTCTGTTCGCGAAGACCAAGGAGACGTTCGGGCGGCTCGACCTTCTTTTCAACAACGCGGGCTCAGGAGCTCCACCCGTACCGCTTGAAGACGTGACCTACGAACAATGGAAGTCGGTAGTCGACGCCAATCTCACTGGTGCCTTCTTGTGCACGCAGGAGGCGATCAAGCTCATGAAGAGCCAGAACCCTCGCGGTGGACGGATTGTCAACAACGGTTCCATTTCCGCACATGCTCCGAGGCCCAACTCCGCTCCCTACACCGCGACGAAGCACGCGATCACCGGCCTGACAAGGTCAACTTCCCTGGATTGCCGTAAGTACGACATCGCGTGCGGGCAGATCGACATCGGCAACGCCGCCACCGA
>DATGVE010000081.1:0-5115 GCA_035300725.1 Candidatus Eiseniibacteriota bacterium | reverse complement strand
GGCCGAGTTGAAGATCGCACCGTCGTCGTCGATGAACCCGACGACTGCTGAAATTCCCTTCGTCGCCCTGGTCACGACCTCGAGCTGCTTGAGGTTGTCGCGCACGAAGGCGCGCTTGAGGACGAGGTCCTCCGGCGGATAGCCTGTGATGGCAAGCTCCGGGAAACACACTATGTCGGCGCCCTGGTCGCGAGCGCGGCCGATCCACTCGATGATCAGTCGCGAATTGCCCTCGAGGTCGCCCACGGTCGGGTTGACCTGCGCCAGAGCTATGCGCAGCGGTTGTCCCACACCATCAATTTTGACTTCCGGGCCTGGTTAGCATTGGGCTCGGTGAGTTACTTCGATCGTCTGCGCGCGCTCTCGGCCGAACGCAACACTCTGCTGTGCGTGGGTCTTGACCCAGATCCCGAGCGCATCGAGGGCGGCGCCGCCGGTGCGCTCCGTCACTGCCGGGACGTGGTGCGCCAGACGGAAGAGCACGTGTGCTGCTTCAAGCCCAACAGCGCGTTCTGGGAGCAGTACGGGCCCGACGGCTGGACGGCGTTGCTGGAGTTGCGGGATGAGGCTCCGGAGACGCCGTTCCTGTTCGACGTCAAGCGCAGCGACATCGGAAGCACCATGGCGGCCTACGCACGAACGGTCTTCGTAACCCTCGCCATGGACGCTGCGACCATCAACCCGTACCTTGGCTCGGATTCGATCGAGGAGTTCACGAAGTACGCCGACCGCGGGGTGTACGTGCTCTGCCGGACTTCCAACCCGGGAGCGGCAGACCTGCAGCACCTCGAGGCCGCGGGCAAGCCCATCTACCTGCACGTCGCGGACCTTGCACTGCGAATGAACCTGGCGGGCAACGTCGGATTGGTTGTCGGGGCGACGGCGCCGGACCAAATCACCGAGGTGCGGCGTGCCTCTCCGCTGCCTTTCTTGATTCCGGGGGTCGGTGCACAGGGCGGTGACGTCGAGGCGTCTGTACGCGCGGCTTGGAACGGCGATCGCGCGTCATGTCTTGTCTCGGCGAGCCGCAGCGTGCTCTTCGCGAAGAGTCCAGGGCGTGAAGCCGAATCGCTGAAGCAGCAGATCAACGCCGCGGCCGGTGCGGACGCTTGAGCGAAACCAAGTACACGGCCAGGCTCGTCCTGACGGGTCACATCATCGACTCGATGATCCTGCCGCAGGTGATGGACCTCGTGATGGACATGGGCGGCAACTTCACGATCGAGGAATTGAAGGTCGGCCAGCACAAGACCGACACGTCGATCTGCCGGATGGAGGTCGTCGCCGGCTCGGCGGAAGACCTCGACCGCATCGTCCGCCAGGCCCGAGCACTCGGCGCCACCGCGGAAGAGGAGAAGCCGGCCCGCGCGGAAAAGGTCACCAAGGAGGGCGTCTTTCCCGAAGGGTTCTACTCGACGAGCAATCTCCCGACCGAGGTGTTGATCGACAGCCGCTGGGTGCGTGTCGAGAACATCGAGATGGACACGGCGATCGCGGTCGATCGCGCGGCGGGCCGCGCGTGGTGCATCGTCTTCCAGGGCGCCAAGCCCGGGATGGAGGTGGTGGTCGGATATGAGGGCGTACGTGTAACGCCTCTCGAACGATCTCGCCAGACCGAGATCTTCAGCTTCATGGGCAGCGAGGTCTCCGCAGAGAAGCCCAAGAAGGTCCTCATCTCCGCGATTGCGGAAGAGATGAAGCAGATCCGCGCTTCAGGCGGCCGGATCCTCGTTGTGGCGGGCCCGGGTGTGGTTCACACCGGTGCGGGCGTCTACCTATCGCGACTGATCGAGCTGGGGTACGTGCAGGTGCTGTTCGCCGGCAATGCCCTGGCGGTGCACGATGTCGAGGCGGCCCTCTTTGGCACCGCGCTCGGAGTGAACATCGAAAGCGGAGTGGCCATGGAGCATGGGCACGAGCACCACATGCGCGCGATCAATCGCGTCCGCGCCGCCGGCGGGCTCAAGCAGATGGTCGAAAGCGGTCAGCTGAAGTCCGGCGTGATGAAGTCTGCCATCGACCACGGCGTTGAGTACGTCCTGGCGGGGTCCGTGCGCGACGACGGCCCGCTGCCCGATGTCATCACGGAGATGGTCGAGGCGCAGCGGCGGATGCGCGCGGCGCTGCCTGGCGTGCGCCTGGCGCTGATGCTCTCGACCATGCTGCATTCAATCGCGACGGGCAACATGCTCCCGGCCGTAGTCCGCACGGTGTGCGTCGACATCAACCCCGCGGTCGTAACCAAGCTGGCGGATCGCGGCAGCTGGCAGTCGATCGGCCTGGTCACCGACGTGGAGTCGTTCTTGCGCGAACTGGCCCAAGTCATAGAAACTGATGCACATGGGTAAAGGACGCGACAAACAGGGACGCGAGACAAAGAAGAAAAAGAAGGTGAAGGGGGCGGCGGCGCCGGCTCCGAACACCCAGTTCCGGCACCACTCGGTGGTGGCCAACCAACCCGAGACACCACCCAAGGCCGCGGAATAGGCTCTCGCCCGGTCTTCGGCGCGATCGGGCTGATCGGCGGCCTTCTCGGAGGCCTTCTGGGTGTTGGTGGCGGTTTCATCATGGTGCCGCTGCAGGTGCTCTGGGCAAAGATGCCCCAACGCCAGGCCAACGCAACTTCCCTGGTGGCGATCATCCCAATCGCGATCGTGGCCGTGCCGATCTACTACTTTCGCAAGGGCACCCCACAGGTCGACCTGCACATGGCGCTGTTCCTCGTCATCGGCAGCGTCGTCGGCGCTTATGTCGGAGCGAGGCTTCTCAAGTACATCCCGGACCGAGAGCTCAAGCTCGTTGTCGCCCTGCTCCTGCTCATCGTCGGCGTCAAGGAGACGGTCTTCCCGTGAGTTGGGGCGACGCTGCCGCCATCGCAGCGGGCCTGTTTGCAGGGTTCCTCAGCGGCACCATCGGCATCGGCGGCGGCCTCGCCTTCGTGCCGATCATGACAATCGGGTTCCGCATGCCCCAGCAGCTCGCGCAGGGGACGTCGCTGGCGGCGATCATCCCCACCGCGCTGGTTGGCGGGATCACGCACCTGCGCCAGGGCAACGTGCGGCTGGATGCAGCGATCTGGATGGGTGGGGGAGGGGTGGTCGGAGCCGTGATCGGCGCCCTGGTCGCGGTGGACCTGCCGACCTCGCTTCTGGCCCGCCTGTTCGGGGTTTTCCTTCTTTTCAGCGCCTACCGGATCGCGATGGGGGCCCGCCGCCCTACGGTCAAATCCCAGGCGGATCCAAAGCATTCGGTTTAACTGTTGACACGATGACGCAGCGCGGCGTACATTCGTGCTCGAAAACCGGTACGTTCAAGTACCGAAACGTTCCAGGAGTGTGGAAAGCAACATGATTTCGTTCGAGCTGAGCGACGAGCAGCGTGAGATTCGAGACTGGGTTCACAGCTTCGCGGAGAAGGAGATCCGCCCCGTCGCGCATCAGTACGACGAGTCAGAGGAATTTCCCTGGCCGGTCGTCAAGAAGGCGGCCGAGGTAGGACTGTACGGCGTCGACTTCCTGCAGCAGACGTACGGCGACGCCACCGGCATCATGCCCGCGCTGGTCGCCGAGGAGCTTACCTGGGGCTGCGCCGGCATCGCGCTGGCCATTCAGGGCACCGGCCTGCCGATCGCCGCGATCTTCTCGCAGGGCACCCCGGAGCAGATCGCGACCTGGATCCCGGCTTGCTTCGGGACCGTGGAGAAGCCGGCCCTCGGGGCATTTGCTGTCACCGAACCGGAGGCAGGCTCAGACGTCTCCTCGATGAAGACGCGAGCCGTGCGGAAGAACGGCGACTGGGTGATCAACGGCCAGAAGATCTTCATCACCAACGGAGGCATCGCCGACGTCCACGTCGTGGTCGCTGCAGTCGAACCGGAGCTTGGCACGCGCGGCCAGGCGAGCTTCGTGGTGGGCCCGGGTACCAAGGGCCTGACCATGGGCAAGAAGGAAAAGAAGATGGGTATCCGGGCCTCGCACACGGCCGAGGTGCTGCTCGAGGACGTCACGATTCCGGCCGAGAACGTCCTCGGCGGCATGGAGAAGCTCGAGGCGAAGCTGGCCCGCGCGCGCGAGGGCACGCACTCCCGCTCGTCAGTCGCGCTGAAGACCTTCGAGCTGTCGCGTCCGATCGTCGGCGCGCAGGCGCTAGGGATCGCGCGTGCGGCATTCGAGTTCGCGCTGCAATACGCGAAGGAGCGCAAGCAGTTCGGGCGCACGCTGATCGAGAACGAAGCGATCGCGTTCATGCTGGCCGACATGGCCACGGAGATCGAGGCCACCCGCGCCCTGATCTGGCGAGCGCTGTGGGAGGGCCGCAACGGTGGCGAGTTCAAGAAGGCCGAGGGCTCGATGGCCAAGCTGAAGGCCGGTGAGGTCGCGGTCAAGGTCACCGAGCAGGCGATCCAGATCTGCGGCGGTTACGGCTACATTCGCGACTTCCCCGTCGAGAAGTGGCACCGCGACGCCAAGATCTACACGCTGTTCGAGGGCACCAGCGAGATCCAGCGGATCGTCATCTCGCGCGCCCTGGCCAAGAACTGAGCCAAAAACTGAAATAGATGATCGCGTCCCGCGTCCAGCTGCGCCGAGACGCAAGGCTGGAAAAGCGCCGGACGCGGATCGCCACCGCGGCCCTGGCGCTGTTTGCCAACCGCGGTTACAACGCCGCCTCGGTAGAAGAGATCGTGGCCGAGGCCAGGATGTCGAAGTCCGCGTTCTACGAGTTCTTCACCTCCAAGGAGCACTGCTTCCGCGAGCTCCTGGCGGAGGAAGGCGGTTCGCTGATCCGCAAGACGTTGGCCGCCGCCGCCAGCGGTCACGACCACCATGAAAGGTTGCGGCTCGGCATCACGACGTTCGTGCTCTCGTGCTTTGAACAGGCTTCGGTCGCGCGTCTTCTGATCGTGGAATCGGTGGGACTGAGCGAGGGAGTGGACAAGGTGCGGCACGAGCTGCAGAGCCGGTTTGCCGACGCTGTGGCCGAGGAGGTCCGCCACGCCAAGCTCCACGATCCTTTCTATGCAGACAAGGAGCCGCAGGTGTTCGGCCGGGCGGTGGTCGGGGCGGTCAACGACTCCGTCGGCTACTACCTCACCCATCCCGGCGCGGACGCTGA
>DATGVE010000080.1:0-2977 GCA_035300725.1 Candidatus Eiseniibacteriota bacterium | reverse complement strand
CGGATACAGCGTCGCCGCGCCACGACCCAGCCGTGTCCCCAGACCGGGGACGCTAGAGCTGTGTCATATCCTGGCCTGGTTCTCGATGGCGACGACCCCGAGGCCGCGCCAGAACTTCTGGCAGACGTGGTTGAACTCGCTGTCGAGAGTCGCGCCGCCGAGGGCGAAGAGCCCCGGAGTCATGTTCACCGTTTTCCCGTTGGGCAACTTCTCGATGAACGTATCGTCGCGCGTCTTCTTGATCAGCTCAGCGACGCGATCCATCGCCCATTCGAGCTCGACGACTTCCCAGCCACCCGCACCCGGCTTGCGATGCAGAACTTTCGTTTGGCGGTTCGGATTGACGTGGAGCTGGTAGATCGCCGCGCCCTTGGGGCAGAGCGTGCCTTCGTTGTGGGGGCTGCGCGGATCGCCTTCGATGTTGACGATCCGGTCGCCCTTCACGTGAACGAGGGTCGCGCACCCCACCGAGCAGAATGGACAGATGCTCGGCACAGCCTTCGCGTCCCGGATGCGCAGCTCCTGCGCCTGGGCCCGCGCTGGCGCGAGCGTCGCGCCGAGGCCGACGAGCCCCCCGATCGCCGTGCCGGCGCCCGCGCCGGCGGTGACTCGCAGGAAATCACGACGACTGACCTGCATAGGGCCCTCCTCGTGACGCGATCGGTAACGCTCAAGTCACTGGGACGTTCGCATCGTGGACGCGCGGGCGTCAAGGGCCGACGACCGCACTGGATTCGTCATCAGCCTCTGGCAGGGGCGCGCACCTCGGACGGTTGCCAGATGCTGATCTTCCGCGTCTCGGGCATCAGGAACAGGCAGAGCACGAACGCGATGGCCGGCACAGTGATCGGATAGATCAGCGCGTGGCCCAGGCTCTGCGACATCGACAGTCCCGCCGTCTGCGCGGTCACGTACGCCGCCGTCGTGATGACCGGCACCAGTCCGCCGCCCCAGCCGTTCCCGATGTGATAGGGCACCGACACGGAGGAGTAGCGGATGCGCGCCGGGAAGTACTCGGCGAGGAACGCGCCAATCGGCCCGTACACCATGCCCACGTAGGAGACCATGATCGCGACGATCAGGATCGACACCGGATAGTTGATGCTGGCCGGATTGGCGGCGTGGCCCAGCGCCATATAGAGCGGGTAGTAGGTAGCGGCCGCCAGGAAGAACCCGGCGAGAATTATTGGCTTGCGACCGATTCGGTCAGAGAGCCAGCCGAAGAAGATGAGCGACGGCGTGGCGATCAGCAGCGCCGCTCCGGTGATGTAGGCCGGGTGGAGGACATCCGGCTTCTGCACCTGCTGGATGAAATACAGCGCCCAGAACTGGCCGCTGTACCACACGACCCCCTCGCCGATCACGACGATGCTGGCGATCAGCACGTATCTGACGTTTTGGCTCCAGAAGGCCTCGCGCCACACGTTGGACGCCGTCTGTCCTTTCGCCTTGATGGCCTGGAAAATCGGCGTCTCCTGAAGCTTCAGGCGGATGTAGATCGCGATCGCGACCATGAGGAGCGAAAGGACGAAGGGAATCCGCCACCCCCAGGCAGCGAACGCCGCCGGCCCGAGCGACTCCCGTGTCACGACGATCACCGCGAGCGACAGCACGATCCCGAGCGTCGGCGACGTCTGGAGCCAGCCGGTGTAGTAGCCACGTTTCTCGTCTGGCGCGTGTTCCGCGACGTACGTGATCGCGCCGCCATACTCGCCGCCAAGGCACAGACCCTGGATCAGGCGCAGTAGGAGCAGCAAAACGCCCGCGAGGGCACCGATCTGGGCGTAGCTCGGGACGAACCCGATGAGTGCCGTCGCTAATCCCATGCCGCTGAGCGTGATGAGGAACGTGTATTTGCGGCCCACCAGGTCGCCGACACGACCGAACACGAATGCGCCAAATGGGCGGATCAAGAACCCGGCCGTGAAGGTGCCGACGTACTTGATGAGAGCGGACCCGGAGGCTCCTGCTGCGAAAAACTTCGTAGCGAGTAGAGTGGCGAGGCTGCCGAAAATGTAGAAGTCGTACCATTCGATCACGTTCCCGACTGCTGCGGCGATGACGACCCTGCGAAGGTCCTTCATGGCGAGCTGGGGCGCAGTCATGACTCCCTCGGGTCAGTGGTGGACGTTAGTGGTCGGCTACGCTGGTGTGTATCACACTCGGTCACCGGCGCCACCGGCGACGAGTCCCTTGCTCCGCCACTTCTCGAAGATGCGCTTCACCTGCTGATGTGCGTCGTCTAGTGCCTGGGGCGCCGTCATGCGTCCCGCCGCAACGTTGGCGAACATGGTCGGCAGCACGAACGTGTCGAACACCTCGCTTTCGGCCGGGTTGGCCGGTCCCGGGTGCCCAATGTTCGTCGCCCACTGCAAGGCGGTGCTGATCGTCTTGAGCTTGTCGGGCGGATTGGAGCCGAACGGGTCCTTCGCCGTGGCCTGCTCGAGCCAGCGCTGACCCACCGCAGGCTTCTGCGCGAGCGCGGTGCCGGGGTCGGCTACGGAGCCGGGAAACGAGGGGAAGTTATAGAACTTGCTCCCGGTCACGGCGTCCCGGTAATGCGCGACGAGATCGAGCAGGAACTGCTTCGCCACGTCGGGACTCTGCGCGAACTTCCAAATCGCGTAGATCCCCATCACGTGCTCGCTCGCCCACCCCGTGCCCCGCGGCCCTTTCAGCGCCGGGACGAAGAAGGTATCGTCGGCCACCGGCAGCTTGTTGTCCTGCGCGGTGCGGTACGCCGAGATGGAGTTGAGGATGTAGCCGGTCTGGCGGGCGTTCAGCGCCTGGTTGTTCGACGCGGCGTTCCAGCTGAACACCGCCGGCGTCATCCCCGCCTTGAACAGCCGCGCCCCGAACGTCAGCGCTTCGAGCGCCTGGTCGGACTTCAAGACCACGTTCTCGTTGGCGTCCTGGATCGAGCCGTCGAACGACCACAGCATCGCGCGCGCGGCCATGTTCGAGTCCAGCTCCTGCG
>DATGVE010000079.1:0-33123 GCA_035300725.1 Candidatus Eiseniibacteriota bacterium | reverse complement strand
TGGTGAAGCCGTTCGGCACAGAAGAGCTGGTGGCGCGTATTCGCGCGGTGCTGCGCAGGCAGGCCGACGTGACCGCCGGCGAGCCGATCATCCGATCCGGTGACCTCGCGATCGACATCGGCCGGCGCTCGGTCACCGTCGACGGAAAGCTCGTGCGGCTGACGCCGACGGAGTACGAGCTGCTGCGATTTCTCGCGCTCCATGCGGGCAAGCCGGTGACGCACACCACATTGCTGCGGCAGGTGTGGGGCGATTACGCGATCGGCGACACGTACAACACGCGGTATGTGGTCGCACAGATTCGCAAGAAGCTCGGGGACGATCCCGCGAATCCGCGGTACATCGTCAACGAGCCAGGGGTGGGCTACCGGCTGGAAGGCTGAAACGTCGCCGGCTACTGCTCGGCGTGGCTGCGGTTGAGCAAGTACGCCGCGATCAACGCGACGAGCACGATGCCAGGTGACCAGCCGAGGCCAGGGCCGAACGGGTCGTAGTTCGAGAGGTCGACGCCGACGGCAAGCCCGCTCACCGAGGCAAACACCAGGACGATCAGGATGCCGCGCGCGGCGCCGTGCCGGGCGAAGAACAGCTCGAACTCGAGCTGCCAGCCGGGACGGGTGCGCCGTCGATGCGCGGGCTGGGCCGCCGCATGCGCTGCGACGCGTTCACGCCGGCCCAGCCGGTAGCGGGCTTCGCTCGGTCGAGGTTCGGGCGCCAGCCGTTCAATCTCCCGGTCGGGCGGGGGCGGAACCTCCAGCGGCTCCCATAGGGGTTGCTTTCGATAGCGGCGATAGATCACGAACGTGACGCCGCCCAGCACTAGCCACCCCAGGTAGATGTAAGTCGAGTTGGAGATGTTCTGCGACATCAGCTGCGTGAACACCGTGCCGATGGCGAGAGCGCCGAGCAGTGACAGGACCGGGATGCTGTCGCGCCCGAACCTGATGTTCCACGGCATGCGATAAGGCCGGTAGAGGTTCGGCTCGATGAATCTCAACCGCATGACCGACAGGTGCGCCGAGCAGAACGCAAACGTCGCGGCGAGCGCGTACACCGCGCCCAAGAGATCGATCTCTCCGCCGCCGACGATGATTCCTGGCAGGACCAGGACAGCGGCCACGATGCCGAAGATCACTATCGAGATGTACGGCGTCCTGTACTTCGAGTGCAGCCGTGCGAACTGGCGAGGAAGCAAGTCCGCCCCCGCCAGCGAGTAGCTCAACCTCGAGATCCCGATCAGGCCGGCGTTGGTGGCGATCACCAGGATGGTGAAGGCGAGGATGCCCACCCAGATCCCTGCCCAGAAGGCCAGCGGCTGAGAGAAGCCGGTGACGATGCCCGCGACAGGGTCGTTTTTCCATGTCGTGGCCAGGTCGGTCGTGTACTGGCCGCCAGCGTCGAGGTGGACCGGGAAGACGCTCATGCCGATGGTCGGGAGAAAGGCTGAGACGAACAGCACCGCCGCGATCACGGCAAAAGTCGCCCGTGGCACGCTGCGGCCGGGGTCCTTTGCCTCTTCCGACATATTGGAGATCGTCTCGATGCCGGTATAGGTGACCATCGCGATCGAAATGCTCGCGAGGAAGTTGCCCCACGTCGGCGCGATTCCCCAGTGGATGTTGCTGATGACGGTGTGGATGTTCAACAGGAGCACGATGCCCAGGATGACCAGCACGAACTGCGTCACCAGGTCGGCCATCGCCAGAACCAGGTTGAGCGCGCTCGACTCCTGGATGCCGACCACGTTCACGACGACCAGGAACCCGATCAGCAGGACGGTCGCGGCCACGTGCCAGGTGTCGTTGACCTTCAAGACTTGAAACAGCGGCATGTACTTGCCGAACACGCCGAGGTAGCTGATCGCGAAGTAGGCGGAGATCGAGACCGTCGCCGTGTAGTTGAGCAGCTGCACCCAGCCGACCAGGAAGCCGATGGGCCCGTTGAACGCGCGGCGCGCGAAGCTCGAGCTGCCGCCGGCGTGCGGAAGGGCGGCGGTGCCCTCGGCATAGTTCAGGGCTGTGCTGACGAAGATGAGGCCGGCCAGGATCATGGCCAGCGGCGTGAGGCCCAGGGCGAAGGCGGCGGTGACGCCCAGGGCGTAGTAGATGCTGGAACCCACGTTGCCGTAGCAGGCGGCGAACAGCGCCGGCGCTCCGAGGGTGCGGGGCAGCTTGGCCGCCCGCCGGACGACGACCCGCAGGTCGCCCGGGCGACGGCCTCGACGGGCGACGTGGTCGGCAGTCATCGCAGGCGAGGGTAAAGGATCGAGCCGGAATCCATACAGGCTCCATACGCTCGGAGGCCCAGCCCAAACGCGGACCCAACAGCGTTGCCTCTAGCTTGGAAGCATGCGCAACGCCATCATGCAGCTCCCCGCAACGAGGTCCGCCAAAGAGCTGCGGCTCGTGTTTCGGGCGGCGATCCGGCGCCTGCCCGGAGCTAGCCTATCGCTCTCTCGAACCGATCGATGCGGGCAGGGTCTTGACCGCGCCGAGGTCTACCTGGCCGCGGGCGCGTACATGGAGCTCGAGGACCGCGAGGCGAAGCGCGCGCTCAACCAGCTGCGCACAGACCTGCACAGCCTCCTGCGCCACCTCGGCGCGAGTCGCGACAGGATCACGGAGTGAGCCAGGTCGTCGCCCGCCGCCGGATCAAAGTCCGCGGCGGAAGCCTCGGGGCCTTCCTGTGCTGGGCTGTCGTCTTTGCCGACATCGGCACTTCCGTCTACTACGTGCCGGGCATCCTTTACGGCCCCTTCCAGTCGCGCGCGGCGCTCTTCGTCCTGATGACCCTGTTCGTCTTCGTCCTTCTTTGTGTGAAGTACGCCGAGGTCACGTGGCGCTATCCCGAAGGGGGCGGAGTGGTCAACGTGTCCTCGCAAGCGCTGCACCCGTTCGCCGGGCTGCTTGGCGGCCTGATGATCCTGGTCGACTACTTCCTGACCGCGGCGCTCAGCGCGCTGTCCGGAGTGCTGTACCTGGCGGTGGTGATGCCCTCACTGTTGGGGGTGGCGCTTTACGCCACGGTCGGCGCGCTCATCAGCTTGTGCATCTTGAACCTGCTCGGGATCCGGGAGAGCGCGCGGACGACGGCGATCGTCGCCTGCTTCGCGGGGGCCGGCCAGCTCGCTGTCGTGGTCGCGACAGCAATCTACCTCGGGCCGGCGGGCGTGGTGCACAGCTTCAGCGCGATCACGCACGGGCCTCCTCTGACCCCGGTCCTGCTGCTTACCGGTTTTGGCGCGGCATTCCTTGCTTTCTCGGGTTTGGAGAGCGTCGCGCAGCTCGCGCCCGCGATGCGCGAACCGCGCAAGAAGACCGCCTTTCGTGCGATGACCGCCGTGGTGCTGACGATGGCGATCACAAGCCCGCTGCTCACGTTGTGGTCGACCACCCTTCTCGATCCACAGGCGGATCCCAACCAGTTCATCTCGCTGCTTGGGGCTCAGACCGCGGGTCGTCTGCTCGGCGATTACGTCGCCGTTTCAGGTTCGCTGCTCCTCGTCTTTGCGAGCAACACCGCGATCATCGGCGCGTACCACGTCTTCATCGCGCTGGCGCGAATGGGCTTTCTGCCCCGAGCGTTGGAACGCCGGAACCGGTGGCGCGTGACCCCGCACTGGTCGATCCTCGCCGCGGTCGCCATGCCCGTGGCGATCACCGTCGGTGCACAGGCAAACGTCAACTTGCTGGGTGACCTTTATGCGTTCGGGTTGCTCGGCACGTTCGTTCTCACGTGCGTCAGTCTCGACGTGGTGCGCTGGAGGGAACGTCCCGCGTGGGACGCGGGCGCAGTCGCGATCTTTGTCCTCGGCGTGGTGACCACCGTCCTGGTCGTGCTTGCCTGGTTGGTGAACCTCGTCGCGAAGCCCCTGGCTACAGAGTTCGGGGGTGGGCTGACGGTCGCCGGGATGATCGCCGGCCTGATGACGTACCGGTATTACCGCAGCCGACGGCCAAGCGTCTTCCCTGTGCCGTTCCGGCCGCACCGGGCGAAGGAGTCCATCGCCACGGCGCTCGGCAATCGGCCCTCGGCCGGCGACGTGCTGGTCATCCTTCCGCACGACCACCAGGCTGCCGAAGTCGTAATCGCAGAGGCGACCCGCGCCGCCGCCGGCCGTGGCGCGGTGTTCCTTTACCGGGGCGATCGCTATCCGAACCAGCATCACGAGCTGCTCGAGGTGGCCGACCCCTACCTCAGAGACTTCTCGGCGCACGACGCGTTCGCCAGGGCCGAAATGCTCTCTCGCGGGCAGGTGCCAAATCGCCGCTACGTCTACATGCCGGGCAGCCTGCCGCGAGAGATGGTGGGAGAGGTATGGCGGACGGTAGGTCCGCGGGAGACGGTGGTGACGGTCGAGGACCAGGGCATGCTGCCCCCGATGGCGGTCGACCGAGTCCGGCGGCACAGCGCCAGTGGCACGACGGTGCTGCACATGTTCACGAGCAAGATCCGGCCGCTGCCGGAACCGGTTACGGCGTAATGACGAGGTCCTTCAGCTCGCGCGGGTAATCGGTCATGACGCGGCATCCGTCTTCGGTGATGACCACGGTGTCCGAATGCCGGAATCCGCCGAGGTCTTTGATGTAGACGCCCGGTTCGACGGTGAACACCATCCCCGTTTCCAACACCGCCTCGTCGCCGCGGTCTAGGAAAGGTGCCTCATGCCCTTCGAGCCCTATCGAATGCCCGACGTGGTGGCGCAGGTTGTCCGCCACCCCAAGCTCTTCGGCAAGGCGCGCGGTCGCCAGCTCGACCTCGCCCACCGGCACCCCGGGAGCCATCGCTTCGATCGCGCGGGTCTGCAGCGCGAGCATCGCTTCGAAGCCTCGCTTCTGCGCGACGGTCGGCTCGCCGACGACCATCGTCCGCTCGAGCTCGCTCCGGTAACCGTCGATGTCGGCGCCCGCTCCGCTCACCAAGACGTCACCTCTCTGGATGCCGTGCCCGCGCACGAAACCGTGCGGCATCGCCGTCGACTGCCCAGCGACGAACATCGCGGTCAGACCGTTGCCCTCAAACCCGCGCGGCCGCCAACCCGGCATCTCTCGCAGCATCTCCGCCATCGTTTCGGTGATGCCGGGGGAGTAGCACTCCATCTCGGTCTTTCCGGTCGTGATCGCGGCCTGCATCCGGTGATGCGCACGCACTGCCCAATCGCAGCTGAGCTGGATGCACGCGATCTCGGTGGCCGACTTCACGCGCCGCAGCGACTCGACGATGAGCTCGGCGTCAAAAGGCGCGTGGCCGGTGAGCTCGCTCAGGCTCGGGCCGCGATAGCCCCAGCGGGGGACATAGCCGTCGTGATCGGCCCCGGTGCGTCTTGGTCTGGCGTTTATCTCGGTGAGGATCGCGACAAGGCGCTCCATGGGGTGCTCGCTTCCGGGGTACTCGAAGTAGACGTCGATCCTCTCGAGGGACGTCGATGCTTCCGCGTGCTCGTTCTCCACCGCCGGCACCAGCAGCGCCGAGAAACCCTTCGGTCCCAGCACCAGCGCGATGGGACGCTCGGTCGGAATGTGGTGGAATCCGGTGAGGTAAGCCACGCGCGCCGGGTAGAAGACGCACATCGCATCAAGGCCAGCGGCCTCCATGCCCGCCGCGACCGCCTGCCGCCTGATGCCGTACTCGTCTTGAGAGATTGAAGGGAAGGCAGGAGACGTGCCACCTCCCCTCCGCCCGGCTTCACCGGGCGGCTCCCCACGAGTCGGGAGCCGTTGCTTCTTAGTAGGCACTGAGTTTCCTCATCGCGTCCGCGATCTTCCGCGGGTTCGGCATGAAGAAATCCTCCTGCGGGCTGTTGAACGGCATGGCCGGGATGTCCGGCGCCGCGACGCGCACGACGGGGCCGTCCAGCGAGTCGAACGCGTGCTCCGAGATGATGGCGACGATCTCGGCGCCAAATCCGCCGGTCAGGTTGTCCTCGTACACGACCATCGCTTTGCCTGTCTTGCGGACCGACTGCAGGATCGTATCCCGGTCGAGCGGCGCCAGCGAACGAAGGTCGACGACCTCGACGCTCACTCCTTCACCCTCCAGCTGCCCAGCGGCCTCGAGGCAGTAATGAGTCATCAGGCCCCACGCGAAGCAGCTGAGCTTCGTGCCTTCGCGCCGCACGACCGCGGGGCCGATCGGGATGAGATGGTCCCCGTCGGGCACTTCTTCGGTGACGAGCCGGTAGACCTTCTTGTGTTCGAGGAAGAGCACAGGGTCCGGGTCGCGGATGGCCGACTTGAGCAGCCCGTGCGCGTCGGACGGCGTGCTGGGGACGACGACCTTCAGTCCCGGAACATGCGCGTAGAACGCCTCGATCGACTGCGAGTGGTAGAGGCCTCCGTGGACGCCGCCACCGAACGGGGTCCGGATGACGATGGGGACCGACCAGTCGCCATTGGAGCGGTAGCGGGTGCGGGCCGCCTCGCTGACGATCTGGTCGAACGCGGGGTGGATGAAGTCGGCGAACTGGATCTCGGCGATGGGGATCAGGCCGTTCAGCGCGGCGCCGATGGCGACGCCGACGATGGCTGACTCGGCCAGCGGAGTGTCGAGCACGCGCGCCTCGCCGAAGCGGGCGTAGAGCCCGTCGGTCGCCCCGAACACGCCGCCCTTCCGGCCGACGTCGTCGCCCATGACGAGCACCCGGTCGTCGCGCTCCATCTCCTCGCCCATGGCGGCGCGCACTGCCTCGATCATTCTCATCTCAGTCACTGAAGACATTGTGCTGCGTCAAAGCGCGATGCGCGACCTCCCCACAAAGAGGGGAGGTGAACAGGGGTAGACTGCGAGTAGGGCGGGGGCATCTTTCAGGTCCAGGAGGTACACCGCATTTCGTTCTCCGCGGAGGTCAAGAACGAGATGGCCGGGCTTCTGCCGGCCCGGCCGTGCTGCCAGCTAAGCGAGCTGCTCGGGATCTATTTCGGTTCCCGGGCGAGGCTGATCAAGCGGCAGGGTGACGGCCAGGCGGCCTACTTCTCGCTGCTGCGAAACGCAGTCGCGCGAAAGGTCGTGCGGCTCGGCCGCGCCATCGCTCACATGGACGCCAAGTACCAGGCCGTGAAAACGCGCAAGCGCATGTCCTTTTTCATCGAGCTCGCCCTGCCGACGGGCGTTGCGCCGGCGTTCACGCAGTCCGCGATGCACGCCGTCCCCGATGCCGCGTGCGACAGGAAGGCGATGCTGCGCGGCCTGTTCCTGGGCTGCGGGTCGGTCAATGCGCCGAGCTCGCGCTACCACCTGGAGTTCGTCGTCCCGACGACCAACTGGGCGGCTGCGGTGGTGTCGATGGCAGGCTCGGTTGACGCAAAGGTCGGCGTCATGGAACGCGGAGGACAGCATGTCGTCTACGTCAAGGAGGGCGACGCGATAGTCCGGCTCCTGTCGCTGATGGGCGCGAGCCGCGCGGTCATGGAGTTCGAGAACGTGAGGGTTGTGCGTGCCGTCAGCGGAGAGGTGAACCGCCGCCTCAACTTCGAGACCGCCAACATCGGCAAGACGATCGGTTCCGGGCTGCGGCAGGCCGCCGCGATCGAGCGGCTCGAGGCGGCCGGCAAGCTCGACCATCTACCGCCCGCCCTTCGTGAGATGGCTCGCTGGCGGACCGCCAACCCGCAGCTCAACCTCGGCGAGCTCGCGGGACGCATGAAGCTCTCAAAGTCCGCGGTCAACCACCGGCTGCGCCGGCTGCAGCAGCTGGCCGACTCGAAGGACGAGCCCGTTGCGCCGAAGGGACCGCGCCGCTCCGCCTAACATTTGCGTCGTGACACTAAAAGTTGGAATCAACGGATTCGGACGGATCGGCAGGAACATCTACCGCGCGGCCCACGAGCTCAAGGCGGACTTCGAGATCGTCGCCGTCAACGACATCGGCGACGCCAAGACCTTCGCGCACCTCCTCAAGCACGACACCGCGCTGGGCACATTCGGTCCCGCCGTCTCAGCCGACGGCGACAGCATCAAGGTGGACGGCAAGGCGGTCAGGTTCCTCAGCCACAAGGATCCGGCGGAGCTGCCGTGGAAGGACCTTGGCGTGGAGGTGGTGGTCGAGTCGACAGGACTCTTCACGGACGCCGGCAAAGCGCGCGTTCACATCGACAAGGGCGGCGCCAAGAAGGTCATCATCTCGGCGCCGGCGACCAACCAGGACTACACGGTAGTGATGGGCGTCAACCACAAGGGTTACGACTCCAAAAAGCACAACGTCATCTCCAACGCAAGCTGCACGACGAACTGTTTCGTGCCGCTGGCGAAGGTGCTCCACGATTCGTTTGGCATCGAGCGCGGCATGATGACGACAATCCACGCGTACACCGCGGACCAGAAATTGCAGGACCTGCCGCACAGAGATTTGCGCCGAGCGCGAGCCGCGGCCGACAACATCATCCCGACCTCGACCGGTGCCAACCGCGCCGTCGCCGAAGTGCTGCCCGAGCTGGCCGGCAAGTTCGCCGGTATGGCGTTTCGCGTCCCGATCCTCGACGTCTCGGTAGTCGACCTCACGGTGGAGCTCAAGAAGACCGCGACGGCCCAGGACATCAACGCCGCATTCGAGGAGGCTGCCGGCGGTGAGCTGAGAGGGATCCTTGCGGTCAGCCACGAAGAGCTCGTGTCTTCCGACTTCAAGACCAACCCGCACTCGTCGATCGTCGACGCACCGCTGACGCTGGAGCTCGGTGGCGGATGGGCCAAGGTGGTGAGCTGGTACGACAACGAATGGGGCTTCAGCTGCCGCATGGTCGACCTCATCGCCTACATGGCTCAGCGGCTCTGAAAGCATCCATCACCTCGGTCGACGTCGCCGGCAAGCGCGTCCTCGTGCGCGAAGACTTCAATGTGCCGATGTCGAAGGGTCACATCACCGACGACGCCCGGATCCGTGCCGCCATGCCGACGCTGGTTCACCTGGCTCAGCGCGGCGCGATGGTGATCGTCATGTCGCACCTCGGGCGCCCGAAAGGCGTCGAACCCGAGCTTTCGCTGCGACCGATCGGCATCCACCTGGCACATCTCCTCGACCGCGAGGTGCATTTCGCTGAGGATTGCGTTGGCGAACCCGCGCGAACCGCGGTCGGCAAGCTCCAGAGCGGCCAGGTCCTGCTGCTCGAGAACGTGCGGTTCCATCCTGAGGAGGAGGCCAACGATCCCGATTTCGCCCACCGGCTCGCGTCGCTCGGCGAGCTCTACGTGAACGACGCGTTTGCCTGCTCCCACCGTGCGCACGCATCGGTGGTGGGCGTCGCCGCCCACCTGCCGGCGTTCGCCGGTGAGCTGATGGAGGCAGAGCTGACAGCTCTGCACCAGGCTCTGGACAACCCAAAACGGCCGATGCTGGCGGTGGTGGGCGGCGCCAAGGTCTCGACCAAGGTCGGAGTCCTGCGCAACCTGCTGAAGAAGGTGGACGCACTGGTGGTCGGCGGCGCGATGGCCAACACCTTTTTCAAAGCGCGTGGCTATCCGACCGGGAACAGCCTGGTCGAGGAAACGGCGCTGGACACTGCCAGAGAAGTTGCCGAGGCGGCAGGGCGCAAGCTGCTGCTGCCGGTCGATCTCGTCTGCGCGCGCCGGATGGAAGCCGGCCAGCCGTTGCGCATCATGGAAGCGTCAGCGGTGGAGGCAGGTTGGATGGCACTCGACATCGGTCCCAAGTCGGTCGCGCTGTTCACGCAGCGATTGCGTGGCGCGGGCGCTGTCGTGTGGAACGGGCCGATGGGGGTCTTTGAGATCCGCGATTTCAGCGACGGGACGAAGGCCATCGGAGAGGCGATCGCGAAGTCCGGCGGCTACACGCTGGTCGGGGGCGGCGATACTGTGGCGGCCATCGATTCGCTGGGTCTGACGGGACGCTTCTCGCACGTGTCGACAGGCGGTGGTGCAACCCTCGAGTACCTGGAAGGCAGGGAGCTGCCAGGCATCGCGATTCTCAAGGAAGCCTGACAGTGTCCTGCCCCCGAAGTTCCTTGCATCTCCGGCGGACCTCGAGGGCGCAACACTGATGTCGAGTAGAGAAGCGCCGATTCCGCTGGTCGCGGGCAACTGGAAGATGAATCCCAACACTGCCGACGAAGCGCTCGACCTCGTGCGCGGAGTGCTGTCGGTTGCGCGAGGGCACGCCAACCGCGTCGAGGTCGCGATCTTCCCGCCGTTCCCGTGGCTGATGCCGGTCTACGAGGTGCTCGCCGAATCCGGGGTCAAGCTGGGCGCGCAGGATTGCTTCTGGGAGCCGTCCGGGGCATACACGGGTGAGGTCTCGCCCGCGATGCTGAAGGGTTGGTGCGAGTGGGTCATCGTCGGCCACTCGGAACGCCGCATCTACCTCGCCGAGACTGACGAGATGGTGGCCAAGAAGACGGCCGCGGCCCTCGCGTGCGAGCTCAACGTGGTCATGTGTGTCGGGGAGCTTGGCGAGCACTACGACGCCGGCACGTCGGACCAGGTCGTCGAGGCCCAGGTCAAGGCGGGCCTGGCCAACTGCTCGGCCGACGATTCCGCCCGCCTGGTCGTCGCGTACGAACCGGTGTGGGCGATCGGCTCGGGGAAGAACGCGGACCCGGAGCACGCGTACAAGACGATGAGGCTGATCCGCAAGGTGGTGGGAGACCTCATCGGGGCCGGGGCGGCGAAGAAGGTCCGGATCGTGTACGGCGGAAGCGTCAACTCGAAGAACGTGGAGTCGTACGTCGAGCTGCCGCTGTGTGACGGGTGCCTCGTGGGCGGCGCGAGCCTGGACGCCGCAGAGTTCGCGCAGATCGTGAAGATCACGGCGGAGGTTTATGGGCATAGATAGGCTTTGCCAACTTAAGCCCCTCACCCTAGCCCTCTCCCCGAGGGGGAGAGGGGAATGAGGACTCCTGGGACGCTCATTTTGCTCAGGCATGGGCAGAGCACGTGGAACCTCGAGAACCTCTTCACGGGCTGGCACGACGTCCCGCTGAGCGAGCACGGAGACACCGAAGCGATCGACGCCGGTCGGCTGATCAAGGAAGCGGGTCTTCTGCCAGATGTGGTGCACACGTCGCTGCTCCTGCGCGCTATTGAAACCGCTGACCTCGCGCTTGCCGAGCTCGGGCTCTCTTGGATACCGGTGCGGCGCAGCTGGCGCCTGAACGAGCGGCACTACGGCGCGCTGCAGGGATTGAACAAGGCTCAGACGTCGGCGCAGTACGGAGAGGCGAAGGTAAAGCTATGGCGGCGGAGCTACGACGTGAGGCCTCCGGCCATCGAGACGTCGGACGAGCGGCATCCCATTCACGACCGCCGCTACGCGGACCTGCCGCCCGAGGTGCTGCCGAGCGCCGAATGCCTGCAGGATGTCGTCGAGCGGATGCTCCCCTACTGGTATGACGCGATCGTGCCGGACCTTCTCAGGTACTCGTGCGTGCTGGTGGCAGCGCACGGCAACAGCTTGCGCGCGCTGGTCAAGCATCTCGACGGACTGTCAGAGCAGGAGGTCGTCGATCTGGACATTCCCACCGGGGCGCCTCGCGTCTACGAGCTGGCACCGGACTTCAAGCCGGTGTCGTGGCGCTATCTCGGTGACCCGGAGGAGATCAAGAAGCGTGCGGCGGCGGTCCGGGCACAGGCTACCGGCTCGGAACACGCAACCTCTTAGACTGGTTCACAAGCAAACAAACAGCATCAGATAAACGGAGGGCTCCCGCCATGGCATTTGTAGTTCCCTCGCTTCCTTACGGGTTCGACGCGCTCGAGCCGCACATCGACGCGAAAACGATGGAGATCCATCACGACAAGCATCACGCCACCTACGTGGCCAACGCGAACGCAGCGCTCGAGAAGTATCCGCAACTCGCGGCGAAGTCGGTGGAGGACCTTCTTTGGGGCATCAACGAGGTACCCGAGGACATCCGGACCGCCATCCGCAACAATGCCGGCGGCCACTCGAACCACTCGATCTTCTGGACGATCATGGGACCAGGCGGCGGCGGCAACCCGCCCGGCCGTGTCGGGGATGGCATCAAGAGCACCTTCGGCAGCTACGACGCGTTCAAGGAGCAGCTCCAGAAGGCGGGGCTCGGCCAGTTCGGCAGTGGCTGGGCGTGGCTGCTCGTCGATAAGAGCGGCAAGCTCTCGATCAAGTCATATCCCAACCAGGACAGCCCCTACATGGAAGGGCTGACTCCGATCCTCGGCGTCGACGTGTGGGAGCACGCCTACTACCTGAAGTATCAGAACAAGCGGGCGGACTACATCGCAGCGTGGTTCAACACCCTCAACTGGGACGCGATCAACGCGCGATTCTCGTCCGTGTGGGCCTGAGCCGGCCTCGGTAAGATCTCCGAGTTCCATGGCTAAGGTCCAGCAGGCGCTCATCATCACGGAGGCCGTTCTCGCGGTCCTCCTGATGGCGGGCATCCTGATCCAGACGCCAAAAGCCTCGGGCCTCGGAGGAACGATCGGAGGAGGCGGCGACGGGAGCGGCGGCGGTTATCGCACCCGCCGCGGGCTGGAGCGCCAGATCTACTGGACGACCTGGGTGCTCACCGCCGCCTTCCTGATCTGCTCGCTGGCCCTCATCTGGATGAGAACCCATCTCACGTAGCCGGCTGTTCACCGCCGCAGCTGCGGCGGTGGTTCTGGCCCTCGTGGGGTGCCAGCCGGTCGCGACGGTGCCGAAGGCGGCTCGCGGCGGCACGGCCGTCGAGGCGCTGGTCGGTGCTGCGGGCGTGCTCAACCCGCTCTTCGAGTCAGTCGACAGCACACGCGATGTAGACAGCCTCATCTACCAGGGCCTGACCGGGGTGGACGATCAACAAAGTGTCGTTGGTGTGCTCGCGAGCGATTGGGCGGTCTCGCAGGACCACCGCACGTACACGTTCAACATCCGCCAGGGAGTCAAATGGGCCGATGGCCAGCCCTTCGGCGTCGAGGATGTGCTGTTCACGTATCACGTGCTCCAGGACCTCGAGTATCAGCAGCCCGGCGCGGAGTTCTGGCGGCAGGTTGGGATAGGTGCGGGCGGTCCGAACCAGGCCGTCTTCACGCTGCGCTCGCCGAGCGCCTCATTTCCTCTGGCGCTTCGCATCGGCATCATCGCCAAGCATCTCTTCGCCGGTATGGCCCCCGCGCAGATCGCCGCGAGCCAATACAGCGGCGTGCGCGCGATCGGCACGGGTCCGTTCAAGGTCACCGCTATCAGCTCGCTTGCCATCAACATGGACCGCAATCCATACGCGGTTCCTCAGCCCTACCTCGACCACATGGTGCTGCGCACGTATCCGGCAGGAGATCCCCAGTCGGCGATCAGGGCGGTCGGGCAGGGCGTCGCCGACCTGGTGGGCGGCCTCCAGCCGCAGGAGGTGGACGCGCTCAAGGGGCGCACGGACATTTCCGTCCTCGAAGCGAGAATGTTCACCAACTCGTTCGTGAGCCTCAATTCAGAGGGGGACGGCAAGCAGTACTTCGGAGACGTCAAGGTGCGGCTGGCGCTCGTCCAGGCCATCGACCGTCAGCGAATCGTGAACGAGGTCCTGGCGGGTAGGGCAGACCCTGATCCGACGCCCATCCCGGTTGGAGTCTGGGCGTACTCTGCTGCGGCGGCAGGGCTGCATCCGTTCGACCAGCTCGCCGCGGCGCAAGCGTTCGACAAAGCGGGATGGGTGATCGAGACTGGCGCGAAGCTCAGGACCAAGAACAAGGTCACGTTCAAGGTCGAGCTGGTGGTGGCGGACTCGTTCCCCAACCGGCAGGTGGCTGAGGCAGTGGCGCGACAGCTCCTGGAGATCGGGGTGCAGGTCGATGTCAAGCCGGTTCCTGCTTCCCAGCTGGTCCAGGTCTACCTGCTCCCGCACAAGTATCAGATGGCGCTTGCCTCGTTCGATGTCGGGCCGGACCCGGACCAGTACTCGCTGTGGCACTCGGGCGCAGACGCGAGCACGTTGAACTTCGCGTATCAGCGAGGGTGGGGCTTGATCGACGGCGACCTCGAGGCCGGGCGGGCGGCAGTCGATCCGCAGGCGCGCCTGGCGGCGTACACAGACTTCCAGATGCTCCTGGCCGACGCCGCGCCGGCCATCTTCCTCTACTCCGCGCGGTACGACTACGCGATGTCGCCGCGGGTGCACGGCGTGCACTTGAACAAAGTGGTGCAGCCGGCCGAGCGCTTCCAGTACGTGACGCAGTGGTACGTGAACACGAGCGGGTAGTTTTCCGCCTCGATTCCGCACCGTTGGCGCCAACGGTGCGTATTGATGCGGTCGAATTCCGCGCCCCTGGCGCCAGCGGGGCGAAATCATGCTCGTGGAGGAGTCCAGTAGATTTGACGTGTGGACCTAGGCTTGAAAGACCGGCGCGCGCTCGTTACGGCGGCAAGCAAAGGTCTAGGCCGGGCTTGCGCGGAGGCACTGGCGGCAGAGGGTGCCCGAGTCTTCATCTCGTCGCGTGATCCGGCCGCGATCGAGGCGACCGGGAAGGCGATCAAGGCCGCGGGCTGGGCGGCCGCCGACGTTTCGAAGGATGTTGAAGGCCTGGTCGACCAGGCGCGAGCGAAGCTGGGCGGCCTCGACATCCTTGTCGTCAACGCCGGCGGCCCGCCGCCGGGTACCTTCGAGAGCACGCCGCTCGTGAACTGGGAGGTCGCATTCAGGCTCACGCTGATGAGCGCGGTGCGCCTGGTGAAAGCGGCACTTCCCGACCTCAAGAAGTCGGGCCAGGGTCGCATCGTGTTCATCACGTCGGTTTCCGTTCGCCAACCCATCGGGACCCTGGCGCTGTCCAACTCTCTTCGCGGCGGTGTGACAGGGCTGGCAAAGACGCTGTCCCGCGAAGTGGCGGCAGACGGGATCACAGTCAACTGCCTGGCACCGGACGCGATCCTCACCGATCGGATCCGGCAGCTGGCGGCTGGGGCCGGAGGGGACATCGAAGAAGAGCTGAAGCGAAGAGCGGCAGCAACGCCGATGGGCCGCTTCGGCAAACCCGAGGAGTTCGGCGCCGCGTGCGCTTTTCTCTGCTCGGCGCACGCCGGTTACATCACCGGCCAGACGATCGGCGTCGATGGTGGATCGCTCGTCGGCGTCCACTAGGATTTCTGAGTGAGCGCGATACGTTTCGCGGAACGCATGTCACGCCTCGGCACCGAGGGCGCGTTCGAGGTGCTGGCCAGGGCGAGGCGGTTGGAGGCCGAGGGCAAGAAGGTCGTGCACCTCGAGATCGGCGAGCCCGACTTCGCGACTCCGGACAACATCATCGAAGCCGGAATCTCGGCGATGCAGAACGGGTATACCCACTACACGCCGGCGAGCGGGATCCTCGAAGCGCGCGAGGCTGTCGCCGGTTTCGTCAGCCGGACGCTCAAGACCGAGGTCGACCCGGGCGAGGTGGTCCTGGTCCCGGGTTCGAAGAACGTGCTGCTTTTCACGTTGCTCGCGTGCATCGAACCGGGCGACGAGGTCATCCTGCCCGACCCCGGCTACCCGGCGTACGCGTCGCAAGTGAACTTCATCGGCGGCGTGCCGAAGCCCGTCACGCTGCGCGAGGAGAGCGGATTCCGGATGGACCTGGACGAGCTCGCGTCGCTCATCACGCCAAAGACAAGGATGCTCATCGTCAACACTCCGCAGAACCCGACCGGTGGCGTGCTGACGGCTGAGGATGTGAGTTTCGTGTGCGAGCTCGCCAACGAACACGACCTGCTGGTCGTCTCGGACGAGATCTACAGCCAGCTTGTATACGGCTTCCAGCACGTGTCGCCCCTGGCGCATCCGGGTATGCGCGAGCGCACCGTGTTGATGGACGGCCTGTCGAAGTCTTATGCGATGACCGGTTGGAGGCTCGGCTACGCCGTTGCGCCGAAGGCGCTGGCGGCCAAGCTGGACACGTTGATGATCAACTCCTCGTCATGCGCCGCGGGTTTCACGCAGATGGCCGCGATCGAAGCGCTGAGCGCGCCCGAGTCCGAGCACGCGGTGTCGCGCATGGTGAAGGTTTTCGAACACCGGCGGAACCTGATCGTGGACGGCCTCAACGCGATTCCGGGCATGCGGTGTGCCCGGCCAGAGGGTGCGTTCTACGCGTTTCCGAACATCGAGGGGACGGGCTTCGACGAGCACGAGCTGGCCGACCGCTTGCTGAGCGAGGCGGGGGTGGCGGTGCTTCCCGGGACCGCGTTTGGAAAAGCGGGGAAGGGGTTTATCCGCCTTGCGTATACGCAGTCGGAAGACGAGCTGAAGCTGGGGCTGGATCGAATTCGGGAGTTCATCAGCTCAAACCCGCGATAAGCCGCATTCGCGTGCAGATGCGGGTTAGGACTCGAATCGAGGAGCGGTTGGCAGGCGGGTAACGAGAAAAACGTACGTGGGTGAACGGAGACGTATTCGCGCCGCAACCGTTGTAGGCATCGCCTTTGTAGTTTTGGTCGTCAGCGGGGCGACATACCTGCGGTTGTGGCCGTCGACGCAGTCGATTCCGCGACCGATGCCGACCTTCAGTCCTTTGCCCGTGAGCGCGGACTTCTACGACCTCAAGGCGGCGTCCGGCGGCTCTGCATGGGTACTCCTGCGGACCTCGCGCGGCGATGCCCTCATTTACGGAACATCTGACGGTGGCCTCAGCTGGCGGCCAATCGCCACGCCGAACCAGTCGTCGAATGACAAGTACGGAATTCAGCTGGTCGATGAAAGTCATGGCTTCGTGCAGCACGGCCACGGCCTTCTAGCCACTGCGGATGGAGGCCGGACTTGGCGAGCGGTCCCACTGCCTCCCGGCTACTCGTTTGGGCTGGGAGCGCGGTTTCTCACCGCCAGCAAAGGGTGGTATCAGGACCTTGAGGTCAATCCGGATCAGACCGCTCAGCCCTCTTCGATGTGGTGGACGTCGAACGCCGGTGAATCGTGGAGTCTTCTCTGGCGGGTGACCGCGGATCAACCGTCAGCGGGTGCGATTCCGCTCGACGGCGTCAAGTACGTACTCGGATTCGACGGATCGCTTGGGTGGCTGAGCATCCGGTCGGCGCCTTCTCAGCGGCTCCTCCAAACCCAGGACGGTGGTCACACCTGGTCGGAGGCGTCCCTGCCTGGTACCGAGCCGATGCTGCTGTACAGCGTCGCGACTCTCGCTGGAGATTCCGCGATCCTCTTGGCTCGAGCCGGTGACCACTGGTGGGCGATTCGAAGCGGTGATGGCGGGCGCACGTGGGCAAACCGCGTGCCGATCCCGATCTCGGTTCCTGGTACCTCTGGCGCTTATGACCTTCCGGCGTTCGTCGACCCGGACCGCTGGATGGTGGCCGGCGGTCCTGTCATCCACGCGACATCGGATGCCGGTCGCACGTGGCACGACGTCCACCCAAAGCTGCCAGCTGGAATATTCGCGCTGCACGACCTATGGATGTTTCCAGGCGGAAAAGGCTGGGCGACCGGCTCTGATGCCGTTCGCGGCGGGTCGCTTCACGTCTTGGCGACACGTGACGGCGGTGCGACGTGGTCGCTATCGCCGGTCCCACATCTGTAGCGCTCAGCTAGAGGATCTCCGCCAGGCGGATCTCCATTTGGGATCGGCTCGGATCGCGATCGAGCCATCATTCTTGCGTGTCCCGGCGATCGCTGCCATTGTCTGAAGATTGTCGTGGACACCGAACAGCTTTCGCCTCGCCGCAGGCGGGCGACCGCCCTGATCGCGCTGGCTGTCATCGCGATGGCGGTGGCAAGCCTCGCCTATTTGTACTCGAACAAGTCGCCGAATCCGCAGGTTGGTACGGAATCCAACGATCCGCTGCTGGTCACGAGGGACTACGTGACTTACTCCTTCAGATCCCCGGCCGAGGGATGGGCGCTGGACATCCTGCCCAACACCGCACTCAATCCGGGACAGTTCGCCATCTTTCGGACCGTAGACGGTGGGAAGCACTGGCAGAAAACGCTCACGAGCGATGGCGAATTCTTCAATTACGGCGCGATGCCGGTCCAGACCGTGGACGCGGCTCACAGCTTCATATTGGTTCGTGGCGCGGCTGACAAGGTGTATCGCACGGCTGATGGCGGAGCGCATTGGGACGTCGTGGCGCTCCCCGACCCTCACGTAGCCGATGTCGCTTTCAGCGATCCCAACTATGGGTGGCTGCTCGCCGGATGGTCGGGGCGCGATCTGTATGCGACGCGAGATGCGGGCGCCACATGGCAGCGTCTTCCCCTGCCACCAGACGCGTTTCGCGTCCGCCTCCGCAGCCCCGCCGAAGCATGGATGAGCGGCTTCAGCCTGGGCCGTCCGTACGTCTACACCTCAACCGACTCGGGCCTGACATGGCAGCGGCACGAGTTGCCAACACCGCCAGGTGGATCCTGGGGCTCTATACAACTCGAACTTCTTCCGCGAAAAGGTGTAGTCGTCTCTGATGCGAACTACAGCGGCGCTCTCTCGGCGATGGCAACGTCATTCGACGGTGGTGCCACCTGGAGGTATGTTCAGCCACCCCCCGGCACGTTCGCTTATCAGGACGCGTACCACTGGTGGGCTATACGCGGAAGTGTCCTGTCCAAATCATCGGACGCCGGCCAGACCTGGGCCAAGGCCACCGATGCGCTGCCCAATTGGCTGTTTCGTCCCGACCTCCATGTGCTCGACGCGAAGCGCGCGTGGGTAACCATGTCGGTGCCGGCTTCGTCGTTGGCACCGGGCGGCAACGGCCTCGCGTTCACCGACGACGGAGGTCTTCACTGGACGCGGGCGCGGGTTCCGCATGGAGGCTAAAAGAAGAAGAGCCGGGCGCGGCCCGGCTCTCCTGGAAGTCAACGTCATGTAGTCAGTCTTTTTCGGTTTCGCTTTCGTGCTGAACGGTTTGCGTCTGGTGGTTCACCTTCTTGGTGGTTGTTCCAGGCGCGTCCTCCACTTCCACGTCTTCCGTGTCGACCTCGTCGACGTCCTCGTCGACCTCGGTCTCTGGCGGGGCGGCAAGCTCAGCCTGCCTCTCGGCAAGCCTGGCCGCCAGCTCGGCGGCAGTCTCAGGCGAGATGTCAAACGTGAAGGTGACGCTGGCGGCGTTGGCCGCGGTGATGATGATCGTGATCACCGATCCGCCACTGGGTGTCGGCGTCGTCGGCGACGTCTGGGCGAAAACTGGCGCGATCGCCAGGATGGCGCCCGTGGCGGCTGCCGCTGAAGCAGACCCGATCTTGGACAGATTGATTCTCGGCACCTTTGTTCCTCCTTGGAAGTACGAGTGAATAGCCTAGAAACGCCTGGCCGCGGGAAAGTCGGAAGTTTCTAGTTTTGCGGAGATTCCGGCGCCGGGCGCAGGCCCGAGTGGATGGGTGGGTCCGAAGGCTCAGCTTGCTCAGTCGGTTCCGGTTTGTCGGGCTTCTCCGCCTTCTGCGGCGCCTCGGGAGTGTCGGATTTCTGGTTCTGAGCAGGCTCGTGCGAGGGCTGCGCTGGGTTCACCGGAGCACTGCGGTGGGTGTCTGCGCCCGGTTCCTGGCTCGGAGCCGATTCGGAGGTGTGGCCGACCCACTGGATGGTGGTTCCGGCGCGCTCCGCCCAAACGGCCGGATTGGGGCTTCCCGTTGTAGCGGTAGCCGTGACCGCGAGGAGGACCATGGCCGCTCCGGCAGCCACCAGTGCAGGCCCAATCGGCCACGCCCTGGCGCCGCCCATGACCGCTGACGCGTAGCGCGGGCTGGACATCGGCGGTGTGACCCGGTCGAGGGCGGCCTTCAACCGCCATTCGAAACCACGGTCCATCGGGTCGTGTTCAGTGTTCGGCATATGAACTTGCCTCCTGCTCTGAAGACAACGCCGAACTCGCCGCAAGTGAGAAGCCATCCGACTTGAATTTTTCAAGCAGCGGCCGAAGTAGCTCCGCAGCCTGGCTCAAGCGGGTCCCGATCGTCCGCTCCGAGACACCCAGCGCGGCGGCGATCTCTCTGTTGTTGTAGCCGTGGTAGTGACGCAGCACGATGGCTGCGGCCAGCTTCGGGGGGATCGAGCGCAAAGCCGTTAGAAGGTCGGGTTTGGTTGCGACCTGCGCGGGGTCGGCGCCGCCGGACGGCCTGCCCAGGCGGCGCAGCAGCTCTCCGACCGTGCGCAGCTGCGCACTGCGGCGGTACGAGATCGCTCGGTTGACTGCGATCCGGTGGATCCAGGCCTCCGCGGGAGCGTCGGGCCGCCAGCGTTTCCACGCCTGGAACGCCTTCACGAAGGCGTCCTGAGTGCAGTCCTCAGCTTCCGCTGGATCTCCCAGGATGACAGTCAGAGTGCGGTAGACACGCGGGTACGCACTCCTGTAGAGGCGGTCGAAGTCCTCTCGCGAGCCGGGCTGGTACGTGTCCAGCGGCGGGTCGGGCAGTGCTGACACGTCGGCTATAACGGAAAAATGGTACTCACCCCTGTGGCGGGCCCGTCAAGTTACAGTCGTTACGTGCCCATCGTCTGGACCGATGACCCCGCGGCCAACCAACTGCTGGAGACCGATCCGCTCGCGCTCCTGATCGGGTTGGTGCTCGATCAGCAGGTGAAGATGGAGAAAGCCTTCGGTGGGCCGTACGAGTTAAAGAAGCGACTCGGACACCTGGACGTCCGGAAGATTGCGTCGATGGACCCGGACAAGTTGGGCGCCGTGTTCCGGGAAAGGCCGGCGTTGCATCGATTCCCCGGGAGCATGGCCACGCGTGTGCAGGCCCTGTGCCAGGTGATCGTCAAGGACTATGGGGGCAATGCCGGCTCGGTGTGGAGGGAGGCTCGCGACGGGGATGACCTGGCGGCTCGGATCAAGAAGCTGCCGGGATTTGGGGACATGAAGGTCAAGATCCTGGTCGCGATCCTGGCCAAGAAGTTCGGCGTCAAGCCGCGCGGGTGGGAAAAGCACGCCGCCACCTGGCACACGGTCGCGGACGTCGACTCTGTCGAGACGATGGCGAAGGCGCGCGAGGTGAAGCGCGCGATGAAGGCGCCGGGAAAGGCGAAGCCAGCCTAAGCCCCTCACCCTGGCCCTCTCCCTCGAAGGTGCGCCCTGCGCGCGCCCGGCCCCGAGGGGAGAGGGAACTTATTTCTGGTAGGGTTTGGCATCCGGCCCGGCCATAGAGAGTCGAGCGGACAGTTCAGAAGAGAGGAACTAGATGAGGGAAGCGACGCCCACCCGGGAGGAAGCCCGGGCCCTGGCCAAGGACCATGCTCTGATCCCGATGTACCGAGAAGTGCTGGCCGACATGCTCACCCCAGTCCGCGCGTATTCCTTACTCTGCCCGCCGGGCACTCCCGGCTTCTTGCTCGAGAGCGTAGAGGGCGGCGAGCGCCTGGCCCGCTACTCGTTCATCGGTTCGGAGCCGAAGCCGCTGGAGCTCAGTGCGGATGATCCGCTCGCCGCCTTGCGTGAGGTGGCCGCCGAATCGACAGCGCCGGTGAAAGGCGTCCCGAGGTTTCACGGCGGAGCGGTCGGCTACCTCGGCTACGAGACGGCGCGGCACTTCGAGCGCCTGCCCGTCGCGCGAGGCGCGCCGCCGCCGATGCCAGAATCGTCCTTCCTGCGCGCTGACGACCTTGCCGTTTTCGACCACGTGACGCGGCGGCTGAAACTCCTGACCATCCACCGGCCCGACCGCGAGGACTACGACGCCGCGGCGCGGCGCATCGACGAGATGGAACAGCGCCTTGCGTCAGATCAGACGGCCAACTACTCGCGCGGCGCCGACGGGGCTCGCTGGGAGTCCAACATGACGCGTGGCCAGTACTACGCCATGGTCGACGCGGCGAAGGAGCACATCCTCGCGGGCGACGCGTTCCAGATCGTCGTGTCGCAACGCTTTCGCAAACAGCTCGAGGCAAGCCCCTTCGACGTCTATCGATGCCTGCGCGCGATCAACCCTTCGCCCTACATGTTCTTCCTGTCACTGGGTGGCGATCGCCACGTGGTGGGCACGTCTCCGGAAAAGCTGGTGCAAGTCGAGGGCCGGCGAGTGGAGACGCGGCCGCTCGCGGGGACGCGGCGTCGGGGCGCCGACTCCGCCGAAGACTCAAAGCTCGAGAGGGAGCTGCTCAGCGACTTGAAGGAGCGCGCCGAGCACGTAATGCTCGTCGACCTCGGCCGCAACGATGTCGGTCGCGTCGCGCGCCCTGGCACCGTGAGCGTGGACCGGCTGATGGAGGTCGAGCGCTACTCGCACGTGATGCACATCTCCTCGACGGTCAGCGGGCAGCTGCGTGACGGTTGCACCTCGCTCGACGCGCTGCGCGCGGCATTTCCCGCGGGCACGGTGTCCGGTGCGCCAAAGATTCGCGCCATGGAGGTGATCGCGGAGCTCGAGCCCGATCAGCGCGGCGTGTATGCGGGATCGTTGGGCTACGTGAGCTTCGGCGGCAACCTCGACATGGCCATCACCCTTCGCACTGTCGTGGTCGCCGAAGGGATCGCCTACGTGCAGGCGGGCGCCGGTATCGTCGCGGACTCGCAACCCGAGCGTGAGTTCGAGGAGACCCTCGAGAAGGCGGGCGCGATGTTCAAGGCCATCGAGATGGCGGAGGACATGTAATGTCCATCGCGGTCGTCGACAACTACGACTCCTTCACTTACAACCTGGTGCAGTACCTGGGTGAGCTCGGCGTCGAGCCGCGCGTGTTTCGCAATGACAAGGTGACGGTGAAGGAGCTTGCGGAGTACGACGGAATCGTCATCTCTCCTGGTCCGGGAACGCCGGATGACGCGGGAGTCTCGACCGAAGCCATTCGCGAGCTGAGCGGCAAGGTGCCGATCCTTGGCGTGTGCCTGGGTCATCAGTGCATGGGTCAGGCTTTTGGGGGACGCGTGGTGCGCAATGAGCCCGCGCATGGCAAGACGTCGTGGATCAGGCACGACAACTCGGGAGTGCTGGCCGGGGTGAGCGACCCATTCGAGGCGACGCGCTATCACTCGCTGATCGTCGAGCGCGACTCAGTGCCGGACGAGCTGGTCATCACTGCGTGGACCGCGGATGGCACGGTGATGGGTCTGCGGCACGCCAAGCACCCGACGTACGGCGTGCAGTTTCATCCCGAGTCGGTGCTGACCAAGGAAGGCAAGAAGATCCTCGCCAACTTCCTACGCAGGGCGGAGAAGAAGTCTTGATCGAAGCCATCGCCAAATTGGTGAGGTGCGAGCCGCTGACCGAAGACGAGGCAGCGGCCGCTTTCGAAACGATCATGCGTGGGGACGCGACCCCGGTCCAGATCGCCGGCTTCCTCGTTGCCCTACGGATGAAGGGCGAAACGCCGGACGAGATCACAGGTTTCGCGCGCACAGCTCGCGCAGTGGCGACGCCGATCCAGGTCGAGGGAGCGCTGCTCGACACGTGCGGGACTGGAGGCGACGGCCTGGCGACGTTCAACATCTCGACCCTGTCCGCGATCGTCGCGGCAGCGTGTGGCGCGCGAGTCGCCAAGCACGGCAATCGCGCCGCCTCGTCGATGTGCGGCTCGGCTGACGTGCTCGAAGCCCTCGGCGTGAAGATCGATCTAGGTCCCGATGGCGTGGCGCGCTGCATCGAGCAGGCCGGCATCGGCTTTCTCTTCGCGCCGGTCTTTCATCCCTCATTTCGCTTTGCCGGAGTGCCGCGGCGCGAGCTGGGTCTGCGCACGGTGTTCAACGTGCTCGGACCGCTGTGCAACCCCGCAGGCGCCAAGTACCAGGCGCTTGGCGTGGCTGACGGCTCAATGGCCTCCAAGATGGCCGACGTGCTGATCCGCCTCGGGGTCGAGCGCGCGATCGTCTTTCACGCGGGTGACGGTATGGACGAGCTGTCGGTGAGCTCGCCGTCCCACGTGATCGAGATCGACCGGAGCCGCGCCGGACGCGCGCAGGGCGCTGATCAAAAGAGTTACGAGCTCGATCCGCGAGAGCTCGGCTTGGCGGGTGCCCCGATCGAATCGATGCGCGGTGGAGGTCCGGAGGAGAACGCTCGGATCGCGCGTGAAGTTCTCGCGGGTGCGAAAGGGCCGCGACGCGACGTGGTGCTGCTGAATTCGGCGGCGGCGCTTCGGGCTGCGGGGTTGGCCGCCACCTGGAAAGAGGGCCTGGGCATGGCTGCCGAGGCGATCGACTCAGGCCGCGCGGGCGAGGTTCTCCAACGGTGGGCGAAAATCTCACAGGAGTGACAGCCCCTCGTGACGAGGATCTGCTGAGCCGCCTGGTCGTCGAAGCCAGGCAGGATCTTCAGCGCCGCCGCGCCCTGATCGCGCAAGACCAGTTCGAGCGGACAGTCGCCTTGTACACGCCCAAGGATTTCGCCGGCGCTCTGCGCGGCCCCGGACTGTCGGTGATCGCCGAGATGAAGCAGCGAACCCCGAGCATGGGCGTGCTCGTCGACGACTACCGGCCGGCGGACCTGGCTCATGCCTACATGGAAGGCGGAGCGGCTGCGATCTCGGTGCTCACTCACATGGCCGGGTTCGGCGGGCGTCCCGAGCACATCCTGGCGGCGCGTGCCGCGACCGACCTGCCGATCCTGCGCAAGGACTTCGTGACCGACCCGTACGAGATCGCCGAGGCAAGGGCTGCCGGCGCGGATGCGGTGCTGCTCATCGTGGCGGCGCTCGACAGGACGCACCTGGCGGAGCTGCTGGCTGTAGCTCGGAGCAGGGGGGTCGCCGCGCTTGTCGAGGTGCACGACGAGGCGGAGACCCGCGTGGCTCTGGACGTCGGAGCAACGCTGATCGGCGTCAACCACCGTGACTTGCGCACGTTCGAGATCGACCTCGGCCTCACCGATCGGCTGCGCAAGCTGATCCCGTCCTCTGTCGTTGTCGTCGCGGAAAGCGGCATTCATGACGCCGCCGCGGCGCGCAGGGTCTATGAGGCCGGCGCGAACGCGATCCTGGTGGGCGAGGTCCTGATGCGCTCGAGCGACCCCGCCGCGAAGCTCAAGGAGCTGACCGCATGGTCAGAGTGAAGATCTGCGGCATCCGAGATGCCGCGGGAGCCCGGACGGCTGTCGATTCCGGGGCCGACCTGATCGGCTTCCACTTCTGCTCCTCGCCGCGGTACATCTCGCCCGAAGCGGCCCAGGCGATCGTCGACGGCCTGGCCGTCCGGCCCAAGATCGTCGGGGTCTTCATCGATCAGGCGGAGGACGAGGTCCGGCAGATCGCGGAGTTCGTCGGTCTCGACCTGCTGCAGCTGCACGGCTCGGAACCGCCCGGGTTCGATGCCGGGACTCCCGCCATAAAGGTGTTGAAGGTCAAGGACGGCAAGATCCCAAGCGCTGAGGGCTGGCGTGACCTGGTGATGGTCGACTCGTGGTCGGCCGACCAGCGCGGCGGAACGGGGCGGACGTGGGACTGGGAGCTGGCGCGTCCTCTGATTTCCAGCCGGAGGGTGTTCATCGCCGGCGGTCTTGAACCGGGTAACGTGGGCAGCGTCGTGAGCGGTTTCAAGCCATACGGGGTCGACGTGTCGAGCGGGGTCGAAGCCTCGATCGGGGTCAAAGACCCGGCCAAGGTTCGCGCGTTCGTGCGCGCCGTGCGGCAGGCCGAGGGATTGATCTGATGCAGCGCGCCGCCCCAACGCACCCCGTCGACGGCCGCTTCGGCGCTTACGGCGGCCAGTACGTGCCCGAGACGCTGATGGGAGCGCTGGAAGAGCTGGAAGACATGTGGCACGAGGCCAAGGCCGATCCGCAGTTCCAGCTCGAGCTGGCCGGCCACCGGCACGCGTTTGTCGGCCGCCCGACACCGCTGTACGCGGCGACCCGCCTGAGCGAGCACTTCGGAGGCGCTCACATCCACCTCAAGCGCGAGGACCTGTGCCACACGGGGGCGCACAAGCTGAACAACGCAGTCGGCCAGGCGCTGCTCGCCGTGAGGATGGGCAAGAAGCGGGTCATCGCGGAGACCGGTGCCGGCCAGCACGGCGTGGCAGTGGCGACGGTGTCCGCGCGATTCGGCCTCGAATGCGTCGTGTACATGGGCACCGAGGACATGCGCCGGCAATCGATGAACGTGCGGCGGATGAAGCTGCTCGGCGCTGAGGTCGTCGAGGTGACGAGCGGCACGAAGACGTTGAAGGACGCGACGTCGGAGGCGATCCGCGATTGGGTGACCAATGTGCGGACGACGCATTACATCATCGGCTCGGTCGTTGGGCCTCACCCGTATCCGGAGATGGTGAGAGACCTGCAGCGCGTGATCGGCGACGAAGCGCGCGAGCAGTACCTGGCGGTCGACGGCAAGCTGCCCGACGTCGTCGTCGCATGTGTGGGCGGCGGATCCAATGCGATAGGGATCTTCACTGCGTTCCTCGATGACAAGGATGTCGTGCTGGTCGGCGTCGAAGCGGCGGGGATGGGGGTCAAGAGCGGCGAGCACGCGGCGTCGCTCGTCGCGGGGCGACCCGGCGTGTTGCATGGCAGCTACTCGTACCTGCTCCAGGATCTCGACGGCCAGGTGCTGCCCACGCATTCCATCTCGGCTGGGCTCGACTATCCCGGCGTGGGGCCCGAGCACTCGTTCCTTCGCGACCTGGAGCGGGTCGAGTACGTCGCGGTGACCGACAAGGATGCCCTCGCCGCCTTCAAGCTGTGCACTCGCCTCGAAGGCATCATGCCGGCGCTCGAGCCCGCGCACGCGCTTCACCACGCGGGCGAGCTGGCTCGGGCGATGGGTCCGGGCGGGAGGCTGCTCGTATGCCTGTCGGGCCGGGGCGACAAGGACATGGATTCCATCGAAAGCCCCGCGAAGTCCGAGGCTGCGCCGTGACAGGGGTCCCCGCGAAATCAAGGCGAAGCCTCCGATTTCGTGGGGTTCCTTCGCGGGGGCCCCTGTAACGATGGTGGCTGAAACCACTCCCCGACTGGAATCAGCAGTGCGCGCGACCGGCGACCTGAAGCTGATCGCGTACATGATGGCCGGCCATCCGACAAAGAAGAAGTCGATCGAGGTGGGGAAGAGGCTCGCCACCTCGGGCATCGCCGCTTTGGAGATAGGCATCCCGTTCTCCGACCCACTCGCCGACGGCCCGGTGATCCAGCGCGCAGGACAGATCGCGCTCGAGCAGGGCATGAACGTGGGCGCGGCGCTCGAGGTCGCGGCCACCATCGCCAACGAAGGCGTTCCGGTCGTTCTGATGACCTACATCAACCCGATCCTGGCGCACGACCCTAGGCGGTTCGCCGCAGCGGCGGCACAGGCAGGAGTGGCCGGCGTGATCATTCCCGACCTTCCCGTCGAAGAGTCGGAGCCGGTGGCCGGTTGGCTGCGCGCGGCGTCGCTCGACACCATCTTCATGGTCGCCCCGACCACTGCGGAGGCGCGGATGGAGTCGATCTGCGACCGCTCGAGCGGGTTCGTGTACTGCGTGACCGTGACAGGCATCACCGGCGCGAGAAAGGAGCTGCCCGAGGGAATGAAGGAGCTGTTCGCGAGAGTCAGGCAGCATACGAAGCTGCCGATCGCCGCGGGCTTCGGCATCTCGCGCCCCGAGCACATGAAGGCGCTGCGCGGCACCGCCGACGCGGCGGCGGTTGGCAGCGCGGTGGTGAACGAGATCGATCGCGGCGGCGACCCCGTCCTCTTGATCAAGGAGCTGTTGAAGGCGTGCCGGTAAGGGGAATTCGCGGCGCGACGACCGCCGAGGCGAACACTGCAGAGGCGATCACAGAGGCGACTGAGGAGCTGCTGCGGGAGCTCGTCTTCCTGAACAACCTCGACTCGTCTGAAATCTGCTTCGCCTACTTCACCACCACGCACGACCTGACGGCCGAGTTTCCTGCCTACGCGGCGCGCCGCCTGGGTTGGTTGGACGTGCCGCTTCTGTGCGGCCACGACATGGACGTGCAGCTGCCGAACCCGCGCGGAGTGCCCATGTGCGTGCGCGTCATGCTGCTGTACAACACGCCGCGGCCGCAGTCGGCGATGCGCTTCGCGTACATGCGAGGCGCGCAGGCGATCAAGGCCGACCTTGATTACCTGAGGGGGACGTTGACGAAATGATCATCGTGATGGCGCATGCGGCGACCGAAGGGGAGATCAAGGCGGTCGTCGACCGCGTGCACGAGATCGGACTCAAGACCGAACTGTCGCGTGGCGAGGAGCGGACTCTCATCGGCGTGATCGGCGGCAACGCCTATGCCTTCAAGGAGGCCTTCTCGCACCTCGGGGGCATTCACGAGATCATCCCGATCACCAAGCCCTTCAAGCTGGCCAGCCGTGAGTTCCGTCCCGTCAACACGGTGGTCGACGTGGGCGGAGTGAAGATCGGGGGCGAAGAGGTCGTGATGATGGCCGGACCATGCTCGGTCGAAGGGGAGGAGATGCTCCTCGAGACAGCGCGCCACGTCGCCAAGCAGGGTGCAAAGGTGCTGCGCGGCGGCGCGTTCAAGCCGCGCACGTCGCCCTACTCGTTCCAGGGTCTCGGCGAGGCCGCGTTGAAGATGATGGCGACGGCGCGCGACGAAACGGGGTTGAAGGTGGTGACCGAGGTCGTGGCTCCGGGTGACGTCGAGCTCGTCGCGCGGTACGCGGACATCCTCCAGCTCGGCACCCGCAACATGCAGAACTACGCGCTGCTGCAGGAGGCGGGGCGTTCCGGCAAGCCGGTGCTGCTGAAGCGGGGCATGTCGTCGACCATCGAAGAGTGGCTGCTCGCCGCTGAGTACGTCCTGTCGCAGGGCAACCGCGACGTGATCCTGTGCGAGCGCGGCATCCGGACGTTCGAGACCGCGACGCGATTCACGCTCGACCTCAATGCGGTGCCGCTCGCCCGTGAGCTGTCTCACCTTCCGGTCATCGTCGACCCTTCGCAGGCGACAGGGCGCTGGTCGCTGGTCGGGCCGATGGCGCTGGCCGCCGTGGCGGCGGGCGCTCACGGATTGATCGTGGAGGTGCACCCGACGCCCAACCAGGCGCTTTCGGACGGCGCGCAGTCGCTCGACTTCGCGAGCTTCGATCGACTGATGGCCGACCTGCGGCGCATGTTGGGCGCGATGGCAAAACAGCTGGCCTGATGCCGACGGTCGCCATCCTGGGTTTGGGCCTCATGGGCTCGTCCTTCGCTCTTGCGCTCAAGGAGGCGAAGCCGGACATGGTGATCGTTGGCAGCGACACCGATTCGAGGACGCTGCGCAAAGCGCTGGATCGAGGCGTCGTCACGAGCGCGAGCGCGGACACGAGCATCGCCGACATGGCCGACGTGGTCGTCATCGGCGCGCCGATCAAGGCGATGCGCGATGTGCTCGCGCAGCTGTCGGGCCGGACGCGAGGCAAAGTCGTGACCGACATGGCGAGCACGAAGGCCAGCGTCATGGAGTGGGCGGCAGCAGCGGGGATCGACCTCGTCGGCGGGCATCCGATGTGCGGGAGGGAGAAGTCGGGCATCGATGCGGCGGATGCCTCCGTGTTCAAGGGCGCGCCGTGGGTCCTGACGCGGGAAGAGCCGGTGCTGCGCGATCTGATCGAAGCGGTGGGCGCTCATCCGATGGTGATGGACGCCGAGACGCACGACCGCCTGGTCGCAGGGGTCAGCCACGCGGCGTTCCTGCTTTCTGTGGGCTACGTGCTCGCATTGTCCCGGCGTTCGGACTGGCCGGAGGCCTCGCGGCTGGCGGCGGGTGGGTTTCGCGACATGAGCCGGCTCGCCGCGGGCGACCCCGAGCTTTATGCGGGTGTGACGCGCACCAACCGCGCGCAGCTGATCGAGCAGCTCGATGCAGTGGCCGCCGAGCTGGCGCGGCTGCGCCGGCACCTCGAGGCTGACGATCCGCGCCTGGTGGAGCTGTTCGAGGAGGCCCACGCCGTCCGGGAGCGGTGGGCCAAACAGTGATAGCGACAGTTAGAAGGGCACGCCGCCTCAAGGGCGAGGTCAAGCTTCCAGGCGACAAGTCGATCTCGCATCGCGGGCTAATCCTTGGTTCCATCGCATCCGGCCAGAGCCGTTTGCGCGGGCTGTCGCCAGGCGCCGATGTGCTGTCGACGGCCAGATGCATGCAGGCGCTGGGGGCCGGGTTCGACGGAGTGAAGCTCGACGGCCGTGGCTTGCGCGGGTTGCGCCAGGCGGCGGGTCCGCTCGACTGCGGCAACTCCGGTACCACGATGCGTTTGCTCGCAGGCCTGCTGTCGGCGCAGGACTTCGAGAGCGAGCTGATCGGCGACGAGTCGCTGTCGCGCCGGCCGATGGATCGCGTCGTCAAACCCCTTGCCGAGATGGGCGCCGCCGCCGGCTGGCCGCCGCTGCGCGTGGGCGGCAAGTCACCGCTGCACGGCCTGACCTACGCGATACCAGTGCCCAGCGCGCAGGTCAAGTCGGCCATCCTCATCGCGGGCTTGTTTGGCGACTCTCCCACCACCGTTGTCGAACCGATCAAGACGCGCGACCACACGGAGCTGATGCTGGGTTCGATGGGTGCGCAAGTCCTCGTGGAAGGTCTGAAGGTGGAGCTGCAGCCGGCGAGTCGGCTCGAGCCGCTCGAGCTGGACATTCCAGGTGATCTCAGCGCCGCCGCGTTCTGGCTTGTGGCCGGCGGGCTGGTTCCCGGTTCGCGGATCCGGATCCAGGGGAGCGGTGTGAACCCGACCCGGACTGCTTTCGTCGCGCTGCTCCGAGCGGCCGGTTTCAAGATCCGGGAAACCAACAAGCGCGAGGTTGGCGGCGAGCAGGTCGCGGACCTGGAGGTGACGACAGCTGCCGGTCTGCGCCCGATCCAGGTCAACGGAGGCACCGCGGCCGAGATGATCGACGAGTTGCCGGTGCTTGCTGTGGCGGCGACGCAGATGCCGGGGCGGAGCGTGATCTCGGGCGCGTCTGAGCTGCGCGTAAAGGAATCGAATCGGATTGCCGCGATGGAGGAAGGGCTGGCCGCGATGGGGGCGGACATCACCGCCGTCGATGATGGTTGGGTGATCAACGGCCCACGCTTCCTCGAAGGCGCGCGTGTGAGCTCGCAAGGCGACCACCGCGTCGCGATGGCGCTGGCGATTGCCGGACTCATGGCCGACGGAAAGACCGAGATCGACGGCGCGGAATGCGTCGAGATCTCTTATCCGGAGTTCTTCGACCATCTCGAGTACCTGTGGCGCGCAAGCGGCGAGTAGGTTGGGACCGACTGAATGCTGAAGATTCGCAGCGAGATCGACGTCGAGCCTATCGCGTTCGAGCTGTACGAGCTCGAGGTCACACCTCCGCGAGAGGACTTCGAGCTCGAGATCGCGCGCACGATTCAGGTCGCCAGGTCGAAAGAGGTCCCGGCGGTCGGACGGGCCCGCGAGCTCTACCGCCGTTTCGGCCTCGACCCGACGCGGGTCCGGCCGTCCTCCGAAGCACTGCTGCGCCGGCTGAAGAAGGGTGAGCCGATGCCTCGGATCAACTCGTTGGTCGATGTGGCCAACGCGATGTCGGTACAACTTCAGGTGCCGGTCGGCTTGTACGACCTAGGCAAGATCAAGGGCGACGAGCTCGTGATCAGGCTCGGTGCAGACGGCGAGGGATACACCGGCATTGGCAAAGAGCACGTGAACGTGGCGGGCCGCATCTGTGTCGCCGATGCGGAGGGACCATGCGGCAACCCGAGTGCGGACTCGGCGCGCACCATGATCACCACCGAGACGGAGAGCGCGGCCTGGGTCTATTTCCTGACGGTTCGCGAGGAAGACGTCGATCGCACGGCAGAGCTCATCGCGGTGTTCGGCCGCGGCCTCATCCGCATGCTATGACGTCGGAACGGGTGCTGTGCGTCAAGCGTGAGGACATGTTTCCCGACGGTGCGTGGCATGGATTCGTGAGTCAGGACCTCGACCGTCATCAAGCGGTGATCCGCGAGCACCATTTCTTCATGCCACGGGACTCGGTGGAGAACGACCCGGAGTACCAGCAGATCATCCCCTACGTCGTGTTTCGCCACGACCCTCATTACTTCCTCACGCACCGGCTGCGTGCTTCGTCGGAGAAGCGGCTGCGCAAGCAGTATTCGCTCGGCATCGGCGGCCACATCAACCCGGGAGACCTCGAGGCAGGGGACCCGATCCTCGACGGGTTGAAACGAGAGTGGAGCGAGGAAGTCGTGTACGACGGGAGCTTCGAGGCGCAGCTGATCGGGCTGCTGAACGACGATTCCTCTCCGGTGTCGAAGGTGCACCTCGGCGTGGTGTTCCTGGTTGACGGCGATTCGCCGAACATATCCATTCGTGAGACCGACAAGCTGGCGGGAGAGCTGCTGACACTCGACGAGATGCGAATCTATTACCTGGGCATGGAGTCATGGTCGCAGATGGTGTACGACCGGCTGATGGCGGGGGTTAAAGCGTGAAGCTGGAATCCGTCGAGCTGCGGCGTATCCGCCTGACGCTGGTGGCGCCGTTCGAGACGTCGTTCGGAGTTCAAACGGAGCGCGACATCCTGCTCGTCAACGCGCTCACCACGGACGGGGAGGGTTGGGGCGAGTGCGTCGCCACGGAGGAGCCGGTGTACTCACCGGAGTACGTCGAGGGTGCGCAGCACGTGTTGATCCATCACCTGCTGCCTCGGCTGCTCGGCCAGGCCAGCCTCGAGGCCGAGCACGTGGCCGGGCTTCTGCGGCCGGTGCACGGCCATCAGATGGCGAAGTCCGCGATCGAGATGGCGATCCTGGATGCGCAGTTGCGCGCGCGAGGCGAATCGTTCGCGAAGTACTTCGGCGCGGTGCGCAGAGCCGTCGACTGCGGTGTCTCGGTCGGCATTCATGGATCGATCCCCGAGCTGCTGAAAACCGTCGGTGGATATCTCGACCAGGGTTACCGGCGGATCAAGCTGAAGATCAAGCCGGGCTGGGACGTGGAGCCGGTGCGGGCGGTGCGAGAGCGATTTGGCGACGTGCCTCTGCAGGTCGACGCGAACACGGCGTACAAGGCCACCGATGGACCGCACCTGGCGCAGCTGGACGAGTTCGGTCTATTGCTGATCGAGCAGCCGCTGCCCGAGGAAGAGATCCTCGCTCACGCCGACCTCGCCGCGGTCGTCCGCACACCGATCTGCCTCGACGAGTCGATCATTTCGGCGGTGGTCGCGGCGGAGGCGATCCGCCTTGGCGCGTGCAGGATCATCAACGTCAAGCCCGGCCGCGTCGGAGGCTACCTCGAGGCTCGCCGCATCCACGACGTGTGCGCGGCGAACCACGTGCCTGTGTGGATGGGCGGGATGCTGGAGACGGGAATCGGCAGGGCGGGCAATGTCGCGATGGCGGCGATGCAGAA
>DATGVE010000078.1:0-12041 GCA_035300725.1 Candidatus Eiseniibacteriota bacterium | reverse complement strand
GTCTTGCCGCCTTCGCGGATGGCGAACCGGAGCCCGGGCTCGATGGCGATTGGCTCACCGAGGGTGATCTCCATCTCGACGTTGTCGCCAGGCATGACCATCTCGACGCCGTCGGGCAGCTTGACCTCGCCCGTGACGTCGGTGGTACGCATGTAGAACTGCGGGCGGTAGCCCGTGAGGAACGGCGTGTGGCGCCCACCCTCTTCCTTGGTCAGCACGTAGACCTGAGCCTTGAACTGGGTGTGCGGTTTGATAGAGCCTGGCTTCGCGAGCACCTGGCCCCGCACCACGTCCTCACGCTTGATGCCCCGCAGCAGCGCGCCGACATTGTCTCCGGCCTGGCACTCGTCCATGTCCTTGTGGAACATCTCGATGCCGGTGACGACCGTCTTGGTGCTGTTCGGGTGGATCCCGACGATCTCGATTTCCTCGTTCCTCTTGAGCTTGCCGCGCTCGACCCGGCCAGTGGTGACTGTGCCGCGACCTTCGATCGTGAACACGTCCTCGATTGGCATCAAGAAGGGCTTGTCAACCGGCCGCTCCGGCTCGGGGATGTAGGTGTCGACCGCGTTCATGAGCTCCATGATCTTGGGAGACCACTCGGGGTCGCCTTCGAGAGCCTTCAGCGCCGAGATGCGGACGATGGGAATGTCGTCCCCCGGGTACTCGTACCGGCTCAGGAGCTCGCGCAGATCGAGCTCGACGAGCTCGATGAATTCCTTGTCATCGACCATGTCGCACTTGTTGAGAGCAACCACCAGGAACGGCACGTTGACCTGGCGAGCCAGGATGATGTGCTCGCGGGTCTGCGGCATTGCACCGTCGTTGGCAGCCACGACCAGGATCGCGCCGTCCATCTGGGCGGCGCCCGTGATCATATTTTTTATGTAATCTTGGTGCCCGGGGCAGTCGACGTGCGCGTAGTGGCGCTTCTCGGTCTCGTACTCGACGTGAGTGATCGATATCGTGATACCGCGGGCTTTCTCTTCGGGTGCCTTGTCGATCCGGTCGAAGGGCGTGAACTCCGCCAGACCCTTCTCCGAGAGCACCTTGGTGATGGCAGCCGTCAGCGTCGTCTTACCGTGGTCGATATGACCGATGGTCCCGACGTTGAGGTGCGGCTTTGTCCGCTCAAACTTCTTCTTCGCCACTGTTTCCTCCTATCTAACTCCGCGACGTGGTACGGCGGCCCACAGCCTCCGCCAGGTTTCCAGGCATCTCTGCGTAGTGACTGAACTCCATCGAATAGGTCGCCCGCCCCGAGGTCATCGACCGAAGTTCGGTAGCGTAACCGAACATCTCGGCCAGAGGCACGTTGGCCTTGACGTTCTGCGACGTGCCGCGCCCCTCCATGCCGAGGATATGACCTCGGCGAGACGAGAGATCGCCCATCACATCGCCGAGGTACTCCTCGGGCATGACGACGTCCACCTTCATGATCGGCTCCAGCAGGTAGGGCTGAGCCTTGTGCATCGCGTCCTTGACGGCCATCGAGCCCGCAACGTGGAATGCCATCTCGCTCGAGTCCACCGCGTGGTACGACCCGTCGACCAGGGTGACCACGATGTCGACCACCGGGTAGCCCCCGACCACACCGGTCTGGAGGGCCTCTCTGACGCCCTTCTCGACTGCGGGGATGTATTCGCGGGGGATGCGTCCCTGCGTGATCTTGTCCTCGAACACGAAGCCGGTCGCGGTCTCGCCGGGGCGCACGTCGACCTCGGCGTGGCCGAACTGGCCCTTACCACCGGACTGCCGGATGAAGCGCCCGACGCCATGCGCGGGCTTCTTGATCGCTTCCTTGTACGCGACCTGCGGCTTGCCCTGGTTGGCGTCGACCTTGAACTCGCGCATGAGGCGGTCGATGATGATCTCCAGGTGCAGCTCGCCCATCCCGGCGATGATGGTCTGGCCCGTCTCCTGGTCCGTGTGGACCTTGAACGTCGGGTCCTCCTCGGTGAGGCGCTGTAGACCGATGCCGAGCTTGTCCTGGTCAGCTTTGGTCTTCGGCTCGATCGCCACCGAGATCACGGGCTCGGGGAAGGTAATCGACTCGAGCAGGATCGGGTGTGCCTCGTCCGCGAGCGTATCGCCCGTGGTCGTGTACTTGAGGCCGACCGCAGCCGCGATGTCGCCGGTGAACACCTCGTCGACGTCTTCGCGCCGGATCGCGTGCATGCGAAGGATGCGTCCGATGCGCTCCTTGCGCCCGTTGGACGCGTTCATCACGCCGGAGCCGGCCCTCAGCTTGCCTGAGTAGACACGGAAGAAGGTCAGCTTGCCGACCCCTTGCGGGTCCATCTGGATCTTGAAAGCCAGCGCCGAAAACGGCTCGTTGTCGTCGTGCTCGCGGACGAGCAGTGCGCCCGTCTTCGGGTCGACGCCCTCAACCGCAGGTACATCGGCCGGGGACGGCAGGTAGTCAACGACAGCGTCGAGGATCGGCTGCACGCCGCGGTTCCGAAGGGCAGCACCACACAGGACCGGCACAAGGACGCCCGCGACGGTCCCCTTGCGAAGGGCAGCGTTGATCTGAGCCTCCGTCGGCTCCTTCTCGTCGAGGTACAGGTGCATGATCTCGTCGTCGAAATCGGCCACCGCCTCGATCAGGTCGTGGCGGTGCTGCTTGATTAGGTCGGCCATCCCGGCTGGGATATCCAAAGACTCGGTGTTGGTCGTTCCGAGGTCGTCCGTGTACTCGATCGCCTGCTTGGTCACCAGGTCGACGTAGCCTGTGAACGAGTCCTCTGAGCCGATGGGCAGCTGGATGGGCACGGCCCGGGCGCCCAGGCGGGTACGGATGGAGTTCAGCGAGCCGTAGAAGTCGGCTCCGATGCGGTCCATCTTGTTGATGAAGGCGATCCGCGGCACGCCGTAGCGGTCGGCCTGGCGCCAGACGGTCTCGGACTGCGGCTCGACGCCCGCGACCGCGTCGAAAACGGCTACCGCGCCATCCAGCACCCGAAGGCTCCGCTCGACCTCGACGGTGAAGTCCACGTGCCCGGGTGTGTCTATGATGTTGATCGCGTGGTCGCGCCAGTTGGCGGTCGTCGCCGCCGACGTGATCGTGATCCCCCGCTCCTTCTCCTGGACCATCCAGTCCATGGTCGAAGCACCTTCGTGAACCTCACCCATCTTGTGGATGCGGCCCGCGTAGAAAAGGATCCGCTCCGTCGTCGTCGTCTTGCCCGCGTCGATATGCGCCATGATCCCGATGTTTCGGACCTTGTCGATCGCGACCGGACGCTCCTGCATCTTAAGTGCCACGCTCATCTCTCTTCTAGTACCGGAAGTGGGAGAAAGCCTTGTTGCTTTCCGCCATTCGGTGGGTTTCCTCTTTGCGCTTCACCGCTCCACCCGTGTTCTGGGAAGCGTCAAGCAGCTCGAATGCGAGCTTCTCAGACATGCTCTTCCCGCCACGCTGCCGAGCGAAACGGACGATCCACCGGCGCGCCAGGGCGAGCCGGCGCTCCGGGCGGATCTCGACCGGAACCTGGTACGTCGCGCCACCGACCCGTCGGGGCTTGACCTCGAGCAGCGGGGTGGCGTTGCGCAGGGCCAGATCGAATACCTCGAGCGGCTCCTTCTTGGCCTGCTTGCCGGCGCGGCTCAGGGCGTCATAAACGACCTTCTCTGCGGTCGACCGCTTGCCCTTGCTCATGACCACGTTCACGAACTTGGCGATCGCCTCCGACTGGTAGACGGGGTCGGGCGCGATGACACGCTTGACTGGACGGCTGCGTCGAGGCATCTAGGCCGCCTTCGCCTTTTCGCGCTTGGCCCCGTACTTGGAGCGCGCCTTCTTGCGGTTCTTGGTGCCTGCGGTGTCGAGCGTGCCGCGGATGATGTGGTAGCGGACGCCAGGCAGGTCCTTCACCTTGCCCCCGCGGATGAGCACCACGGAGTGCTCCTGCAGGTTGTGGCCGATGCCGGGGATGTAAGCGGTCACCTCGATTCCCGTGGTGAGCCGGACGCGAGCCACCTTCCGGAGGGCCGAGTTCGGCTTTTTGGGGGTCTGGGTGTAGACGCGCACGCAGACTCCCCGCCTCTGCGGTGAGCCCTTGAGGGCCGGCGCCTTAGACTTCGACCTGGCCGCCCTGCGCGGAGTGCGGACAAGTTGCTGGATGGTGGGCAAACGTTTCTCCGAATGACGGCTCAAATCCCAGGCGGCATTAGCCGATTGGGCGACAAACGATGAGTATACCCAAAAAGAGGCGGCTCCCAACGAGCGCCGAACCGGCCGTCCAGCCGTCCCATTACTTCGACCCGGCACCGGCCGTGGCATCGAAACCCCGCAAGGTTCACCTCCATGTCGGCGAGCTGGCGCTCGAGCTGCAGGCGGACCGCGGCGTGTTCGGTTCCAGAGGTGTGGACCTGGGGACCCTGGTCCTGCTCAAAGAGGCCCCACCCCCACCGCAAAGAGGCGACATCCTGGACCTCGGCGCCGGCTACGGTCCGATCGCGATCGCCCTCGCCCGCCAGGCGCCAGGGGCCAGAGTGTGGGCTGTCGACGTCAACCAGCGGGCGCTTGACCTGACCCGGACGAACTCGGCCGCGGCCGGCGTTGCCAACGTCACCGCATGCTCTCCCGACGAAGTCCCGGCCGATACGCGCTTTGAGTCCATCTATTCGAATCCGCCTGTCCGGGTCGGCAAGGCTCCTCTCCACGAGCTCTTGCTGAGGTGGCTGCCGCGCCTGCAGCCCGGCGGCCACGCCTACCTGGTCGTGCAGCGCAACCTAGGAGCCGACTCGCTCGCGACCTGGCTCGCGACAGTGGGCTACCAGGTCCAGCGCCTGAAGTCGAAGAAGGGATACCGGATCCTCGACGTGGCCGCCGCAACGCCCTAGTGCTCGGCTAGCTGAATGCTCCATGTGAAGAAGCTGCCGAGCCACTGGTCGTCGCTCGGCGTCGCGATGATGCCCCTCACGTACGGCTTCACGACATACCAAGCGCTGGACTGGTACAGGAAGATGACCGGTGCCTCCGAAATGAGAGCCTTCCCCGCGCTTTCGTAGCCCGCGTCACGCTTCGCCTGGTCCGTCGCGGCATCGGCGGCGGTTACCGCGTCGTCGTAGGTCTTGTTGCTCCAGCCGCTGAACTGGTTACCCGAACCAGTCAAGAAAATGTCGTAAAAGTCCTGCGCGTCGGGATAGTCGGCGCCCCAAGGGGTCGGTCCACCGAACGCATAGTTGCCACTCCGCATGCGGTTGCTGAACGTCTTGAAGTCGGCGCCGTCGAGCACCACGTCGACCCCCAGGCTGGTCTTGAGCTGAGCCTGCACGAACTCCGCTGTCGTCTTGCTGCTCGCGCTGGTGCTGACGTAGGTGAATCGCACGCCGTTGAGCGAGTCAGAGCTCGCGCCGGAAGAAGCCAGCGTCGCCCTGGCGGCGGCAGGGTCGAACTTCTGCGGAGTACCCAGGTCGGGCCGGTAGTTGCGCATGCCTCTGGGGATGAGTGTGGACGTCGCCACGCCACGCCCTCGCCGGACGCTGTTGTTGTATGACTCGCGATCGATCGCTTGCGCGAACGCAAGGCGAACTTTGGGATTGTCGAATGGCGCCTTTCTGACGTTCAGGCTGATCCAGAAGACCGACAGCTGCGGGACCTTGAACAGCTCCGGAGAGCTCCGCACTGCTTCGGTGTCGGCAAGGGGCACCGTGATCATGTCGAGCTGGCCGCTCTTGTACTTGGCGTAGGCGACAGTCTCGTCGTCGATGAAGTACTCGGTGATCTTCTTCAGAGTCGGCTTCGGTTGGCTGCCCGCATAGCTCGTATTGAGCACGAGCGTGACGTGGTCCTTGCCCACAACCTCCGAGAGCTTGAACAGACCATTGCCGACCACCTGCCGCGGGCCCGCGGGAGAGACCGTCGCCCACTGGTCACCGCCGCCCGCGTCCTTGCCCCACTTTTCGACCACGTCTTTGCGAACTGGAGCGCTGGTCCACAGGCCGGCGATCCACTTGAAATAGCCCGCGGGCGCTTCGAGCGTGACCTCAAATGTGTTGTCGTCGACTGCCTTCACGCCGAGGGTCTGAAGGGCGGCGTCGATCCCCGGGTCGTTGATGTCCATGCCGTTGACCGTGGCCGCGTTCTTGATCGTTAGATAAAAGGACGCGTACGGCGCCGCCAGGCGGGGGTCCAGCAGGCGCTGAAAGGCGTACACGAAGTCGCCGGCCTTCACCAGCTTGCCGTCGCTCCACCTGGCGCCGGGATGCAGCTTGAACGTATAGACCTGCCCTGTGCCGTCGACCTTGTAGCTGTCGGCTGCCGCGCCGGTCAGGTCTCTCAAGTCCCTGGTAGGTCTCAGAAGCGCCTCGAAAGTCTGGCGACCCACCGCGGCTTCATAGTCCCACTGCTGCTGGCCAGGGTCGAACGTCGACGGTTCGGTCGACAGCCTGACGCGCAGCTCCTGGGTCGGGGCGAGCTGGAAGTTGCTGCCGATGGAGCATGCGGCTAAGGCAACCATCCCGGCGGCCGCGAGCGCGACCGCGTGGATGCGGTTATCAGGCCCCATGTGCGACTTACCTCTACTGATCAGTGGGGCGCGATGGAAATCTGTCCCGGAACCAGCGCCCCCGGCCACTCCTGGACCGGCGAGGTGACGATCCCGCGCACGTACGGCTTCACCAGATGCCAGCTGACGGTCTGCGCGAGAAACGCCGCCGGCGCGTCGCTGAGCAGCATCTGCTGGGCCTGTTGGTACTCCTGGTCCCGACGGTCCGGCTGGGCATCCGTCCTCGCGACCCTGACGAAGTTGTCGTACTGCTGGTTCTGATAGAAGGCGAGATTGTTCGGGCTCGTCGTTGTGAAGATGTGGTACCAGTTGGCCGGGTCCGGGTAGTCCGCGCTCCACCCCATCGGGCCGGCGATCTGGAAGTCTCCGCTCCCGAGATGTGATCCAAGCGTATTGGCGTCGAGTGCCTGCAGGGTGATGTCGATGCCGAGATTCGTCTTCAGCTGGTCGTGGACGAACTTGGCCGTCGCCTTGCTGAAGTCCTTCGACTGGTCGTAGGAGAACTTGAGTGCCGTGAGCTGCGACACAGGTATGCCTGACGCGGCCAGTGACGCGCGTGCCTGGGCCACGTCGAATCTCTGTGCGGACCGGTTGGGTGCAGAGCCTCGCATGCCTCTCGGGATGAAAGTGTCTGCGGCGATCGCCTGGTCCTGAAACACCTGCGCCGCGAAAGCTTCGCGGTCGATCGCCTGGGCGATCGCGAGCCGCAGCTTCGGATTGCTCGTCAAGGTCGCGTTCATACGAAAGACGATCCAGAACACCGTGAGGTCGGGGGTCTTCTTCAGCTCCTGCCTCAGACTGGAATCGCCTGAAACGGTCGCCGCCTGGGCCGGCTGCACAGCGATCTCGTCGAGCTCACCGTTCTTGTACTTCGTCAAGGCAGCGGCGCCGTCGTTCACCACCAGGAATTTGATCGTCTTTAGCGTTGGCTTGGCGCCCCAATAGTGCGGGTTCGGGATTGCGGTGATGTGGTCGTTGCGAACCATCTCGGTGACCATGAAGGGCCCGTTGGTGATCAGCGTGTCGGGGCTTCCCGCCCACTTGTCGCCGTTCTTCTTGACGATGTCCTGCCGGACCGGCGCCGATGCCGGCATCGCGGCGAGCCAGATGAAGGCAGGGTCGGGCTGGGATAGCGTGACCTGGAAGGTGCTGTCGTCCAGGGCCTTCAATCCAAGCGTGGCGAGCGCCGCGTCGAGGTTGGCCGCGTCCCGCTGGGGATCCATGGCCGACACCTTGTCGCCATTCAGGACGTCATTGGCGTACAACGTCCCCTGAGGCGAGGCTAGGCGCGGATCGATCAGGCGCTGCCATGCGTAAACGAAGTCCTGCGCCTTGACCGGTGTGCCGTCTGAATACGCTCCATTGGGCCGCAGGTGAAAGACGAAGACGGTTCCGGCGTTGCCGACCTCGTGGCTCTGCGCGGCCGCTGGCAGCACGCCGCTCAAGTCCGGAGACGGCTTCAGCAGGGGCTCGGCGATGGCCCGCAAGACCGCTGTCTCGTACTGGTACTGGGTCTGGCCGGGATCGAGAGAACCCGGCTGGTCGTCGAGCTGCACTCGGAGCGTCTGGTCTTTCGCCAGCTTCGGGCCCTGTGTCAGCCCGGTCAGCTTGCCGGAATCGCACGCCGCCAGCAACGCCAGACAGGTCAGCGCCAGCGCGAGGGCGCGACGCAGCCTGGAGCTTGGGATCACCTCTCCATCATAAGTTGCCCACCCGCACGAACCAGCGTGGCCTGTAGGCCCGGCTCCGCCGGGCCGCCCGCCAATCGTCCTTGTAGGCAGCCCCTGTCGCGAGGAGGAGCTATTCAAAAAGAGTCACAACCTGCAGGAAGGAGAGTCATGAGAGGAAACCTAGGTTTCCTCTCATAAGAAAAGGAGGCAACCCGTGGCGGGCGCCCCCTTGTGCACGTACCCGTGACTCTAAACGAAACCGGGCCACGCTGCCAGCCGTAACGCGTCGCTGGTAGGCCCGGCTTCGCCGGGCCCGTCCGCCAATCAGTCCTGTTGTCAGCGTGCGTGGCCAGGAGTGACTTTTGAAACAATCCCAACCTGCAGGAAAGAGAGCCATGAGAGGGAACCTAGGTTCCCTCTCATATGAAAACCGGGCCACGTTGGCCCGGTTATTCGGTCAAACCGACAGGGTTTCGAGGTCGATCGGCTCCTCTTCGAGGATCCTGGCCGCCTGCTCCCGCTGCTTCTTGTAGTAGTCGAGCCCGGTCCCGGCAGGGATGAGCTTGCCGATGATCACGTTCTCCTTCAGGCCCCGCAGCCGGTCGACCTTGCCCGAGATGGCGGCTTCAGTCAACACGCGGGTGGTCTCCTGGAACGACGCCGCGGACAGCCACGAAGTCGTGTTCAGAGCCGCCTTGATCAGGCCCAGCAGCACGGTCTGTGCAGTGGCCGGCTCGCCGCCCTCCGCCAGTGCCTTCGCGTTGCCCTCCTCGTACTCCCACTGCGAGACGATCTCGCCCGGCAGCAGGCCCGTATCGCCGGCTGAGTCGACGCGGACCTTCCGCATCATCTGCCGCACGATCACCTCGATGTGCTTGTCGTTGATGTCCACGCCCTGGCTGCGGTATACCTTCTGGACCTCGTCGACCAGGAACGTCTGAACCGCCTCTTTGCCGAGGATGTGGAGCAGCTCCTGGGGTGAGATCGACCCCTCGGTGACCTGCTGTCCCGCCTTGATGAGCACCTTCTGCCCATCCCGGCGGTCGAGCTCGGGCCGGATGCGCACCTGGTGCGGAATCGCGTACTCGCGGACCTCCTCGTCGACGGTCCGCACGCTGATCTCCTTGGGCGTCACCGACACCTTGCCGGCGTGGCGCGTCCGCGCCACGTTGCCCTTGGCGTCGCGGGCCAGCTCCTGGCCCTCCATCACGTCTTCCTTGTTCTTGACGAGCGCCTGCATCTTGGGGTCGATCGGGTAAGAGACCTCGAATTCCTCTTTGGACGTCACGCGCACTTTGCGCGAGCCCTCCTGGCGGATGATCTCGAGCTCCCCGTCGATCTCGGAGATGATGGCCTTGCCCTTGGGGATGCGAGCCTCGAACAGCTCCTCCACGCGGGGCAGACCCTGGGTGATGTCCACCCCGGCGACACCGCCGGTGTGGAACGTACGCATCGTCAGCTGAGTACCCGGTTCGCCGATGGACTGCGCCGCGATGACACCCACCGCCTCGCCGATCTCCACCACCTTGCCGGTCGCCAGGTTGCGGCCGTAGCACGTGCGGCAGACGCCTTCGCGCGCCTCGCACACCAGAACCGAACGCATCTTGACCGGCACGCCGGCCGCGATGATCTTCCGCGCCGCGTCGTCGCTGATCGACTGGCCTGTTGGAACGAGGACCTTGCCTCCGACGGTGATGTCCTCGGCCGTCACCCGGCCGGCGATCTTCTCGAAGATGGGCTCGTTCTTCGCCCGCTCGGGCGTGATGTCACGAACCCAGATTCCATTCGTAGTGCCGCAGTCCTCCACGCGCACGATCACGTCCTGAGCGACGTCGACAAGACGGCGCGTCAGGTAGCCGGAGTCGGCGGTGCGAAGCGCGGTGTCGGCCAGTCCCTTGCGGGTGCCGTGTGTGGAGATGAAGTACTCGAGCACAGTCAGGCCTTCCGTGAAGTTGGCCATGATCGGCAGGTCGATGATCCGGCCGGTTGGGTCGGCCATCAGGCCTCGCATGCCAGCCAGCTGGCGGATCTGCTGGATGTTTCCGCGGGCGCCCGAGCCCATCATCATCCAGATCGGGCTGAACTTGTCGAAGGCGTGCTCGGTGGCGTTACCCACTTCTTCGTAGGCGCGCTGCCAGAGCTCGATCACCTTGCGGTAGCGCTCGTCGTCGGTCATCACACCACGGCGGTACATCTTCTCGACGTCGGCGACTTCCTTTTCGGTTTCGCGGATGATCCGCCACTTCGATTCGGGGTGCGGGATATCCATCGCGGACACGGTGATCCCGGCCTGTGTTGCGTACCGGAACCCGAGCCGCTTGATGTCGTTGACCACGATCGCGGTGGTATCGCTGCCGTAGAGGCGGTACAGCTCCGCCACCAGGGTGCGCAGCAGCTTGCGGTCGTAGTGCGCGTTCTGAAAAGGCAGCGGGTGCATGTTCGCGACGTCTTCGGGTGACGCACCCCCGGTCCCCTGCGGCGCTTTGCCAACGGGCAGCGGCTGGTTGAAGACCACGCGCCCGGGCGTGGTGACGATCAGCTCGTCCCCGATCCTGACCCGGATCCATTCCTGGAGCTTGACCACCTTGGCCTCGAGCGACAACACAACCTCGTTCTGCGAGCTGAACGCCCGCAGCTTCTGCAGGTCAGCCACTTCCTTGGGCTTCTCGCCGCGAGCCGCGGTGAGCCAGTAGGCGCCCAGGACCACGTCCTGCGTCGGCGCGACCACGGGGTGGCCGTCCGCCGCCGACAGGATGTTCTGCGACGACATCATCAGGTTCTTCGCTTCGGCGATGGCGCCGCTGAAGAGCGGAACGTGCACGGCCATCTGGTCGCCGTCAAAGTCGGCGTTGAAGGCTGCGCACACCAGCGGGTGAATCTGAATCGCCGAGCCTTCGACCAGTACCGGCATGAACGCCTGGATTCCCAGACGGTGCAGTGTGGGGGCGCGGTTGAGCAGCACGGGGTGATCGCGGATGACCTCGTCGAGGACGTCCCAGACTTCAGTCCTGCTCCGCTCGACCATTCGCTTGGCCGACTTGATGTTGGTCGTGTAGCCCTTGTTGACGAGCTCGCGCATGACGAACGGCTTGAAGAGCTCGAGCGCCATCTTCTTGGGCAGGCCGCACTCGTGGAGCTTCAGCTCGGGACCGACCACGATGACGGAACGGCCCGAGTAGTCCACACGCTTGCCCAGCAGGTTCTGGCGGAACCGCCCCTGCTTGCCCTTGAGCATGTCGGAGAGCGACTTCAGCTTGCGGTTGCCGGTTCCGGTGATGGCACGGCCGCGGCGGCCGTTGTCGATCAATGCGTCGACCGCTTCCTGGAGCATCCGCTTCTCGTTGCGCACGATGATCTCGGGCGCGCCGAGCTCTAGCAGCCTCTTCAGCCGGTTGTTGCGGTTGATCACGCGGCGGTACAGGTCGTTCAGGTCGGAGGTGGCAAACCGGCCGCCGTCCAGCTGGACCATCGGGCGCAGCTCGGGTGGGATGACCGGCAGCACCTCGAGCACCATCCACGTCGGGCTGGCGTTCGACTTGCGGAAATCTTCGACGACTTTCAGGCGCTTGATCGCCTTCTGCTTGCGCTGGCCGCTCGAGGACTTCGACTCCTCGCGCAGCCTGTACATCTCGGACGTTAGCTCGATGCGTGACAGGAGCTCGCGCACCGCCTCGGCCCCTATGCCAGCCTTGAACGCGCGGCCGAACCGCTCCGAGTAGTCGCGGAACTGTGTGTCGGTAAGGATCTGCTTGGGGTGCAGCGCCTCGAGGTCGGTGCGCGTCGCCTCGATCTCCTGCTGCAGCGTTTCGAGCTCGCCCTGAATCCCATCGCGCTGGGTCTTCGTGGCGGCTTCGAT